>NZ_JAWRXG010000003.1:0-360204 GCF_046535135.1 Arthrobacter sp. SIMBA_036
CCCTCGGCGGTGAATTCGTGCCGGGTTCGGCCCTTGCTGTCGGTCACCGCGCACAGGTCATCGTGGACCGGAGGGCCAGCCTTCTTGGATTTGCCGCGTTTCTTCCCAAAGACCGACCACCAGCCGTTGTCCGCACAGATCCGCCACGCGGTCCGCTCAGACATCGGCTCACCCGAGGTGCGGGCTTCATCGACCAGGAATCGGTACCCGAACTCGGGGTCGTCCCGGTGGGCATCGAACAAAGCATTGGCCCGGTGGGCCTGTTCGTACTCGGCGTCGGTAACCGGGGTGGCCAGCCAGCGGTAGTAGGGCTGGCGGGCGATCTTCAGCACCCGGCACGTCACCGTGACGGGAATACCGTCAGCGGCTAGGTCTTGGACGAGCGGGTAGCTCATTTTCCCGGCAGATGAGCCTGGGAGAAATATGCCGCTGCCCGGCGCAGAACCTCAACTTCCTGCTCCAACGTCCTGATCCGCCGCTTCGCGGCCGCGAGTTCCGCGGCTTGCTCACCCGTGATCCCCGGACGGTTCCCCGCCTCAACCTCGGCCTTCTCCATCCACCCGTACAACGTCGTGAAATGGACCCCGAAATCCTTCGCGATCTGGGCCAGCTCAACCCCGGGCTCGCGATTCAACGCGACCCGGACAACATCATCCCGGAATTCCTTCGGGTACGGCTTGGTCATAGTAGACATCCTTCCAGCCCAGTCCCGTTGACTAGGCACAACAGATGTCACCTATCCGTGCAGCAGACCCGTTGAATCAGCACTGCGGGGACGGATGAAGGCTCCACACCTAGCATTCGCTCCTGATCATCGCCCTTCCCATGGGACCGGAAGCACTGTAGCCCTTTTCGCTCCCACGGCTTATTGCCGATATTCGAGACGATGACAGGCGGGACTTCAGCCTAGGGCAGGGACCGAGGAACGGTAACGGCGTCCTCATTCTCGTCCGGGAGAGCCGTCGGCGCCGCTGGAACCAGTTTCAGTCCGATAACGCAGGCAACGATTCCCGCGAGGAAGAATATGCGCAGAATGGTGGGCGTCTCGTTGCCGATGATCATGGCCCATGTGACGGTGAGGGCAGCGCCGGTGCCCGTCCACACTGCGTAGGCCGTGCTCATCGGTATTTTCTTGGCTGCATACCCTAATCCGAGCATGCTGAAAACTAGACCCAATATGAAAACGGTTGTTGGCAATGGTGCCGTGAAACCTTCGCTTTGTCCAAGGGCCGTTGCCCACACGGCTTCGAGTACAGCGCTGGCAAGAATCACAATCCAGTGCATTTAGCTGACCGCCTTCAGACCAATGACGCATCCAATCAGGGCTGTCAGGAGCGCGGTGCGTGCCACGGAAAGTCGCTCCTGCTTTCGCAGGACAGCAAGCACAGCGGTCAGGACTGCGCCGATACCCACCCAGACGGCGTAGGAAGTGCCTGTGGGAAGCTCGGTCATCGCGTAGGCCAGGCCAGCCATGCTGATGCCCATGGAAGCGATGAAGATGAACGTCGGGATTTTCCGCTTGAAGCCGTTGGATGCTCCAAGTGCTGTCGCCCAGACTGCTTCGAGCACGCCGGAGAGGATTAGTACAAGCCACGCCATTGTTTGTCCTTGCTGTGGTGAACTTTGGGAGGCGCGAAGCTCTTGGTATTGCGCGCCAGGAACTCCATTATGCACTATCAGGGCAGTGGAGTGCACTAGCAGTTTAGTCCTTGGATGTCGTCTTGTTTGGATCGGTGCTGCTCCCGCGCCACGTTGTTGCTACGTTGTGCCATCCATGAGTGGCCCAAGGATGTTCAGCGCCCGAACCAATTTAAGGTCGCTGACTGCTCCGTACCCGATGACCAGACCGTTCATGGGTGCACGGTCGGCGTAGTACGAGGCCAAAGGAATTACGCGGACTCCCAACTTCAGCGCATTCGCTGCCAGGTCCGCCGAATCGGGTCGTTCGAAACGGATGACTGCGTGCAATCCGCCATCGAGCGCTGCTAGATCAAGGTCACCCCGGGAACCCAGGCGATCTATGAGCAGGGAGCGCCGGTGGGAGTACTCCCTGCGGGCACGGGTGATGTGCCTGGAGAGTCCACCGCCGTTAATGTAGTGGGCAAGGGCTGATTGCAGTATTCCTGCCACCGGGGTGTCGAGGGCTTCGCGGGCTGCTTTGAGCCGCCGCCCGGCATCCCCCCGGACTGCCAGGTAACCGCAGCGCAGCGAAGGGCTCAGGTTCTTCGAGAAAGTTCCCACCAGCACCACCTCGGCGGTGCTGGGAAGGGAAGCGACAGCGGGAAGAGGCATTCGGGCGTGCCGGAATTCGCTGTCGTAGTCATCTTCCAGGATTAGAACACCGTGCTGGCCGGCCCATTTCAGCAGCCCCAGCCTTTCCCGAACGGCCATCCTGCCACCCAGTGGGTATTGGTGGCTGGGAGTCACCAGCACTGCATCCGGAATGTCCTTTAGTGCCGCCAGTTGTGAACTTTTGAGACCGTCTTCATCCACGGGGACCGTTACGAGTTGAGCTCCGGCTGCTGTCAGAACACGGCGCGCCGTGGGGTAGCCAGGATCCTCAACAAGAACGTGCGGATGGTCGCGCTTTCCTCGGAGCATAGCTACAACCAAATGCAGGGCATCACTGGTGCCCGCGGTGATGATGATGTTCTGGGGGTCGACCGAGAGCCCCCGGGATACGGCCAGGTGCCGGGCGACCGCATCCCTGAGTGCCCATGTTCCCAGTGCCGGCGGGAGCTGAGTGTTTCCCTCCTCTGACAAGGCGGCCTTCCAGGCGCCTCGCCATTCTCGGTCCTTGAAGGGCGCCCCGGATGGCCTGCCTGGAGTCAGATCAATAACGTCTTGGTTTGTCGAGCTGCTGCATGGTTTTATCTCCTGGCGGGGGAGTGTTTGAAGGTCCGGGCGCACCGCCACTTTCGTCCCGCCTGCTCCGTTGCTTTCCAGGAACCCTTCTCCGGACAATTGCTCGAACGCGCGCACCACAACACCTCGAGATATGCCCAAGTCCGTGGCGAGCCGGCGGGTTGCGGGAAGAGTGTGCTCTGGCCCAAGTAGTCCGGTCAGGATTGCGTCGCGCAGTTGACTGGCCACTTGAGCACTCAGCGAGACTGGGCTCTGCCTGTTCAGTGCGATAGGTAATTCGGCTTCACTCATTGGACCTCCGAAATCTGTGTTTCTTGGACCTAGTGTAGGTCCAAGCGATTTGGAAGCATGAACATGTAGCCATCTCCGCTCCGCTGAGGGGACCCGCAAACCAAATGAAAGCAGGAATTCCTTGTTCACCGGCCTTAGTGCATTTCCTCTGTCACCCATGAACGGCGAAAACGTCGACCTTGACGCCGTTGCCAAGCTGGTCAACCGCGCGGCCCAGGCCGGAGTGGACTCCCTGGGTGTACTTGGCTCAACGGGCAACTACGCCTACCTGGCGCGCGACGAACGCAGGGCCGTCCTGGAGACGGCAGTGGGTGCGGCCGACGGCGTTCCGGTTCTCGCCGGCGTCGGGGCACTTCGAACCCGGGACGTGCTTGTGCTGGCAGAGGATGCCCATATCGCCGGCGTCTCGGCCTTGCTGCTTGCCCCAGTGTCCTACCAGCGCCTGACCGAAGCGGAAGTCTTTGGCCTGTACGAAGACGTTGCCGCCGAATCATCCCTTCCCATCGTCGTTTACGACAACCCCGGCACCACCGGCTTCACATTCACTGATGACCTGCACGGCCGTATCGCCCGGATCCCCGGAATCGCGTCAATCAAGATTCCGCCGCCCGGCGCGGACGTGATGGCTAGCCGGCTGGAAAAGCTTCGCTCCGGCCTGCCGGAAGGAACGTCGGTGGGCATCAGCGGGGACTGGGTGGCGGCCGAAGCCCTGCTTGCCGGTAGTGACCTCTGGTATTCGGTCATCGCAGGGGTGCTTCCGCATCAGGCCAGGATCATCGCCGATCATGCCTTGGGTGGGCGCCGAGACCTGGCGCTTGAAGCATCCGCCGAGCTGGAACCGTTGTGGTCGCTTTTCCGCACCTATGGCAGCCTCCGTGTCACTGCGGCCCTCGCCGAGGATCTCGGTTTGATTCCGTCAGGGGCGCTGCCGCGTCCACTGCAGGGGCTGGACAGCGAAGGCCGAAGCAAGCTGGGTGAGGCTATCAGCGCCGTAGGGTTGGAGGCCTGACCCATGCCGGTTTCTCCACGGAGAGTCGTAAGCCCTCCCGACGGCAGCATACAGCTTGACCAGGTTTCGGAGAGGCCCACTACTCGAGGAGGGCTTGCCCGTTATGTCCTGGCCGCCACGCTGGCCCGGAGCGCCGACGGGGGTGCCGTCGTCGCAATCGTCCTGCTCGTGACAACCAGCGGAGCCCCTGGCTGGCTTGCCGGTATGCTCGGTGCCTGCATCACCGCTCCGCATCTCTTCGGTCCCCTCATCGCCAGGCGTCTGGACACGGCTCGTGACGGCCGCACGGTGATCGCCATGGCATGCGTGGCACACGGTGTGACGCTGGCGGCCGCCGTTCTTCTGTATTCGGTCACGTGGCCGATCATCCCTGCCTTGCTGCTCATAGCTTCCGGGCTGGTTGGTCCCCTCTTAACAGGCGGTATCAGCAGCCGCTTGGCCGCGATTGCCGGAGGTGACAGGAGCAGTCAGCGTCGTGCGCAGGGGTGGGATGTTGCCACGTATGGCATCGGAGGCACGATCGGGCCGTCGTTGGTTGCGGCCGTCTCCGCGTGGGCGGATCCTGCAGTGGCAGCCTTGATCCTTGCCGGATCGACCTTCGCCGCGGCCACAATAGTCAGGCTTTTGCCGTATTCGCCTCCTGCGGCCGCCCCCTCGGAGATCCCCCGCCCGAGCAAGACTTTGCTGATGATGGTCTCGAACGGCCCGCTGCGCCGTACGCTCTACCTGACCGTCGTCGTCGCCCTGTCGGTGGCGGCACTGCCAATCACTGCGGTTGCATCGACAGGTGAACTGCGTGTGGAACCTGCTGCAGCGGGTATTCTGACGGCAGCTTACGGGCTTGGCGGCGTTATGGGTTCTGCCGGCGTGATGATCCGCCCCATGCGAACCGACGCGGACCCTTTGATGACTTGGCTGGGAGCAGCCGTGGGGGCTGCCCTGTGCGGGGCCGCCGTCGCTGGGGTGTTTCCTGTAGCTGTTGCGGCATACTTCCTGGCCGGTACCCTCAACTCTTACTTCTTTGCAGCTACCTTGGCAGCCCGTAGTGAATACGCGCCAGCAGCGGTGCGCGGTCAGGTGTTCGTTTGGATTGGAGCCTTGAAAATCACTGCGGGCTCCGCTGGCACAGCCTTGGCAGGGGGCATCGTTGAGCTGGCAATCCAGCTGCCGTTGTTCCTCGCAGCCGGACTGATAGCTGTTGCCTCGGCGGCATCGGTCCTTGACCGTCATCGCGAGCACAGGAGCCCGCCGAAATTCACCATGTAGCACCAGGACAGGGGAGCACTCCCAGCCCGCCAAACGGCCCACAACAGTTGCTGCGGCAGTTTGGCGGGCTCTTCGGTGTGTGGGCCACTCCGCGCGGGCTACCAGGCAGGTTAGGAGAGCTGGGTGAGGCTTGTCAGCCCAGCTCGCCTGAGCATATTTTCCAGCGCCCAATACGAAGAGGCGGGGGAAATATTCCTTGATCCGTCACCGGTCTGTGTGCCCACCAGCATGACATGGGTACCGACGTAGAGGACGTTGGGCCGATGGTGATGTGCTCAGGTTCAGCCATGAGTGCTTTCATGCACGCGAATGGGGTCCTGCCTGATGTCCGGCAGGGTGAAGGTAATGACGACAAAGCCTGGGACGGGGCCTTATCAAGTGCCCGTCCCAGACTCGTACGTGCAGCGATATTTACTGCCCGGGGAACGTCTTATCCAGGGCGTTGAGGATGTCATCCACGAGGTCTTCGGAGTCCTCGAGGCCGATCGACAGGCGCATGTGGCCGTACTTGTGGAACGACGCCGGGTAGTTTTCCGAGCCTCCGCGTGCGTCCGGGCCAACATGGACGATCAGAGATTCATCATGGCCAAGGGACACTGCAGAAGTAATGACCTGCAGGTTGTTGACGAATCGGTTCTGGGTGTCGGAGTCACCGTCGACGGCGAAGGCGAGGACACCCCCATAGCCACGACCGCCGAATTGCTTGGCGGCGGTTTCGTGCTGCGGATGGGATGCAAGGCCCGGGTAGAGGACGTAGGCGACCCGTGGGTCTGATTCCAGGACTGCGGCTACTTTCTCGGCGCTCGAGAAGTGCTGCTTGAGTCGCAACGGCAGTGTGACGGAACCACGCATGATCATCCAAGCGTTGAAGGGCGAGATCACACCGCCCACCTCGACAACGGCTTCGTGCTTGATGTGCTGGATGAGCTCGCGGCGTCCGGCGACCACCCCGCCCATGGCGTCGCCATGGCCGTTAATGTACTTGGTCAGCGAGTGGACGACCAGATCGGCCCCGTCATCGAGGGCCCGGTAGAACGGGGCCGGCGTGAAGGTGGCATCGATGCTGAACAAGACACCCGCATCCTTGGCAATCCGCGAGAGTGCTGCAACGTTGGCGACCTTGGTGGTCGGATTGGCGATCGTTTCGGCGTGGATGAGTTTCGTGTTGGGGCGCACAGCGGCCTGGACAGCTTCAAGGTCTGCCACGTCCACGAAGGTGACTTCGATGCCGTATTTCTCGGGGAGGAGCTCACCGAATAGGCGGTAGACGGCTTCGTAGGTGACATTGGAAACCACGACGTGGTCGCCGACCTTGAGGAGGCTGAAGAAGATTCCGTGCAGTGCCGCCACACCTGTGGCGAAGACGGCGGCGGCTTCGGCGCCCTCCATGGCTGCGAGCTTCGTTTCGAGCGCCACCGAGTTCGCCCCGGAAGTCCTGTTATAGACCAATCCGTCGTCTACACTCGACCAGTCCATGTCGGAGGGGTCCTCGGGCAGCAGGTAGGAGTTGGCCATGATCAGCGGGGTGCGGAGGGCTCCGGTGCCCTTGTCGATGTTGTTTCCACCATGGACCGCCCAAGTGTAGTCATGGACGGAGTCACGAATGTGCTTATCTGGGTTTCGCTTCATTGCTGGTGTTTCCTTTCGGATGGGTGTCATCGTCAGCTGCCAATGGTTTGAGGCGCCGGGCGATGACAGTAAAGGGGTTGGGTTGTTGACACGTCGAGGGCCAGGACCGCCGACTGAACCTTGAAAAAGGCGCTGATCTTCTCTAGCCGTTCAAGGTCAGGGATCTGGAGCCTCAGGAGCACCGTGTGGTCGTTGTCCATGAGGTCAGCCGTGGTGATTTCCGGGATGGATTCCATGCTGCGTTGCAGGTCGTGCCCGGTGCGTCCGGACACCTGCACGATTCTGATGATGGCCGATATGGGTCTCGTGGCCGGATCGGGATAGTTGCGGATGATCGTGTACCCGGCGATGTGCCCGTCCCGCTCGAGCCTGAAGATCCGTTCAGAGCACTGGCTTTCAGTCAGGCCGGTACGCAGGGCGATGGTTGCGCTCGGCAGCCTGCCTTCGTCCTGGAGAATGTCCAGGATCTTCAGGTCCGTGGGGTCCAACGCAGGTAGGTTCACAGCGTCCGCGCTCGGATTACTGTCCTGGCTGGTGGCCGTCGGACTGAACCAGTTGCTGAGCGGCGACGACTTGCGGTCCAAGCAGGAGCAGGTGCTCTGTGAGGTCCTTGCCGGCGGCAAGCAGAGCTTCGGTGGTCATCGGTTCGAGGGCATCGAGAATGAACAACGCAGAGGTCGTGTCGTCGCGCAGTTGCGTGCGGCGGCCTTGGCGCCAGTTCCAGCGGCGGCAGGTGACACCACCGTCGTCGCACCAGACAACTTCACCTGCGTCCGGGTATTCGACGATTGGTTCCCCGCTGGCCACAGTGTCGAAGGGTTCATGGCCCGTTGCACGGATCAGCCGGGGTGCTCCGCGGTAGCTGGCGAGGTCCTCGCCGCCGAGCGGAATCTGGTGCAGCACTGAGATTGCCTTGTAAAGGTCGGTGAGCCTGTTGACCCGGGGGAGTCCTGCATCCGCGCGGCGGACCAGGGCTTCGAGGCTGTTGCGGGTGCGGTTGGGCTTGGCTCCGAAAGACTGATAAGCCGCCCGCCACGCAGCAACGTGCGGGAGGTGTTCGACTTTCTGCTGGTTCAGTGCGGCCCGGGCAGCAGCTTCGGCCTGTTCCAGTAAGGCGTTGCCGGCTTCATCGCTGGGTTCCGGGACAAGCCCGTCGACGGCAATCAGCAGACCCCGGTAGTCCGGTCGAAGCTCGAAGACGTCGGGAGCGACGTGTGCTTCGTTGAGGAGTTCCTGAAGAGTTTGGCTGTTATGCATTGCCGGTCTCCCGATGCCCTGACCCGACGCCGCGCTCAAACACGGCGAGGGAAAACCGTGCTGCCTTGGTGCTGTCGTTCGCGTACGAATGGGCTATGTCACCAGGGAAGGTGACCGAGTCGCCAACTTCCAGAATTACTGTCTGTTCCCCCGCGACAACCCTGACCGTTCCGTGTTGAACCTGCAACAGCTCTTTCGTGCCGGGCGTATGCGCCTCGCTGGTGTGCTGGTCGCCGGGGCCGAGCGTCCAATCCCATAGTTCAACTACTTCCGGCGGTTCGGTTCCGGCGACGAGAACGCCGCGTCCGCCTGAATCGCTGCTCCACAGCACGGCGCCTTCGCCCTTGCGGGTCACTTTCACGGCTTTTGGTTCGGGGGACTGGACCAGATCCGGGAGCCCGACTCCGAGGGCGTCACTGATCCGCAACAGCGTGCCGACGCTGGGGTTCATCGTCGCCTGTTCCACGTTGACGAGCATGCGTCGGCTTACACCGGCTGCTTCGGCGAGTTGGTCCAGGGTCCATCGGCGTGCTTGACGCTCCTGCTTGACCCTTACCCCGATGGCCGAGGCCAGGGTTGCGATGTTTTCATCCATGAATGCAGCATACTGCACTTCCAGTGCATTTTTCAAGGCAGTTTTTCGAATACAGTGCATGAAACGCATGAGCCGCCACTGCGATGTCGCGGTGGCGGCTCACTTTCGTCCGTCCAATCAGGTGAAGCAGGTCATGCAGCGTCCGGGAGGACGGCCAGCACCTCGATCTCCACGAGGACACCGGGCGCTAATTCGGCCCCAACGGTCACCCGGGGCGGGTACGGTTCGGGTACATGCCGGCCGTAAGCGGCATCGAACTCGTCAAAGTCCTGATCAGTGGAGAGATAAACGCGGCTGATCAGCACGTCGGACCAGCCGGCAGCGGCGTGGGCCAGAATCGTGCCAATCTGGGCAAGAACCTGCGACACCTGCTCGGTGACGCTGCCCCGGAGAATGCCGCCCGTTTGAGGGTCGATGGGGATCTGACCGGAGACTTGAAGGAAACGGCCGATCTGTTTGGCCTGGCTGTAGGAGCCGACCGGCGCCGGGGCGTTGGGTGCTTCGATGACGCGGTTGACGGACATGTTCGTCTTTCCCTTGCTTGGTGGTGGCCAGTTCGTGTGGCGCGCCCTACGGAACGGGGAGTGGTTCTTTCACCGGCTCCGGCCGAAGTCGGGAGTGGCGGATGGAGTAGGTGAAGTAGAACGCCGTGGCCAGCAGGAGCCATGCGACGAACGCGATCAACGTGACCGGCCGAAGATCCTTGATGATCCACAGACACCCTAAGATGGCGAGAATCGGTACGACCGGGTACAGCGGGACCTTGAACGGAGCGGGCTGGTCCGGGTACTGGGCACGTAGGATGATGACGGCCAGGGCCACCACGATGAACGCGACCAAAGTGCCGATGCTCGTCATTTCGGCAAGGAAGCTGATAGGGAGCAAGCCTGCGAGCACAGCGACCGCAGAACCGGTGATGAACGTGCCGGCCATGGGCGTCCGGGTGCGGGCGTTGACGCGGGAGAACACTGGCGGTACGAGCCCGTCGGTGCTCATCGCAAAAAAGATGCGGGTCTGGCCATACAGCACAACCAAGGTCACGCTGAAAATTGAGACGATGGCCGCCAAGGCCAGTACGGTGCCGGGCCAGCTGGCGTTTGTGACGGTCTGCAGGATCGCCGCCAACCCGGCTTCCTGCCCTTCAAAGGCTCGGGTTTCTTGGGCTCCGATGGCCACTACGGCGACTGCGATATACAGCGCCGTGACGACACCAAGGGTGATAAGGATTGCCAGGGGCATGGTACGGGACGGGTTCTTTGCTTCGTTGCCTGCAGTGGAGACCGCGTCCAGCCCGATGTAGGAGAAAAAGATGATGCCGGCAGCCCCGGTGATGCCGGCTATGCCCATCGGTGCGAAGTTGGAGAAGTGGTCCTGGTTCCACCCCGTCACCCCAATCACTATGAACATGACCAGCACGGCCAACTTGATCATCACCATCACTGCGTTGGCCTTTGCGGACTCTCTCACTCCGCGCACCAGCAGCAGCGTGCACATGGCAACCAAGGCGATCGCAGGCAGGTTCACAACGCCGCCGGCTTCGGGTGCACTGGACAAAGCCTCGGGGATGCGGACTCCAAATACATTCTCCAGAGCCTGGTTAAGGTACTCGGACCAACCAACGGCAACAGCTGCCCCAGAGACGCCGTATTCCAGCAGGAGGCAGGCGCCGACGGCGAGGGCCGGGAATTCGCCTAGTGTCGCGTAGGCGTAGGAATAGGACGAGCCGGATGCGGGGATGGCGCTGGCCATCTCTGCGTAGCAGAGGGCAGTGAGTCCGGCCACGACGGCGGCGATCACGAAGGACCAGATTACAGCCGGGCCGGCAACGGGGACGGCTTGGGAGAAGACGATGAAGATACCGGTTCCCACGGTGGCGCCGATGCCCAGCATGGACAGCTGGAATGTGCCCATGCTCCGGTTCAGCGCCGGCTGCTCCGTGGATTGCTGTGTTCCTGGTGTCGTTCTGCGAAAGAGAACGTGGCTAAGTGAAGACATCTGAAAGTTCCTAGCGTTATGGCCTGACCAGAGGTCAAGCGGCCTGCCTCCACGGCGTCCGTGGCGCAAGGCAGGACGGTCACGGGAAGGAGAGACTCCTGCTCATGACCGGAGATCGGCAAAGACAAGTTATGAAACGGGGGGACCAAATTGGCGCTGTAGCACCCCGCCGGGGTTCGTCACGCAGCGCGCCAGATGGGGCGTACGGCTGTGACCTGTGTCAATGATAGATACGATTATGCACCGCACCAATGGCATATATGCCAATCAATGATTAAGGTAACCCTTATGGATCCGTATCAGCTCAGCGTCTTGCGTGAACTCGGTGATCATGGCAGTGTGGCCGCTACAGCCCGCGCCCTTGGGGTTAGTCCGTCCGCAGTTTCGCAATCCCTCGGCGCCCTTCAGCGCAAATTCAAGGCACCGTTGACCCAGAAGCGTGGACGCTCCGTGGAGCTCACGGACGCGGGGCAGGCTCTCGCTGTCGCAGCCATCGCCGTCTCGGAAGCGATCACCCGGGCGGAGGCAACCGTGGATGAGTTCGTTGGCGGCATCGACAGGACGGTGCACGTCAGTGCCTTCCATAGCGCCGCCATGACGTTCTTTCCGGATATAGCGGCATTGGAAAATACGGAAGGATTCCCAGTGGTTGAATGCGTCGATGAAGATGTGGACCGCCTGTCGTTTCCGGCCTTGACGGCCAGCTATGACATTGTGATTGGGCACAGGATGAGCCACACACCTCCGTGGCCCCGGGACAGGCTCGCAGTGCTCTCACTGTTGCGCGAACCCATGGACGTGGCCATGCACTCGTCCCACGATCTGGCCATGAAGAAGACGCTCAAGCCCTCAGACCTTGTAGGGACAACCTGGATTTCCACTCACACAGGGTTTTCGCCGGCTGACATGCTGGACGCCGTAGCCGCGGCGGCGGGGCATCCGATGCGGGTGGTGCACCGGATCAATGACTTCAGCACTGCCGCTGCCATGGTCTCCGAAGGCGGTCATCTGGCGTTACTGCCCCGGCATACGGTTCGGATTCCAGCTTCCCAGGACGTTGTTCTGCGGCCTCTCCAGGGTCTGGAAACGGTTCGCCATGTGGACATGCTGATCAGGCCCGAGAGGGTCGTCCACAGAGCAGTAGCAGTCGTCATCGATGCTCTGCGGGAGATCGCCCAATCACATGTTGAACCCCCTTCAGTCAGGAGCCCCAGTGCCGAAGAGTCCGCATCATGAGATAGATGCGCATATTCTGGCCGAGCTTCGGCGCAATGCCCGCATCAGCTTGGCCCAGCTGGGGGAAAAGGTACTGCTGTCCCGTAACGCGGTCCGGCAGCGAATCGAGCGGTTGGAGCGGGACGGCGACATCAGCGGCTACACCATCAAGGAATCAGCACGAGACGGGATCCCCACCGTCAATGCCGTGCTGCTGATTCAGCGACATGACCGTATGCGGGGCAGTGATGTCATTGCGGGTTTGCGTGCCATCCCGGAAATCATCACCTGCGATGTGGTCAGCGGCGAGCTTGATCTCATCGTCAGAGTGGAGGCGCCGGACGCCGCCAGGATCCAAGAGATCTGGAGTCAGGTCTCGGAGCTTCCTGGAGTCCGTGACATCACCACCGCAGTGTCCCTTCGACCGCGATTGACAGGCAGGTGCCCCGCTGAGGGTCTTCCCCTTCAGAGGTTTAAAGAATCCGGCGTTGCGGAAACGAGTATGTCCGCAACGCCGGATTTGCTTGGGGCGGGTCAGGGCAGGAAGAGGCGACCACGCTTTCGGCGGCGCCGGGGCGGAAGTGCAGGTCCAGGAAGAAGCTCAGTGCCAATCATCACTTGCTGTCCTGTCCGTCCGCTCCGACGAGCTTGATGCCCTGATGATCAGGCGTTCATCAGGGCCTCGACCTGCTCGGGCAGCAACAGGCCCTCACTAACAGCAATGTCGATGACACTCTGCCCCGAGGCAAGGGCCCTATGGGCGACGTCGGCCGTCGCCGCGTACCCCAGGATTGGCAGCAGCGCTGTGGCCTGCGCCGTGGACGCCCGTGCCCTGGACCGAAGCAACGCCTCGTTTGCTTCGATGCCGGTCACACACAGCTCGCGCAGGACGTCGCAGCCGTTGGTCAGCCAACTCAGCGACTGCAGTAACGCGTGGGCGATGACCGGCTCGAACGCGTTCAGCTGAAGCTGTCCGTTGTCAGCTGCCATGGTGACAGTGACGTCGGCGCCGGCGACAAAGAATGCGATCTGATTGATGACCTCGGGGATGACCGGGTTGACCTTGCCGGGCATGATGGAGGAGCCCGCCTGCCGCGGGGGCAGATGAATCTCAGCGAGACCCGTTTGGGGTCCGCTGGAGAGCAGGCGCAGGTCACTGCAGATTTTGGAGAGCTTGATCGCGGTGCGTTTGAGTGCCCCGGAGAACGTCATGAACGCTCCCGTATCCCAGGTTGCTTCAACAAAATCGTGGGCACGGGTCAGCTGGACTCCGCTGACCGCCGAAAGTTTGTCGATGACGCGCTCCACATACCGCGGGTCCGCGGTGATGCCGGTGCCGATCGCTGTGGCACCCAGACTGCATTCCTGCAACAGCGCTGCTGCCTCGCGCAGGCGGCGCTGGTCCTCCTCGAGCGTGACGGCGAAGGCGGTGAACTCCTGCCCGAGCGTCATGGGCACAGCATCCTGCAACTGGGTCCGGCCGACTTTGGGGATGGCCGCGAACGCCTTGCCGCGCTCGGCGAATGCCGCTGACAGCAGGGCCAGGCGCTCCAGAAGGTCCTCCAAAGCAAACACGAGCGCCAAGCGCACCGCTGTCGGGTAGACATCATTGGTGGACTGGCATTTGTTGACGTGCCCGATGGGGTCGACCACTCCGTAGGACCCGCGGGGATGACCCAATGACTGCAGCGCCAGATTGGCGATGACCTCATTGGCGTTCATGTTCGTCGAGGTTCCTGCCCCGCCCTGGATGACGTCCACGGGGAAAGCGTCGTCGACCTCGCCGGACGCAACCGTGTCGCAGGCCGACGCGATTGCTTGGCCAATCTCGGCCGGAATCAAGCCGAGCTCGGCGTTGGTCAGCGCCGCGGCCTTCTTCACAACAGCGAGGGCACGGACCAGGTGCCCGTGGGTTCCCAGCTGAATTCCGCTGATCGGGAAGTTGAGGATCGCCCGTTCAGTGTGGATGCCCCACAGCGCGGACTTGGGGACGGCCAAAGAGCCCAGGCTGTCCTGTTCGATTCTGACCCCTGCACTCATGAAGCGATCGCAATGACTTTGGGTTGGGTCATTTCCTCGTAGGCGAAGTGGACGCCTTCCCGGCCCATGCTGCCGTATTTCGAGCCGCCGAATGGCATCGCATCATGTCGGTAGTCGGAAGAATCGTTGATCATGACCCCGCCGGCATCGATGGCTTTGGCGGTCCGCAATGCGAGGCTGAGGTCCTTGGTGAACACTCCGGCCTGCAGCGCGTACTCGCTGTCGTTGGCCAGTTCGATGGCTTCTTCGGCTGAGCCGAAGGGTTCGATAACGACAACCGGTGCGAACAGTTCTTCGCTCCAGGCTTCGCAGGTGCGGGGCACCCCGGTGAGCACAGCGGGGGTGAGGACGGGTCCGTTCAGGGTCCCTCCCGTCAGCAGTTGCGCCCCGGCCGATACGGCCTCATCAATCTTCCGTTTCGCTTCTGCGGCGGAGTCGTGGCTGATCATCGGTCCGACATCCGTGTGTTCGTTGCGAGGGTCGCCGGTTTTCAAGGAGGCAGTTTGGGTGACAAAGGCATCCAGGAAGGTGTCGAAGACTGCCCGCTGGACAAGGATTCGCTGGGCGCCGATGCAGTTCTGGCCGGCTGCCCAGAACGAACCGGACACGCTGGCCTCTACGGCAGCTGGAATGTCGGCGTCACCGAAAACGATGACGGGCGCGTTGCCGCCAAGTTCCATGGACAGTCGTTTGATTCCGGCGTTCGCGGCGATGGCTCGTCCGGTTGCGAATCCTCCGGTGAAGGAGACCATGCGAACCAGCTTGGAGGAGATGATGGTTTGCGCGACCGTGCGGTCGCCCAGGACAACGGTGACGAAGTCTGAGGGCAGGCCGGCTTCGCGAAGGAGGTCCACGAGGAGGATGGCGGTCAAGGGCGTCAGCTGGGAAGGCTTGAGGATGACGGCGTTGCCGCCGGCTATTGCCGGTCCGAGCTTGTGCGCTACCAAGTTCAACGCGTCGTTGTAGGGCGTAATCGCTGCGATGAGCCCCAGCGGTTCACGTGTGAACCATCCCTGACGGTTCTCCGAACCGGCGAAGGAGTCGAACGGAATAACTTCGCCGACGTTCCGACGGGTTTCCGCCGCCGAAAGCTTTAGGGTGTTCACCGCGCGGGAGACTTCTTTCCGGGCCTGCTTGATGGTCTTTCCTGCCTCGGCGACGATCAGTTCGGCGACCTTCTGCGACCGCTGCTGCAAAAGGTCTGCGGCGGTGTCCAGAATCCTGCCACGCTCATGGCGGGGCATGGCGGCAGCTGCAGGAGCGGCGGCAGCGGCGCGGATCAGCTCGACACGTGCCTCCGCCTCGCTGCACTGGGAAAGAGTGGCCAGAACGGTACCGTCAAATTTGTTGCGAACCACCAGGTCGTTGGTGGTGGTTTCGCTCGTAGTTTCGGCGATGGCTGTTTCAGGCACGGACGGCTCCTTTGATGAATTCGTCGACGGCAATGATGTCGGAAATGAGGGCGTAGGCGGTTTCGACACGTCCGGCTCCCGGGCCGGACACCGTCACGGCGCCAAGTAGGTCGGTGGTGAAAGACACGGCATTGGTGGCGCCCGAGATACCAGCAAGTGGGTGGTCGGCCGGCAATGCTACGGGCTGGACGGTAGCGGCGATGCCGCCGTCATCCTCACGTCGCACTTCACCGATCAGCTTCCACCGAAAACCGTTCGCCAATGCTTGGGCGACGTCGTCACCCTTGATGTCCTGGATTCCGGTGGTTTCCACGTCGCTTGGGCGGATGTTTGCGCCGAGCAGTTCGTTGGCCAGAATGGCGACTTTCAACCGGACATCGGAACCACCGATGTCCGCCGTGGGATCCGCCTCCGCGTAACCCAGACCTTGGGCTTCGGAGATGGCTTCGTCCAATCGCAGGCCGGCTTCCATCCGGCCAAGGACATAGTTGCTGGTTCCGTTCAGGATCCCTTGAACGGCGTTCAGTTCCAGGCCTCCGAGCATCTTGTGTGCCAAGCGGATGACGGGCGTTCCGCTCATGACGGCGCCCTCGTACTCGAAGCGGACGCCGTTGTTAGCAGCGATTGTGCCCAGTTCCTGACCGTGCAAGGCGACGGGACCCTTGTTGGTGGTCACCACATGCTTTCCCGACTCAAGGGCCCACTTCACATGTGACACGGCAGGTTCCCCGTCAATAGGGCTGGTATAAGTGGCTTCGACGACGATGTCCGCCGGACTGTTCTTAATGACGTCTTCGTTCAGGGGATCCTGGCTTCCACCGGGGAGACCCTCAAAGGACGATCCTCGAGGCATTGCGAGGACGGAGGCCAGATCGATCCCGTCGCCCTGAACAAGCGAGCCAAAAGCAAGGTCGGTGATGGCCACGACACGGAGCTCGAATCCGAGGGAAGCGAACCGCTGAGGCTCGTCGCGGATCAATTCGGCCAAGGCGCGGTTGACGCCGCCGAAACCGATCAGAGCCAGGTTGTAAGTAGTCACTTTGTTCTCCTAGATGGGGCGGAATTGCTGTCCTCTAAGCCTCGGTCCCGGCAGTGTCAGTTCCCTAGAGGCAAACCGCTCGTCGAGCATGACGAAACGGCCAAAGCAGCCTGCAGTTTGGTCCCTTTGATCACACGCCCGACGACGACTACGCCCGCCTCGCCAGGGAGCACGCAGCCCGCCGGCCCCGCTAAGGTCCGGAAAACAGCAACAAACGACGACGCCGGCCGGTCACCAAGGTGACCGGCCGGCGTCGTACTTTTGCTCGCTGGAAGCGTCCCTGTTACCAGCCGCGCTCTGCGAGGCGGTGGGGCTGGGGGATGTCGTCGACGTTGATGCCGACCATGGCTTCGCCCAGGCCGCGGGAGACCTTGGCAATGACATCGGGGTCGTCGTAGAACGTGGTGGCCTTGACGACGGCGGCGGCGCGCTCTGCCGGGTTCCCGGACTTGAAGATGCCCGAACCAACAAACACACCATCAGCGCCGAGCTGCATCATCATCGCAGCATCAGCCGGGGTCGCGATCCCACCGGCGGTGAACAAAACCACCGGGAGCTTACCCGTGGCAGCGATTTCCTTCACCAGCTCGTACGGGGCCTGGAGTTCCTTGGCCGCAACGTACAGCTCGTCCTCGGGAAGGGAGGACAGCTTCGCGATCTCCGCCCGGATCTTCCGCATGTGACCGGTCGCGTTGGAAACATCCCCGGTACCGGCCTCACCCTTGGAACGGATCATCGCCGCACCCTCGTTGATGCGGCGCAACGCCTCATCAAGGTTCGTGGCACCACAGACGAAAGGAACGGTGAAGTTCCACTTGTCGATGTGGTTGACGTAGTCAGCCGGGGTCAGGACCTCGGACTCGTCGATGTAATCGACGCCGAGGGACTGCAAAACCTGCGCTTCGACGAAGTGACCAATGCGGGCCTTCGCCATGACCGGAATGGACACAGCAGCGATGATCGCATCGATCATGTCCGGATCGGACATGCGGGACACGCCGCCCTGGGCACGGATATCGGCAGGGACACGCTCAAGCGCCATGACCGCCACAGCACCGGCGTCCTCAGCGATACGGGCCTGCTCGACGTTAACGACGTCCATGATGACGCCGCCCTTGAGCATCTCGGCCATACCGCGCTTCACACGGCTGGAGCCCGTTTGGGGGTAACTGGTGCGGTTAGGAGGGGTTGTACTCATATCTGTTCCTTTGGCCCTTCGGTGCTGTCGGTCTCCAGACGCGCCACGACGGTGAATTCGTAGGTCTCGATGATTTTGCGGGTCCGTGATTGTTCGTCAAAGATCCACAGGAGGCCCTGTTCGGACGAGATATCGGTGACGGGGCCGGCATGGCACACCGCTCCGTCCCGCAAGGCCCGGATGAGCGTTCCCGGGTCAAGGTCTGAGAGCTTGGCAGGCGGGACGAAGCCGTCCTCACGGTGGGCTGCCAGGGCTGACGGCGGGAGGGTTAGGCCCGAAACGTGTGTTCTCATGTCTGTCCTTGTCGGTTTTCCTGCCGGGTCTGAAGCGTGCTATCGCTGCCCGTTGCCTTCGTGTCGTTCGCGGGTTGGGCATTGGGCTTAGTCGGAAGTGGGTGCGGGTGGCGGCGACCGCCGTGTTGAGCCGCCGCGCCTGCAAAGACCACCAGCAGAATGCCCACGAGTTGGAGGACCGAGGGGGATTGCGCCAACACCACCATGCCCAGCAGCAAGCCGATGGCCGGTTCCAACGCCAAGAGGGTGCCGAAAGCAGTGTGGGTCATTTGGCGTAGCGCCCGCATTTCCAGAATGTAGGGCAGGACGGGTATCAGCACTGCCAGGCCGGCGGCTACGGCCACAATTTCCCACGTAATGTGCCCGAAAGCCTGCGGCACGCCGAACGGTGCCACGACCACGGCAGCGATGGGGATGGTCAGGGCGAGGGCACCGATACCGCTGAACCGATCGCCGACTTTTTGGGTCAGCAGGACATATGCGGCCCATCCGATCGCGCCGATGGCAGCAAAGCCGACGCCGATCGGGTCAACCCGGCCTGCCCAGGGTTCAGTGAGCAAGACGACACCAGCCAGCGCTGTCGCCGGCAGGACCAATGAACGCACTCCGCGGCCGCGAAGGGCGGCAACACTGAGGGGGCCGAGGAATTCGATGGCGACCGCGGTTCCCAGGGGAAGGCGTTCCATGGCGGCGAGGAACGTCACCGACATGACGCCGGTGGCGATGCCCAGGCCGAGGACGGCCGGGGCATCGCGAAGGCGCAGGGACCTGAGTGGCGGGCGGGCCAGCAGA
The DNA here is from genome assembly GCF_046535135.1 of Arthrobacter sp. SIMBA_036. Classification (NCBI taxonomy): domain Bacteria; kingdom Bacillati; phylum Actinomycetota; class Actinomycetes; order Micrococcales; family Micrococcaceae; genus Arthrobacter; species Arthrobacter sp. SIMBA_036. The sequence goes on from NZ_JAWRXG010000003.1 coordinate 18,897, forward strand.
AGCACGATGAGGCCGCCCATGCTCAGTCGCAGCCAGGCCGTTCCGATGGGTCCCAGTGTCGGCATCAATCCTGCTGACAGGGTGGAGCCGAGCTGGATGGAAAACATGGCTGCAATGGTCAGGGCCCAGGGTGGGATCGGGTTGTTGAATGGTGTGGTCATTGCTGGTTCCCGTCGGTCGGGCAGCCACTTCGTACACGAGACCTTGGAGGCAGGATCACGTCAGGGTGGTTTTGGTGATGAGATGGTCGGTGATGGTGATGTCGGGGCCGAGACTGCTGAGGTGTGTCGCGAGGTCCTCGGTGGCTGCCTGAAGGGCGTCGGTGGTCACCGGGTCTAGGGCATCCAGAATGAACAACGCCGTGGTGGTCTCATCCTGTAGTTGCGTCCGCCGGCCCTGTCGCCAGTTCCAGCGTCTGCAGGTAACCCCTTCGTCATCGCACCAGATGACCTCTCCGGGTTCGGGGTGTTCGATGACGGTCTCTCCGTTTGACGCGGTATCGAAAGGTTCCTCGCCCGTGGCGCGGATGAGTCGGGGCGGCCCGCTGTATTTGGAGAGGTCTTCGCCCCCGAGCGGGATTTGGTGGAGCACCGAAATGGCATTGTAGATGTCGGTCAGCCGGTTCACCCGGGGTAGCCCTGTGACAGCTCGGCGCAGGAGGGCCTCGAGGCTGTTCCGGGTCCGGTTCGGTTTGGCGCCGAAGCCTTGATAGGCCGCACGCCACGCAGCAACGTGGGGGAGGGACTCGACTTTTTGTTCCTGCAACGCCGAACGCGCAGAGGCCTCGGCTTTCTGCAGAAGCGCTTCGCTGGCCTCGTTGCTTGCCCCTGGTATCAGCCCATCAACGGCCAGCAGCACAGCCCGGTAATCGGGCCGGAGTTCAAAGATGGAAGGGTCGACGTGGCCAGCGTCGACGAGCTTCTGGAGTTGGCCGGGCTCAGACATCGGCCGGCTCCGTCAGTGCCTCGAAATATATGCTTTTCATAAAGGCATCATACTGCACTATCAGTGCATAATGAAAGTGGGCGCGTCAGCTTTGCCGCAGGTGGCTGCCAGCAGATCGCACCGCTGCCGTGATCCGTTCAAGCCGTGGTGAGGCCAGTGACCAGCACTGCCAATAGAGTGCGATGTCGTGGGGAGCGGCGCCCGGAAGAGCCACAAGTCCATTACGGGGCGTGCCGTGTTGAAGCTGCTGTTCGGGGATCATGCCCCACCCCAGTCCGGCGCGGACGGCCTCAAGGAATGCCTCGGAGGAGGGAATCGTGTGGGTTGGGGGGAAGCGCTTGGCACCTTGGGAACGCATTAGACGATGCTGCATGTCGTCATCGGCGCTGAACCGAAGCATCGGCATTTCCGGCCAGTTGATGCCATCTACGGTTTTGTAGCGTTTGAGTAGCCCGGGCGACGCGGCCGGGATATAGCGCATGACTCCCAGCAGTTCGGCACGGCATCCACCGACCGGTTTAGGCTCGGTGGTGACGGCCCCAAGCACATCCCCTTGTCGGAGTAAGCGGCTGCTGTGGTCCTGATCCTCGATGTGCAAGTCCAACTCTGTGTCCGCCCAGGTCGCCGCTTCGTGCAGGACCGGGATAAACCACGTCGCCAGTGAATCGGCGTTGACGGCGATTGAGGCGGTGGCGCGTCCGGCGGGCCCCTGCCCCAAGGACTGGAGGGCGTCTGCTTCAAGCGTCTGGATCTGCCGGGCTGTCCGCAGCAGTATGGCCCCTGCCTCCGTAGGGCTGCTCGGTAGGCTGCGGCGCACCAAAATCTGCCCTGCGGAGGTCTCCAGGGCTTTCATCCTTTGACTTACAGCTGACGGGGTGATGCCCAGAAGGTTCGCTGCGCCGTCGAAAGACCCGGTGGCAACGATGGCGCTCAGTGCCTTCAAATGTTCGAAGTTCATGGTGTAAACGTAAGGTACCTAGGGTTTTTTGGCCCGCTATGGTGTGGACCGCCGCGAACAGTCCACACCAAGGTCGGGGTGATGGTGGTTTTACCAGCGTGCAGGTCCCGAAATATCTCCGGCTTCCTTCCTGCTGCTCATAGAACCTTGCTGAGGAAGCCTTTCGTGCGCTCATGCAGGGGGTTAGCGATGACTTCGCGGGGGTTGCCCGACTCGACGACCACGCCGCCGTCCATGAAAGTGAGCGTGTCACCCACTTCCCGGGCAAAGCCAATTTCGTGGGTGACCACGATCATGGTCATGCCCGATTTGGCGAGGTCTTTCATGACGTCCAGTACGTCTCCCACAAGCTCGGGATCGAGAGCGGAGGTTGGCTCATCGAAGAGCATGAGCTCGGGATCCATTGCGAGGGCCCGGGCGATGGCAACGCGTTGTTGTTGACCGCCGGAGAGCTGCGCCGGATAGTAACTCGCCCGATAAGCCAGGCCCACGCGGTCCAGGAGTTCCTGGGCCCGGCGTTTGGCCGGCACTTTGTCGTGGCCTTTCACCTGCACCGGAGCCTCAATGATGTTCTCCAGGACCGTTTTGTGCCCGAACAGGTTGAACCTCTGGAACACCATGCCGATGTTCCGGCGCTGGCGTGCGATGTCTTTGAGGTGCAACTCGTGGAGCTTGCCATCCTTCTCCTTGTAGCCAATGAGTTCATCATTGACCCGGATGCGACCGGCGCTGATGGTCTCCAGATGGTTGATGCACCGCAGCAGCGTGGACTTGCCGGACCCTGACGGGCCGATCAGAACAGCAACTTCTCCCTGTTTGACGGTCATGTTGATCCCGTTGAGAACATGGTGGTCACCGAAGTACTTATGGACCTCCTCGATCTTGACCAAATCGTTTTTGACAGATGCATCGGAGACGGGGCGGGATAAGGAATGGGCAGAAGGGCTCATCGGCCGCTCTCCTCTGGGGTCGGGGTGGTTGGTGCTGGGTCAGCAGTTGCCCGTGCCGTCTGCAGTGCTGAGGGGTTGACTGTGATGCGCGCCGCGGTATCGATGCCTTTTCCGTAGTGCTTTTCGATGAAATGCTGGCCAATCATCAAAATGCTCGTGACCACCAAGTACCAAAACGCCGCGACAATGAGCAGGGGAATCGGAAGGTAGCTGCGATTGGCCAGCGTGTTGGTAACAAAAGTGAGGTCAAGGGTGAACGGCACGGCAAGAACGAGCGACGTGGTCTTGAGCATCCCGATGGTTTCGTTTCCGGTAGGCGGAACAATGACGCGCATTGCTTGGGGCAGGACGATCCGCCACATGATCTTGGTGCCTCGCATGCCCAAGGCTTCGGCGGCTTCGATCTGTCCCTTGTCCACCGATTTCAGGCCGGCACGGAAGATCTCCGCCAGATAGGCCGATTCATTCAGGGCCAGTCCAAGGACGGCGGCCCAAAAGGCGTTGAGCAAATCCTGGGTGGTCAGACTCAGAAGTTCCGGACCGAATGGCACCCCGAGGTTGATCTTGGGGTAGAGGACGGCCACCAGACCCCAAAAGACCAGCTGGGTGTAGACGGGGGTGCCGCGGAAGAACCAGACCCAGAACCAGCTCGACCACCGGAAAATGGGATTGTCCGACTGACGCATGAAGGCCAGCAGTACAGCCAAGGTGACGGCGATTGCCATCGACAGAACCGTGAGCAGAAGCGTCCAGCCAACACCGGTGACGACGTTTGCATCCAGAACGTAGAGTGCGAAGGTCTCCCAATGGAAGTTGGGGTTGGCGGCAAGGCTTTGGACGGCAAGAATAGCGAGGATCAGGATGATCGCGGCCCCTAGCCATCGGCCAGGATGCCGGACGCGTACTGCTTTGATGAGCTCCGGCGCTGCCCTCTGTGCGGTCGTTTCCTGGTTGTTGGTGGTGACACTCATGATTTGACGGTGGGGTTGACTTCAGGGTTCGTGATCGCGCCGTCAGCGTTGTTCCATGAGTCCAGGATGGTTTTGTAGGTGCCGTCGGAGATCAGTTTGGCCACGGTCTTCTGGATCAGTTCAGCCAGGGCCTGGTCATTCTTGGGGACCGCGATGCCGACAGGTGAGGTGTTGTAGACCTTGCCGACCTTTTCCACGGCGCCGTTGGTTTGCTGGATGGCGTAGCCGATGAGAGTTGATTCGGCGATCATCGCGTCAATGCCGCCGTTGACCAGTCGTGTGGTGACGTCTGTCTGATTCTTGAGCGTGACAACGTTGACCGGTTGTTTGCCTGCTTTGACGCATTCATCGTTGCGGGTCTTGAGATCAGGATCTTCCTGCGTGGTGCCCGTCTGGACGCCCACGGATCTACCGCAGACGTCATCCGGTGAGAACTTCTTTGGGTTGCCCTTTTGGACGGCCCAGGTGGTGCCGGCGCTGAGGTAGCTGACGAAGTTCACAGCCTTCAGGCGTTCGTTGGTGATGCTGAAGGAGCTGATCCCCAGATCGTATTTGGGGCCCAGTGCTGGGAGGATGCCGGTGAATTCGGCTGTCTGAATGTCTACTTTCAGGTCCAAGGTCGCACCGATCGCCTTTGCGAGGTCCACACCGTAGCCCATCGGCGTACGGTTGTCCGCCCCGCCGAGGAATTCGGCGGGAGCATAGGTGGTGTCGGAACCAATGACCAAGCTGCCCTTGGATTTGATGGCTGCCGGAACCTGGGAAGCCAACGTCTCATCGGCTTTTACGGTAGCGGGATCGAAGCTGGCGACGGGCGAGCCGACCTGAGTCGACACGTTCCCTCCTGATCCAGAGCCATTGGCGCACCCTGATAATGCCAAAACGCACGTGGTCAGGATCGTTGCCCCCTTGACCAGCGCCCCTGTACGGCGGCGGGTGTCGCTCTTGAGGACCGATCCTTTGTGCTGCCGCTTAGGGATCAGCTGGCCTGATGATGCGATCGTCGATTTCGACATACTATCTCCTGATGCTTGTTCGCCGATGCGGGCGAAAGAAGGGACCGCGCCAAGATGGACCAGCCCCGCATCACTGCAGGGCGTGTCGAGGGAGCGATGGCGCGGTTCTGCGCAACTCGCTGGGAGCTGACCGTGTAGCTGGCATGAGAGTGATCAAGCAGGAAAGGATCTACTTTTTGCTTCGGGATCTCCTTGTCGCCTCCGCCTTATGCGGCGTGCGGGCGATGGGTCAATGGTATGGATCACCAAACTAAAGACCAACGGTGCATGTTGTAATCGACACTTAAGGATTGCCTTACGGCACAGTTGCCGGCGACTGCTTCCGGTCTGACAGATGCGCCGATATCGGCGCGGACCATATCTCATGAGTCCTTTGACCGCTGCTAGGTTCCCCCTCTGCATCACCCGTAGAAGCGACAAATGTAGTCCGTTCGGGTACATGGCGCTGAAACTGCCCTACGGCCTGTGGTGCATTTCAATCTGCTAGGTGTCGCGGTGGTGCCGTGCATCCTTCGCGCACAAGTATTCGTTTAGAACTTCAGTCAAGCTGGGTACACCGATGTACGCACTGAAACGGTTGGTTTCATCTAGTGCTGTTAGTCATTTTTTGTGATGCCGAGGCCGCGATAACAACGCCGGACTGACACCGCGAATCCGGCACGCGCGACCGGTGCCGCTGACTGCCGCCAAGCAATACCGGTGCTCCTTGAGAAGACGGTGTGGCCTGCGCTATCAGCTTATGTCCGAGTGGGCTTCATAGAAGATGAACACCTGCTCCGGATATCCATCGATCCCATTTTGCCAGTCTTACTTGGTCCTCCAAAAATGCGTCGACATTCTAGTGAAGTTGCGAGAGCTCCAACCGTCCCACATGGCGTCATAGCGCATGGTGTGTTCAAGGGCGTCGGGAGTTGGCCGTCGTAGCAGGATCCGTGATCGGGTGGCAGTGCACGCATCGCAGTCGTTGACGGTTTCTCCTGGCTTTCGCGCCCGAATCCAACGCAAAGGGGTTTGTTGGTTGCTTGCCTTGTCCCACTTTGAACAACGGAAGGATGGCCGTCCAGTGCTCCCTGCGGGCGTCCTGTCCAAGATGTCTGTACGAGTCATGTTGCCAGATGGCGGGACGGCTATGAATTTGTGAAAGGAGGTAATCTGATGACGATGTCGTGCTCGGCTCTAACCGCCACTTCCGGCAACAAAGGTTCCGGCAACAAAGGTGTACTTGCCTCCTCGAGCGGAATGAGCTGTATTCCCTCCGCCTCAGACGTTGTCGTGACAGCCAACCTCGAGGCCAAAAACAAAGTGTGGACAATGTCCACACTTTCCGCCCCGGACTTTACCGTACACCCGGGGGATTGCCTCGGATTCCGCAGGTTTCCGCGACTTCCCAGCAATGACAAGGCTGGGAATCGCGTTCGAGTCCCACCTCGGGCACGGCATACCCCCTCGTCAGAGGGGGTTTTGCTTTAATGTGCGTACAAAGCTTGACAAGTGCCTCTGACTGGTCGTCCCGGCTGGTGCCTGGCCGCCGGGTGAGGCCCGTTCAGTTTGGGTGGGAGCGGGTTTGGCGCCTTCGCTGGCGGGCCCTCCGCGTGCTGTGAACTGGGGTTATATGTTCCTCTCTTGGTTCGCCCTGGTTGGCCTACACCTCTTCATGGGGCGGGGGAAGTAGTGCGACATGACCTGGGAGGCTTTCCGTTCTGCAGGTCCCGGATAGAACGTTTTCGGTGCGTACCCCGGCGCCGAAGGTGGCTTGGTCCGGCCATAAGGGGTGTCTACAGTGTGCACACGCAAGTCTGCTTTGGTGGTGACCGTGGTTGGCTCGCCTTCTTCCTTGCAGCTGTCCATGCCGAGTGCCGTCATCGCCGACATGAGTAGCCGTAAAGGCGCCGGTGCATGGGTGCTCAGTCTTTCCGAATTAGCAGCTGTGTCCCGGCGATGATGAGTTGTGACGCTCTGGCTGGCTTGAGCCGGAACGAATTGTCAGCTTAGGGCCTAAGACCTTGGGTGTGACCGCCGATATTCGGCGAAATGAGCCCCGACTTGACGCCATTTTGGAGCGCATATGACGTCAGGTTGGGGTCTAGCTCTACTAACAGGTACGAGTTTGTCTTCTGAGTTCGACATCTGGTTGTCCTGCCTCGGAGGATGAGAGCGGCGTGCGTCATTCCGTGCCTCTGTCGACGTGCTTGGTGACCGTTCGTTACCCCAGTTGGGTGTTGCGCCCGTCACATTTAATTGCTTCCAAAAGCTGGAACGTTGATCCTTGCATGACCTAGTTTTTTCGATTGTCAGAGCGTGCCCAATGGAGGACACATTTTATGACTAACGTTCTTTGGTTTTCTGAGCTTGGCTTGTCGGACCTTGATCAGGTTGGCGGCAAGAATGCATCGCTTGGGGAAATGGTCCGGAATCTTGCCTCTGCGGGGGTTAAGGTTCCGGGCGGTTTCGCGACGACGGCGGACGCTTACCGGCGTTTTCTGGCGGAGTCCAGCCTTGATACACAGATTGAAGCCGTCCTTGAGGGCTTGGACAGCGGCGACGTGGCCGCTTTGGCCAAGGTCGGCGGGCAGATTCGGGATCTGATCCGTGCTACACCGTTCCCGGCAGGTTTCGAGGAAGACATCCGGTCTGCGTATCAGCGGTTGACGGAGGAGCATGGCGGGGATGTGTCGTGGGCTGTGCGTTCGAGCGCCACTGCTGAGGACCTGCCGGATGCTTCCTTCGCGGGGCAGCAGGAAACGTTCCTGAACATCAGCGGTATCGAGAACATTCTGCACGCGATCAAGGACGTTTTCGCATCCCTATACAACGACCGGGCTATGGCTTACCGGGTGCATCACGGCTTCACCCATTCGGAAGTGGCGCTCTCGGCTGGTATCCAGCGGATGGTGCGTTCCGACGTCGGCGCTTCCGGCGTGATGTTCACTATGGACACCGAAACCGGATTTACCGACGCTGTCTTCATCACCTCGTCCTATGGGTTGGGGGAAGCAGTGGTCCAGGGCGCTGTGAACCCCGATGAGTTTTACGTCTACAAGCCGGCTTTGGCAGCGGGGCGCCCGGCGGTGCTTAAGCGCGGTTTGGGGGAGAAGGCCCTACAGATGGTGTATACGGACTCTTCCGAGGTTGGCCGGACGGTGGATTTCGTACCCGTTCCGCAGGACCTGAGGGCCCGGTTCAGCCTGACGGATGCCGAGGTTGAGCAGCTCGCCCGCCACGCGGTGGCTATCGAGGCTCATTACGGCCGGCCGATGGATATTGAGTGGGGCAAGGACGGACTCGACGGGGAACTGTACATCCTGCAGGCCCGCCCCGAAACGGTGGAGTCGCGTAAAGCCGCTGGCGTAACGTCGCGGTACACGCTCACCGAGCGTTCGACAGTGCTGGTGGAGGGCCGCGCTATCGGTCAGCGCATCGGTGCCGGGCAGGTGCGGGTGCTGTCCTCAATTGACCAGATGTCCTCCTTCCAGGAGGGCGATGTTCTGGTAGCAAACATGACGGACCCGGACTGGGAACCGATCATGAAGAAGGCAGCCGCGATCGTCACCGACCGTGGTGGGCGGACCTGCCATGCCGCGATCATTGCCCGCGAACTGGGCATCCCGGCTGTTGTCGGTACCGGTTACGCGTCCCAGATCCTCAAGGACGGCGTCCCCGTAACGGTCTCGTGCGCCGAGGGTGAGGCCGGGCTGGTGTACGAGGGGTTGCTGGAGTACACGCTGCAGGAGACCAGCCTGGAGACCATGCCCGAAGCCCCGGTGAAGATCATGATGAACGTCGGCACCCCGGAACAGGCCTTCAGCTTCGCCAAGCTCCCCAACCACGGTGTTGGTTTGGCCCGGCTGGAGTTCATCATCAACCGGCAAATCGGCGTCCATCCCAACGCCCTGTTGGCCGTGGGCGGCGAGATCGAGCGTCCGTCGACGCTCGACGATTACACCGTCCGGCAGATCCAGGAGAAAACTGCTGCCTACGACGGACCTCGGGACTACTACATCCGGCGTCTGGCCGAGGGCATCTCGACCATCGCCGCGGCGTTCGCCCCGGAACCGGTGATCATCCGGCTCTCTGACTTCAAGTCCAATGAGTACGCCAACCTTCTGGGCGGTCCGGCGTTCGAACCGGAGGAGGAGAACCCGATGATCGGGTTCCGGGGCGCGTCCCGGTATCTTTCGGCATCCTTCCGGCAAGCGTTTGAGCTTGAGTGCGAGGCCTTGAAGTATGTGCGCAACGAGATGGGGCTGAACAATATCAAGCTCATGGTCCCGTTCGTGCGGACCCTAGAGGAAGCGAAGGGCGTTACCGAGCTGCTCGCTGCCAACGGGCTAAGCCGCGGCGAGAACGGACTGGAGATCGTGATGATGTGCGAGCTGCCGGCCAACGCGCTGCTTGCCGATGAGTTCCTGGAGTACTTCGACGGGTTCTCCATCGGTTCGAACGACCTGACCCAACTGACTCTGGGCTTGGACCGAGACTCCGCCCTCGTGGCCGAGGGCTTCGATGAACGGAACCCGGCCGTGACCAAACTCCTGGAGATGGCAATCGCGGCCTGCCGGGCCAAGGGCCGCTACATTGGGATCTGCGGCCAGGGCCCGAGCGACCACCCGGACTTCGCCGAGTGGCTGCTCGCACAGGGGATCAGTTCGATCTCGCTGAACCCCGACGCCGTAACCGAAACCTGGCTGCGGCTGGCCCGCACCAACAGCGCCGTCTAAATGGCAGAACACCACACCGTGGGGGCGGCCACCCCAACCGCCCCCACGGTCTTTTTCCTTTCGGACAGCACAGGGATCACCGCCGAAGCCCTCGGTAACACGCTGCTGACCCAGTTCCCCGGCCATCGGTTGGAACGACGAACCATCCCGTTCATCACCACCGCGGAGCAAGCCCGCGACGTCGTCGCGCTGATCGACCGGGTCGCAGCGACCGGTCCGCAGCCCATCATCTTCTCCACCACCGTCAGCCAAGACATCCGCGCTGTCCTGTCCCAAAGCCAGGGGCAGTTCTTCGACCTTTTCGACGCGCACATAGGAAAACTCGAGCAGACCCTCGGAAGCACGGCCAATGGCAAGCCCGGTCAGGCCCACGGCGTCGGCGACGCGGTGCGCTACCAGCTACGCATGGCCGCCGTCGAGTACGCGATCGAACACGACGACGGCCAATCCCTCCGCGCGCTCGAACGCGCCGAACTGATCCTCATCGCCCCCTCACGCTGCGGCAAAACACCCACCACCATGTACCTGGCACTCCAACACGGCATCCTTGCCGCGAACTTCCCCCTCGTTGAAGAAGACTTCGACACCATGACTCTGCCCAAGCCCTTGCTGCCATTCGCCAGCAAGTGCTTCGGCCTCACGTCCCAGCCCGTCAGGCTCGGCCAGATCCGGCAGGAACGCCGCCCCGGGAGTAACTACGCATCACTGAACCAATGCACCTTTGAACTCCGTAACGCCGAAGACATGTACCGGACCAACAACATCCCCTATGTGAACTCCGCATCCATGTCTGTAGAAGAAATATCCGCCACCATCCTCCAACGCATGCAACTACACCACTGATCAACAGTCACCGACCCGGCAACCGTAGGCCGTAGCGGGTTCCTGAAGCTACGGCCTATCTGCGCCCACTTGATCGGCGGGGAAAGGGGACTGCCCCCGCTTTAGTTGACTTAGGGGGTCTTCGGCCGCTGTGAGCGCGGTCCGGCTGATTCATATTCGATGGGCGTGAGTTTTCCCAACCGTCTTGGCCCTCGACGGCAGTGGTAGGCCGTTCGATCCAGGTCGTGATGGCCTGCCGAACGTCCTGCCGCGTGAGCCACCGTTGACGGTCCAGAACGTTCTGCTGCAGCAACGAGAAGAACAACTCCATCGCGGGTCGGCGGATTCAGGCAACAGCCGTCATGATGTTCCAGCCTTGGCCGACCTGGACGCGGGACAGCCAGCCGTTGTGTCCGTTTCCGGGGTAGAGCCAGAGGTTCCCGGCGGCGTCCCGGGCGAGCAGATCGGCGCGGCCGTCGCCGTTGAAGTCGCCGGGGGTCACGAGTGCGTCCATGACATTCCACCCCTGTCCGGACTGGACCCGTGGAAGCCAGCCGGTGGAACCATCGCTGGGGTAGACCCACAACAGACCTGCAGCATCCCGGGCCAGGACGTCGGGATGCCCGTCCCCGTTCAGGTCCCCGGCGCCAAGGATTGCCGTCATGGCTTGCCAGCCCTGCCCGACGTGGACCTTCGGCAACCATCCGCCGCTTCCATCGCCTGGGTAGAGCCACAGAACTCCTGCAGTGTCACGTGCGAGGAGGTCGGGAAAGCCGTCACCGTTGAAGTCACCGGGGCCGGTGATCGCGGTCATGCCCTGCCAGCCTTGTCCCACCTGGACCCGTGGAAGCCAGCCGTTGGCGCCGTTGCCGGGGTAGAGCCACAGCACGCCGCCGGTGTCCCGGGCGAGCACGTCCGCGCGCCCGTCGGAGTTGAAGTCGCCGCTGGCCAGGATGGGCGTCATGGCACCCCAGCCCTGTCCTGCACGTTCAGGGTCGAGCCAGCCGCCGGAGCCGTTGCCGGGATACAGCCAGAGTGCCCCGCTTCCGTCGCGGGCCACGACATCGGTGCGGCCGTCGGAGGTGAAGTCCCGGTTGGACGGATCCCGGATTACGGAGACCGAACCGTCGGAGGAGGGCACATAGAGCGTGTGTCCTGTCTGGTCCACCACGGGCCGGCCGGGATCGTGAACCGGGATGGTATCGGTGACTGTGCTGCCATGGATGACGGACACCGTGTGAAGGCCCGGGCTTGTCACATAAGCGGTATGAGTCACCGAATCCACGACGACGTCGCGCGGAAAAGGAACGTTGATTGTTCGCACCACAGCTCCGCCGTTGATGACCAGGACTTTTTTATCGAACTCGCCCGGAACGTAGACGTCATGGGTTACGGAGTCGACAGCGATTGACCAGCCGCCTGCTGCGCCGACAGTCTGGACTTCGACGTCGTCGACGATGACTGACAGAGTACTTTTGCTGTAGTTGCCGGCATACACTTTGTGCGTGGACGTGTCCACCGCGATTGACCACACGTATCCTTCGTCCTTCAAGACGATCGTCTTGGTGACCTTGTCGCCCTGGATGACCGTAACTCCGGCCATTGAGGTGGCGACGTAGACCTTCCCGGTGCCGGGGTCAATAGCGAGAGCCTGCGGCTGATCAGGCATGGGGATCGTGGTTGTCACCGTGGTTCCTTTGATGACCAAGACCGTGTTGTTCGACGAATCGACTGCGTACACGGCGTGGGTTACCGGGTCGGCGGCCATGGAGACTTCGCCGACGGGGATTTTGCCGGTCAGGACACCGTCCTTGAACATCGAGATGGCTCCGTCTGCCCCCACATAGAGGGTCCGGCTCGCCGGGTCGTAGGCCGTCGACAACGCGTGGCTTCCAACCTGGATCCGGTAGCTCTCCTCCGGTGCTGCCACGGCGGCGTTACCACCGTGACCAGCGATCGTGAGCGAGAGAGCAGCAACCAAGGCAAGACCGATACGAGCTACGAAAGGACTGCGCATGCCGCCACCCTACAGTCACACAGAGCAGCGCTCCCCGGTTCGCTGGAAGACGCGCCTGCGGCGTCGGCAGTTGAGGCGACAGGACGGTGGGCGGGTCCGAGGTGCGGCAAGCCTTCCGGGCGTGAAGTTTGCTACCAGGTGGCGTCGATGAGGCGCAGCCGCTCGGAGAGGCGGGACCGGTCGCCAGCCGTGGGCGTCCGGGCGCACGAGTTTGGTCTCGGCCCGGTAGCCGGACGGAGTGATCCTAGCGAGGGGCTGGTGCTGTTTGACCGTGGGATCACGCAGCTCGCAGTGTCTCGTTAAGGCGCCTCAGCGTGAGCTGTCTCAGTAGGCAAGTTCGGGGCGTTTTCAAGGCCATGATGGGGCGGTTGAGGCCGGTAGGGTACCCGAGACGGGCGTACGATCACGTCATGAGTGCGGCAGCCGGAGCCGGCTATAACAATTGCCTAGGGACTACATGAAGGAGACCTGACCACGATGTTCACGAAAAAGGGTGACGCGGCCGTCCTCGCCAAACTCGGTGAAGCCCCGGCGCAGTACCGCGAGATAGGCGAACGCCTCCATAGCATCATCCGGGAGGCCGCGCCCTCGTTAGAGCCGATCGTCCGCTGGGGGCTACCTTTCTACGTGAAGGACGGAAAGGACGTCTGCTACATCAAACCGGATAAGGACTTTATCGCGTTCGGCTTCGGTGAGGTTGTGAACCCTGCCTTCGAGGAGGGTGTACACATGCACCCGGTCGCGTGGAACATCACCTCGCTGGATGCCGCGACGGAGGCAAAGATCCGCAGCCTTGTCGAGAAAGCAGTTGCCTGACCCGAACGCGTTCAGGATGTGGTGTTTGCCGTGCCCAAGGCGAAACATGCAGCGTGCATACTCTGCCCGAATCTGAGTGTTACGGTGGGCCCGTCGGCAGCTGTTTGATCCTGGAGGCGACCATGACGGCAGACAGTAGTGAACAAGATCCCGCCAAGAGCGGGGATGCCGGTCCCGATGGTTTGGGGCGAGATGGCATCGCTGCGGACCCGGCAAGCGGGGTCGGCTTGGGTGCGGGCACGGAGCTGAACACCTTCGAGCCGAAGGAAGAGCCCGAAGCCGTCGCCCAAGGCACAGAGGATACGGGGGACAGCCCTGCGGAGCCCTCCGCCCCGGGCCGATAGAAATATGTCCGGGCGCGACGGCCTCCTTGTTCAACGCTGCGCCTTAGCGGCCGTATCCCTCTCTGGCACGATGGACACGACGGGCAGAAAGAGGCGGGCGATGTCCAGGCATAGCGCGTACGACGCGTGACCGCAGGTGGCACGGTGTTCAAGAGGAACGGGTCATGGAGAATGAATTGGACGGGGTACCCGCCCGCGAGGGGATCGAGCGGGTCGAGGTCCGGGAAGTCAAGGAACGGGGTTCAGCAGAGACCCCGGTGATAGCATCCGGGCACCGGCCGAGGGTCAACCCGTTCGTCGTTGTCCTGTGGGTTGTAGCCGTGATCTTAGGCTCGGTTGGCTGCGTAGGTGCTTACGGATCCATGGCTTACTCATCTTTTGCCGGCTACTCCAGCGCTTTCCAGCAGGAACTTCCGCCGCCGTGGTACTTCTATCTCGGGCAGTTCACTCCGTTCTTCCTCACAGGTGCAGCGTTGGCCATGGTGACTGCACTGACGCTCCACGCTTTGATCTGGGAGGCGCGCCATTGGTCTCACAGCCCTTCCCAAGACAGGCCATAGGGGGAGGCCCTGATTACCACCGGGTTCAACTGAGCTCGAGAGCGCGGCACCCGCTCCGGGCACAGGACCGAAGCGACCAGTGTCGACGGGGAGCGGCTGCCCCAACTGCGATCCAAGGGATCAGGAGCTGGCCTGGGACCGGTATGCACAGGAGCTTCGCCGCCGGTGGGGTTCAGGACAGGCGCTGGAAGTGGCCGGGCTTCACCTGGATCAGAATGGGCAGCGCCAGCTGGACGGGGGTGTTGCCGACGGGCTCCTCGAGCAGTTCGTTGATCGAGCTCTGCCCTTGAAGTTCCCCGAACTCGTCCCTTTCCATGCTTGAACCCTAGACAGGACCGGGCGGCGTCGGGTCCAGGGACACGCGGGGCGGGGGAGTGCCAGAAGCGGATCTTACGTCGGAACCAGACCGTGAGCGCCCGGGAGAGTAGATGCGGGCAACCCCGTAAGACGATCCCTTACCCGAGCGTCCGTCCGCGTTCGTGTCTCTGCGCCAAGCCGACAGGGCGTCCCTCACCGCACGTAGCGACACTTTCTGAGGACTGGTGCAGTGCAGTTTTACCTCCACTACTACTCTCAGGATAAAGCGCCGAGGGGGACTTGCGGCAAGGCCCTGCTGACGTGGAACAATCGCGGGGCCGAGTAAGCCGATAGAAGGAGTCCAGGTGTCCAGACCACTCGAAGAGGGCCCATTTTTCCATGGCACGGTCGCGGATTTGAAGGTGGGAGAGTTGCTCACAGCGGGCAACCGATCGAACTACCGCCCCGAGATCGTGATGAACCATATCTACTTCACTGCTCTCGCCGACGGAGCCGGCCTCGCAGCAGAAATCGCCGCGGAACTGGCAGGGGGCGCGGTGACTCCACGGGTGTACGTTGTCGAGCCCACCGGAGCCTTCGAGGACGACCCGAACGTGACCGACAAGAAGTTCCCCGGTAACCCCACCCGGTCGTACCGGAGCAGACACCCGTTGCTGATTTGCGGCGAGATCACCGAGTGGGCCCGGCTGACACCCGAACAGCTGCAGACGTGGCGGGAACGGCTATCGGGGCTGCTCTCCAGCGAGCGAGGCGAAATCATCAATTGAATGCTTCACACGAGCGAGCTGCCTCATCGCTGGAGAACTTGTCTAAGCGCGCCCTCTGCGAAGCCTTAAGCACCGACGGCGATGACGGTGCCCGCAACCGGATCCCGCCAGCGGCTACCGACAAGGGGGACGCGCCACCCGCGGGACAATATCAGATGACTCCTCGATAGCGGCTACTCGGGCATCCCGGTGAGCATCGCGCCTACTCGGGGGAATCACGATGCCTGCGCGTAGCTTTCTTGTGGACCGTGGCGTAGTGTCCCCAGAACCGATGCCGGACGCGTCTGTTGACGGAGCTACACGGCTGGCTCGCTTCTTTGTTACCAACATGGAAAGGAGACGGCGATGGCTGCCATAGTGAACTACTTCGAGGTCGGCTCGGCCGACCCGGATGCCGCACGGAGCTTCTACGGCTCACTATTTGACTGGACCTTCGGTGAGCCCTCGCCGGTCGGCTACCGGATGGTGAACGGCGACAAGGGTGGTCTGTGGGATACCACGTCGCTGGGAGGAAACTCATGGGCGATCTTCTACGTACAGGTCGATGATGTGAAGGCTGCGATCACCCAAGCCGAATCGCTCGGTGCGAGCATCGCCGTCCCATTCGTCGACAACGGCACCATCGAGTTCGCGCACATCCTGGACCCGCAGGGGAACCGCTTCGGCGTGTGGCGACCGAAACAATCGGACTGAACCGGGCGACCCGCGTTGCCGCCGATCGGGTTCGACACGGGAGCACGGCAACCTCTCCTCTGATGAAGGTCCTGACCGGCTGGACGCACGGGACTATCTTCGGACGCGACCAAGAAAAACCGTGCCTTGAGAGGTTGCGGCCCGGACAAGAAAATCCTGGCGGAGCCTCTTTCGAGGCCGCGCCAGGATCAGTCATGGCCCGGTGGCATCGCCGCCGCACGCCTTGAGTTTTAGTTGTGGTTGTGACTCCGGTTGCCGGCCTTGGCCAAGCCGCGGGCGACCATAAGACCAACGGTCAGCCAGGTGATCATTTGCATGGCGTCGTGGGCGTTGAAGAGGTCTACGCCGTTATTGCTCTTGTGGTCCCCGGACAACTCCTGTAGTCGTGTGAGGGGCCTTGGGCGGCCGTGCGCTCAGGGTCCCGTTTCAGAAACCGAGAAAACATCTTCTCTACAACGTAGACAGTACATGTAGACCATCGAGTTAGCAAGTATGCTTAGTATCTTGGGGGGCTGCGCTCCGGTCCCGGGGTCCGGCCCTGGCCGACTACGACGACGCCCGGGAACTGGGCCAAGGCATCAGCATCCTCCCGCGCGGGCTCACCGACCAAATATCCCGAGCCGAACGAAAACCAGCGACACCACCCCAACATCGAAAGGTCACACCCATGTTCCTCCTCTTCGGACTCATCACCAGGCCCCGCGAGTTACCAGGACGGACCGCCACATGCCAGCACTGCGGCCAATTCGTGCACCACCACCTCGAAGAACGAACCACCAAACTCACGCTCTTCTTCGTCCCCGTCCTCACCACCTCCAGAAAACTGACGACCGTGTGCAGCAACTGCGGATACATCTCAACGGGCAAAGCACCCCGAAACTCCCGCCCCCTCACCCCTGGCCAGTAGAACCCGGCATCGGAGGTAGTGTCCGTTTTAGAGTCCTCTACCGGGCGGCCCCGAGCTCTGCTCTGGCCCCGGCTTCATTACAGAACGTGGCCGCATTCAACTCAGTGAAAAACGCGCCGCGTCACCCCATTGAACGACCGCGTGTGGCATCGGCCCGCCGGTTCCGACGTTCCGGATGGCCATGGTTCGGCCGGAACAGGTTGTCCCCGGACTTCCCGTTCAGTACGCATAATCACGTGCCTTTGCGATCCTGATCCGCATGTCGACAGCAGTCCTGCGCCGCCCCGACAGGGCAATTTTCGTACCTATGTTCCATCGTGCTCCTAAGCCGTACGATGGAGTTGCTTCAACTTGGAGAGAGGTTTCTCCGCCTCGAGTACGACGCCCGTCGGAGGAGGAGTCATGGTCAGATCTGCAGAGAGCGTAGTCATCGCCCGGCCGGCAGCACAGGTCTTCCGATACGTTGCGGACCTCCGCAACGAACCGAACTGGCATGTTGACCTAGCCACGGTGCCTCCCGAGACGGATCCGGTTCCGGTCGTCGGTAAGACGTACGCTCTGAAATTCAAGCCCTTCATGGGCAAGACCGACGGCACGTTCACTGCATTGAAGGTCGAGCCCGGCGTGTGCGTGGAATACCGAGCCGACTTCGCCGGACTGCAGCCACGCATCACTTACACGGTCGAGGCGGCCGGAGAGGGCACGCGGTTCACCCGCGGGGTCGACTTGCGACTCATCGGGCTCAAGATGCTCATGACCCCGATGATGGCGGTTATGGTTCCGCGCCGGAACAAGGTCTTTGTCCAGAATCTCAAGCGCGCGTTGGAAGCGTAAAAGCCGTTATCGGGGAGCTCCAGCGCTACAACCCCTACATGCCGGAAGCGACCGTTCTTGATCTGCTTTCGTCATGCCTCCCAAGAAGTCGAAATAGCACTCATATTGTTGGCCTGTGAGTTACAGCGGTAAATGGCGGCGTTTTTGCAGTGCTATTTGGCGCAGGGTAGCCCGGTAGGGGACCGTTGAGCGTGCTGCTGAACAGCTTGGAACGTCGACACCGGACGTCACGCAGACTTGAGCCGTGAGGCCACCGACTCACGCGTCCCCGGCACATCAACGCCGCCGGCTCTCTGCTCGACAAGCGCTTTGGCTAACCGTTTCGGCCAGAGCACGTGGACGCCCCGAGTCGAGAACGCGCCCCCGATCACGGGCCAGTCTGCTTCGATGAAGCACAGAGCCCCGACGACTGGAACGTCACCGACGATGTCTCGCACGACGTCGACCTGCTCGAGCACCCCATCGACCAGTTTCGTGCAATCACGCCGGCCAACGAGGAGCTTCTCGACGCGTGGGCGAAGGATGCCACCTTCGATCTTCAGTTCAGGCCGTCCCTTGTATCGCTTGGCGTCGATCACCCAGATTCCGCCGCGAGTAATGGCGAGGTGGTCGATGTTGGCCTTCGAGCCGGGGATGCGCCGGTCGTGGAGGACAGCCAGGCCATCGGCTGCCAAGGCGTTTAGCCGAGCACCGAGTCGTTCCTCACCGATCGCGCCTCGATCCCAGGACTTCGTGTGCCGCCGCTCGTCAGAGAGGGCGACTGCGAGGCCACCGAAGCGGCCCCACTTCTCGCGGAGCTTTTCTTCGTCCTTCGCCTTACGGCGCTCATATTCGCGCCGGGCGGACGGCCCGGGTACTCCCGACTCAGCGGACACCGAATCATCATAAGGTGGTTCCAGGTCTGGGGAGATGGGTTCCGTAGCCTCGGTGGCGCAGTCCAAGCAGAGGACGGTCTTCGTGTCGCCCTCATAGATCGCTTCTGTCCAGGCCGGAAGAGAGGCGCCGCACAGCCGGCACGCTCCGGCGTACCGGAGCCTCATCTGCCTCATGAGGATGCACTTTGGAACATTGGCACGAATCCAGTCTGCTTGTGGACCACGGCGGTTAGGCCGCGGACGCGCTTTGCCATGGCTCAATCTTCACCCAGTGCAGGAACTTTTTCGGGGGTGCCGCGCGTAACGGTACCTAAGACCCCGCGAACTGTCCTCGTCGGTCGAGGACGAGTGGCCATAGAATCGCCGTTTCGGTGGGTCCTTCAGGGGGCGGCCTTGGGGTGGTGTCTGCCCACTCTCCGCGCGCGGATTGCCGTCGAAAGTCGCAACGGCACGGTCCTCGACGTTCCCCCGTCCCGGGCCTCGCCGACGTGCAGACGACGACGGCCAGCGTTCCTAGAGCAGGTTCGCCCTGAGCGTCTTGGCGATGAAGGTGCCGTACCGCTCGGCGGACCATCCCCGTTTCATGACGAGGGTCTCGTACAGCTCGGAGGTGGTGCAGGTGAACATGACGTCCGCGGCCTCCAAGGCGCTGAGGCCTGGACGTAGGAGCCCCCGGGCCTTCATCTGTTGCGCGTTGTGCAGCATCCGCCGGTAGCGGGCGTCGTCGACCTCGCGCAGCAAGTCCGCCATGGCAGCATCGCCGCTGGCCGCCGCGTCCCGGATGAGCAGCATGATCGGTGCCTCGAGCGGACCGACCTCGGTAGTGAAGCGACCGAGCCGCTCCATGAGTGCTAGCGAATCGGTGGCAGTCAGCTGCGCAAGATCCGAACGCTGCTCCGCTGGTGTCCCACCCGCGCCGAGGAGGCTTTGTTCCTGGATCGCCCGCACGAGCCCTGGCTTGCCGCCGAAGTTCTTGTACACCGATTCGGGAGACACCCCGGCCGCGCGCGCGATCTGCGCTATCGTCGTGGGCCCGAAACCCTGCGCGAGGAACAATTCGCGCGCCCGTGCGAGCACGAGGCGCCGCGACGCCTCGGCGAGCTCGCGGCGCCGTCGCGCGTCGTAGGGCCGCCCGGGCGTGGGAGGGTCTGACGCATTGACGTGGTGGCTCATCGGTCCTAAACTCCAATCAATACAGTTAACTGTATTTAAAGTAAATCTACCAGAGCTGAGCCTCCTCCACACGCCCGAGGCACCAAGGAGTCATCATCATGGACACGCCTAAGGGTGTGGACCGCCTTCCCGACGGGCCCGTGCGTCGCATGTTCGCCGCCGCCGGCCAGCACGATCTCGACGCGATGGTCGCCGAGTTCGCCGACGACTACGTCAACATCACCCCCAACCACCCCGACCGCAGTTTCACCGGCAGGGCCCAAGTGCGGTCCAACTGGTCCGCCCTCTTCATGGGAATCCCCGATCTCACGTTGGAAATCCGTGACGCGGCGACGGGGGCCGATGGGAAGGTCTGGGTCGAGTGGGCCTCCCGCGGTACACGTCGTGATGGCGTGCCCGTTGAGCAGGCCGGAGTCTCGATCTTCACCCCGCGCGAGGACCGGCTCACCGCCGTTCGGTTCTACCTCGAGCCCGTCGAGCGCGCGTCCGGGGACGTCAATACGGCCGTCCAGGGCGTCGCCGGCGTCGATTCGACAGGACCCCGGCCATGATCCTCGTCGTGGGCGCGACTGGTGATCTCGGCGGCCGCGTTGCCAGGCTGCTGCGCGTAGAGGGACAGGACGTCCGCTGCCTCGTGCGGCAGAGCAGCGACGACACCGGGTTGCGCGAGCTCGGCATGGAAGTCGTGCGCGGTGACCTCACAGTACCTGCTAGCCTCAAAGCTGCATGTCAGGGCATCGATACTGTGATCGCCACAGCGACGGCGATGGGTCGACGCCTGGCCGGGACCAGCCCTGCGACGATCCGGGCCGTGGACGAGCAAGGCATGAGCTCCCTGGTGGATGCGGCCGAGGCCGCGGGCGTTCGCCGCTTCGTCTACATGTCCTTCACCGGAGCCGACGAGGCTATGGGTACACCCTTGGATCGCGCCAAGCTGGCGATCGAGGGGCGCCTGAAGGGCTCGGCGATGCAGACGGTCATCGTCCGCTCGGACGCATTTCAGGAAGTCCAACTCGCCCCCATGGCCCGTTTCGACATGGCCGCCGGGAAGGCCGCGGTCATCGGCAAGGGTGACACCAAGAGGCGCTGGGTGGCCACGGATGACGTCGCGGCTCTCCTCTCGGTGGTCGCACTCGAGCCAGATCCGCCAGTGCTGATCGAGGTCGGCGGACCAGAGTCGCTCACGAAGAACGAAGCCATCGCGTTCGCCGAGGAGCTCATTCATCACAAAATGATAGTGCGGCACATGCCGCGCCCCATCGCCCGCCTTGCGGTCCGCCTGCTCAACCGGCGCAACGACGCCCTCTCGTCCTTGTTCGGCGCCGGGCTGCTCGGGGACCTCCGGGAGGCCACCTGGGACGACAAGCCCCTGCGCCAGCGGGGAATCAACCCCAAAACCGCCCGCGACTTCCTCCGCGAGCAGGCGCGCGAACTGACCTGAGCGGCCCCGTGGGTATATAGGAGACGCCTCGGCGTAAATTGGTCCGGTTCCCTTTGCAGGTCACCTCGCCGGGGTAAGCAAGGACGATCCGCATCGCCATTGCCCCGCCCAGGGTCGCTGTCGTAGTCTGCTTGGAGCCGGCCGGTGTGACCAAGGCCAGCGGCTCCGGCGACCTGTTCCTCTACTGCCCCCGATGAAGGCCTGCGCGAGCCTCAGGAACGCCTGATGTTTACTATCTTGTCGTTAAGCGGCACTGTCAGGTGCCCGGCGACAAACGTGTCCAAGTAAGGTGGCGCTGTCCTGTGGTGCCCGAAACTACGCGCACCGATCCCGCGGGCCGCCTTTCTATGACGGCCTGACCCCGACGGTGACCGAACAGATCGCCAAGCTGGCCGTCAGCAGACAGATCAGCGCTACCACCGCGATGGTCACCATCACTGCCGGGGGCACCGATGTTGGCGCCTCGAAGGTCCTTGGCGGTTGCGCCATCGATCCCCAGCACTGTGCAGGCTACGTGGACTCTGCCGTGAACGCGGCGCAGACGCTCCTCCTACCTGCGCTGGTCGGGACCTACAACGCCATTCACAGCCAAGCCCCAAACGCCAAAATCGGGGTCGTCGGCTACGTCCACTTCTTCAACCCCTCCAGCGGCATCCCGACCATCCTCACGCCGGCGAATCAGCAGTTGGTCAACGCCGGTACAGACAAGCTGAACGCCGTGCTCGCCCAGGCTGCCGGGATTGCAGCAGGCGAAGGCGCCAAGACCCAGTACGTGGACGCCGCCGGTAAGTTCGCCGGCCATGAATCAAACACCACAGATCCGTGGGTGGCATTCGACCCGACCAACCCGACTGCGGACTCCAACTTCCATCCCAACGCCACCGGCTATATCAACGGCTACATGCCCGCCGTCCTGAGCCAGCTGAAGCCCACACAGCTCTAGCCGACAAGATACAGAACGGTGCCGTGAAGGCTGGCGGCAAGAGCGTGGTCTCCGGTTTTAAAGCCACGGTGCAGGGCGCATCCGACTGGGACGCGCCCCACCCGTGGCTGGATGGCGTGCACGGGACTTGGCGGGCCATTTGGTCCAGTGGTTCCCGGACTTCTTGCTGAGCGCGACGGGGATTGTGCTCGACCGCGGGCCGTGCGTGGAGGTTGACCCGGTCGCGGCGTGGAAGGTGCACTCCGAGGCCGTGCAGTTATTGCTCGACGGGCGGGAACGGACCACCACCTTCCGGCACCCCTTGGTGGGGCAGATGCCGTTGCCGGAGGCGGTGGACCGGTTCTACACCCTGGACGTCTTCATGCATACCTGGGATCTGGCCCGCGCTACCGGCCAGGACGAGAGACTGGACGCGCGGACCTGTGCCGATTTGCTCGCGGGCATGGTGCCGATCGAGGACATGATTCGCGGACGCGACCCCCTCGCCAACCGACCGGCACTGTGCCCCCCGTTCCGTGCTGACCCGGACTCTGGTGCTTGAACTGTTCATCAAATACCCCGGACCCAAAGGTCTCAGGGCTGCCACTAAGGCAAAGACGACGGTACGGGGTCATGCACCGGCTGGAAGCCCGCCTGCCCGAGCCTGGGACAAGAGGGCCATGGCGGTCCAGCGCATGGAGGCGAGGGCATCGTCTCGGCTAAGGCCACCAACATCGGTTAGCCAGACGAGGGATTCGATACCAATCGCACTTCGGATCGCCAAGACGAGTTGATGAATCTCCTTTTCGGTCATTTCGCCCTTGAGCGGCGCAAGGGCCTCGGAGATCCATGCAATGGCACGTCCCTGGCGGAGAGGAAGGTCAGGTCGCGCACCGTTCGTCGGCTCGAGCGAAAGTCGCAGCATGGTGCGCTGCTGGGATTCGGTTTCGACAATCATTCTGGTGAATTCGACCACCACGGCGTCCAAACGTTCCGCAGCTCCGGGAGGGGGAGAGGGCGGCAGCAAGGATGTCCTCGCGGTTTCGGGATGGGCCGCAGCCAACAACTCCCGTTGTCCCGGGAAATAGCGGTAGGCCGTGCTCCGCGCGATCCCGGCCTCCTGCGCCGTGTCCTCCACAGTGGGCGTAATTCCTGCAGTCACCAGGGAACGCGCCGCGGCAACCAGCGCATCCATTGTGCGCCGCTTCTGGCTTGTCCGGCCGTTATCGGCGTAGGGTCTTGACACGTTCTTCATGATACACGAGTCTTGTTATGGGACAGACGTCTCACCAATCTTCCACTTAGGCATTGAGGCAAGAGCCATGGAGACGAATAAGACTGCAGCAGCAATCGTCCGCCAGCCGGGGGAAGGGGTTGAGCGCTGGTTCTTCGGTGGAGGGATCCACGTGGAAGCTCAGGGGGGAAGACACTGCGGGTGCGTTCCTCCTCTTCGAAGACGAGATGTCCTTGGGCAAGGTCACGCCCATGCATACCCATCCGGACGCCGACGAAACCCTATATGTCCTGGCCGGGGAGATCCTGATCAACATGGATGGAATCGAACACAACATTGCGGCAGGTGGGCTGGCCGTCGCACCGCGGGGTGTGCCCCACGCATTCAAAGTTCTCCGGGACAAGACCCGCATACTGTGCTTCCACACCCCCGGCAGCAGCCAGGCGTTCTACGACGGCGCCAGCGAACCCCTTGGCCCCGACATTGAGGCCCACCTGGTGGATTTTGACCGCATCCGCGAATCAGGTCGAGCAAATGGCGGCATCGAGATTGTTGGCCCTCCCCCTTTTCCGCAACCACGGGGCTGACACTGCGGCCAATGCTCTTGATTCGCTCGCGGGCTCGAAGTTCCCCCTTAGTCCGGAGGTGGCCGCAGCTCCCGGTGCGGTGTCAACCGACAGGCAGAGGCCTCGGACTTGCGCCCGCCGCCAATCGTCGACGGCGGACCAACCTTGCGCTGCCCGCCCGCCGGCCATCCCACCGGCCCCCGCGGCTCTGACGATGTCAGCTATTTGCAGCGCCATCAGCTAGTGTCTACGATTCAGCTGCCCAATTTCCGTCCAGCTTCTGAAGAATCCTGGATATGTCCTTTGGAAGGAAGTCACCGAGGCTTTTGGACCGACCCGAATCGCTCATGCCCAATGTGACGCGTATGTCCGCCAAGATGCCGCGCAGGGAGGTGAAGGCCAAATCGAGTGCTGAGGGCGCCTCAGCGGCCATGGTGGTGCCGGCAGGGACTACCGTGATGCATTCGCCTAGGCGGATTAGGGAAAGCATGGTGCGGTAGCCATCAACGACGTGGAACCGAGTCAACCCGTAGGTATCTATCAGCGAGGTTGTGATGGCGGCATGGTGTGTCAGAACAGGGTTATCGAATAGGACGAAACGGTAACCGGAGAGCAGGGACCTGAGCGCATCCTGGCTGCGCTCAGGAAGCACTGATCTTTTGGGATGGATAAGGACCATTTCCTCAACCCCCACTGCCGCTGTTTGGAATGGGTACTCGGAGTTGGGTGAATAGAAGAGAGCCGCGTCCACCTGGTTGAGTTCGAGGAGATCGATCAGCGTGGTCGCCGATCGGGTGATTACTTGAAGATCGTCGATTTCATAGTGGCCCAGGCCGGCCTCCACGACGGAGCGCACTGAGGGCTCGGCCATCCAGTTGTCCACGCCGAGCAGGACTTTCCGTCGATGCCCCACAACCTCGGTGAAGCTTCGAAGCTTGGGTGCGTGCTTCCGTCCAAGCACTTCTGAGGCATTGGATAGATCGCGCACCAGCTGCGCTGCGTAGGGAAGGAAATAGGAGCCTTCCTTGGTGAGGGAAACTCCTGTCCAGTCACGCTCGAAGAGGGGGAATCCAAGGCTCTCTTCAAGCCGTTTCAGGCGTTGGCTCATGGCAGGTTGTGTCACGTAGAGGCTTGCTGCGGCCTTGGATATGCTCTTGTGCTTGGCTACGGCCAGAAAGGAACGCATTGTCTCTACGTCCATGGTGGTGCTCTCCTCGTTGCGCAGAACGCTGCCGGGACGGTGATCAGCATCGTGTCTCGGCAGCGGCCTGCATGGTCAAAACGATCTAGCTTTCCAGTGCTGATTCCAAACCAGGGACTTGCTCGCCGCCAGCCTGCTTGAGCTTGTTAGGAGCAGTTTCTCGCAGGAACGCAGCTGCCACAACACAGAGCAGCAATCCGGCTAATGCCAAATACAGGGGATATGCAATGCCGTAGTTTTGTGCCAGGAATCCGGCAAGCGAGGGAGCGACGCCGCCACCGAAAATTTCAGCCACGCCTATTACTGTTCCTGCGGCCGCTGCCAGGCTGCCGGCGGGGACGGATTCAACTGTGATGGTGCCCGCGAGCAAGGCAAGGCAGCCATTGGCTCCGAAGGCTATGAAAAAAAGCAGTAGGAACAGAACCGGCATGAAGGGGCCTTGGAAAATGAACACCAGCAGAAGCGCCGCGGCAAGGAGCAACGCTGCGATAACTACAGGTTTGCGGCCGAACCGGTCCGACAGTGCCGGTATGGCCAGCTGCCCGGCGAAGGCACCTAAGCCGATGCCGGAAGTAATGATTCCCATTGACGTCATTTCGATGCCGCGGAAGTCGGTCAAATAGCTTGGGACCATGGCGCTGAGCACGAAAATGCATGTCATGGCACCGCACAATGCCAGCATGGCCAAGCGAACGTTGCGGTACCGGAAAACGTCCACCCACCGTGCCTTTTCGGCGGACGTTGTTGCGACGGCGGACTCAAATGTCGGCAGATCCCGCGGTTCGCGAATTGTTTTGAAGATGAAGTACGCGAGAACCAGGCCGGGGATGAGCATGATGCCGAAAACCCAGTGCCAACTGGGTACTACTTGCAGCAGTTGCGTCGCGATGATGGGGCCGAGGCCGATTCCGAAGAGAGCGAAGGTGCTCTGCTGAATGCCCATGTTCAGGCCTCGCCTCTTGGGACGCGAGGACTCCGCCGTCGCGGCTACAGCAGTAGGACCGAAGGCGCCTTCTGTGATTCCCATAATCACACGAACCAGGATCAGGCTAAACAAACCGCTCGCCAAGCCTGTCAGCAACGAGCATAGTGAGAACAGGATTATCGAACCCACGAGTACCTTCTTGCGGCCTAGTTTGTCGGACAGGCCTCCGATGATTAGAGCCGAGACCCCCCACGCCAGACCCAGCGCACCAATGATGTTTCCGAGGTCCTGGTAGTTCAGTCCCATGTCCTTCATCATGGAAGGAAACAAGGGGCTGATGATCCAACGGTCCAGTCCCACCAGACCAAAGCCCAGGGACAGCAAAAGGACCGTGCGGCGTTCGTGGCCGATGTCGTATTGTTCAGTTTTCATGCTGCCGGGTCCTTCTGGAGAGGCTGGATTTCATGAGTCAGTTGCTTAGTGGTGAGTACACGGCCAAAGAATGATGCAACGTTCGCCTCTGTGGCTGATTGGCCGGCGTCGGAGAGGGCCCCGGTGGCATCGCTGACGAAGGCGACCTTGTAGTCGCGCATGTATGCGCTTCGTGCCGTCGACTCGCAGCAGACTTCGGTTAGCGTTCCGATGATGAGGACGGTATCTACCTGGTGTAGTCCTCGGATCGTCTTGAGGATGGTGTCAAGAGGGGTGTTGTGGAAAGCGTCGTAGCGGTGTTTCTGTAGCACGACGTCGTTTTGCTCAGGCTTGAGATCATCTACGATCTTTGCTCCTATGCTTCCCTTCCGCATGCCTGCATCGAGAAGGCTCGGGTTGTAAGCAGTCTCCAGGGGCGAGACGTTGAAGGCGTCCAGCAAAATATGTTCGGTGTAAATCACAGGAATACCGGAATTCCGGCAGACCCGGGTCACTTCCTGCATTTGAGGCAGCTTTTGCCGTGCCATGGGCACTTCCATCGGATACCCATCAAGTACAAAATCGTTTTGCATATCAATGATGAAAGTTTTTATATCCGTGCATCTGAGAACCCCCGTCCGCAGGCCGCGGGGGAGGGGGCCGGCACTAATGCCTGAGGCGACCCGGGCCAATGGCTGCTCAGCTGTACGGTTCTGACCACGACCTCCCATGACACCCCGCGCCGCATCCACGACCGATCACCGGTCATCATCCCGCCGGAAATTTTCGCCGACTGGCTGAACCCTGGCACGACTAACAAAGCCGACGTTCAGATGCTGCTCGACAGCGTTCCGGAACCCATCCAGACCCCTCGGATCGTCACCGACCGGGTCAACAGCGTGCGGAACAACGGCCCTGAACTCGTAGAGTCGGCGGAGCATGAACAAGGAGACCTGTCGGTTTTCGTCGGCTTAGTGGGCGGACTTGATGCCAGCCAGCAGGGCTGTCGCGTCGGGGCTGCCGAGGCCTGTGCAGGGGTCCCAGCCGGCCGAGGCCTTGTACGTGCCGTTGTTTCCGGTGGTGATGTCGTGGAATCCTGACCGCAGGCCGTAGAGGAGCGGCTGGAGTTGGCCGAACCGGCGGTTTGTTGACTGGGCGAATAAGGCGATGAGTGCGGCCCAGAGCGGCGCCACGGCGCTGGTGCCGCCGATGACCATGTCTTTGCCGTCAACCCTGACTTTGTACCCGGTCTGCGGATCGGCGACACCGCTGACGTCCGGGACACCGCGGCCGTTGTTTCCGGGGGCGGGGGAAGTCCGGACCTTCTGCCAGGCCGGGGCGGGGAAGGCGTCGCTGTAACCGCCGCCCGTGGCTGAGTGCGGGCCGTCGTTCCAGACGGTTTCGGTTCTGATCGTTCCGGCGGCTGGGTCGGCATCGAGGCGGGTGCCTCCGCAGGCCAGCGCGTGTGGGCTGGACGCCGGAAAGTCAGCGTGGTCTTTGCCGTCCGTTGCCCCGTCGGCGCTGCCGTTGTCACCGGCCGCTGCAGTGACGGTCACGCCGAGCGCGTTAGCGTCGGCGAGGGCCTGGTCGAACGCCGTCCGGGCCTGGGCGGTCCAAGCGTCTTCGTTCTGTCCCCAGCTGATGCTGATGGCGGCTGGCGCCGGGGTCGCGTGGGAGGCGTTGATGATCGCGTCAAGGAACCCGGCGTCGGTGTTCGGTGCGAAGTAGACGAGGATGTCCGCTTTCGGTGCCAGTGCGCCGACCACTTCGATGTCGAGCAGAACTTCACCGTCCGCACCGGTCGGGTCCTGGCCGGGATGATTTGCGGCGCCGTCGACGCCGACGGCGGTGACGTGCGGCCCGGTGATCCCGAGACTGCCGAAATAGGCGTCAAGGTCTGCTTGGCCGAAGCCGCCGCCGAGTTCGATGATAGCCACAATCTGGCCGGTTCCGTCCGCCCCGGGCGGGAAGTTGTAGATTCTGGCCAGCTCGGGAGGGGTGTAGCTGATGCCGGTTGCGGACAGCGGGATCGCCTGGAATTGCGCCCGGGCCTGGGGGCGGTCGTCGAGGCCCAGCACGGCGGTGACGATGCCGTCCAGTTCTGCCGGGATCTGCAGGCTTCCGGTCCGGTGCCGGTGAGTGACGTCGTGGCCGTGGGGTCCGCTGCTGGTGACCTCTTCCAGGCTGGTGCCGAAGATCCGGCTTAGCTGGTCCACGGTTCCGGCCAGACGGATGCGCCGGGAGGCGAGGTCCGTTTCGAGGACCTCCGCGCCGAGCCGGGTGAATGTAGTAGTGGCAAGGCTAAGGTCAGCGGCTGAGGCTCCGTGCCGGGCCGCGAGCCCGTCCCGCGAGATCGGCCCGGTGGGGGTTTCGGGGAGTTGTTCCTGGCGGCGCAGGATAACCGTTACTTCAATTCTGCGGGAGGGATCGACGGGCCCGTGCGCGGCCTGGATCCGTGCGGCCGCCGGGCGTTCAGAACCGGCAAGCGGGACACTGCCGGTGTCCTTGGGCGTGGTGTTGTTGATGTGTTCGGACATGAGGTTGCTCCGTTCGTGGGGCCGTTCCTGTTCAGGGCTGAGTCGTTGTCAGGGGAACGTCGTTCGGCGGCGGAAGGGTACCGCCGCCCCGCAGTACCACCGGGGGCACAGGGGAGGACGAAAGCACTGGCGGGGCAGGCAATGGTTTGGGCGCGGGTTCCGGCTGCGGGGGAGCGGGCAGGGTGATGTGTGATCCGTAGTCTGGAGGCGCAGGGTTGTGGGCGTCCGGGTCGATCAGGTCCACGAGGCCTGGGTCGTTATCGACGCGGTCGACGCCGAGTTTGGGCAGGCCGAGCAGCTGCATCACGGTCTTCGGGATGCCAGCGTGGTTCGACCAGCGGCTGTCGATGCCCGGTTTGACCGGTCCGCCGAACATGATCAGAGGGACGCGGGGTCCGTAGGCGAGTTGTACGCCGTCCGGGGTGTGTTCGACGTTCGGGGTGGCGACGTGGTCATCCCAACCGCCCCAGTCATCCCAGGTCAGCAGGAACACTGTCTCGTCCCAGCCGCCGGATCTGACCACGGCGTCCACCGATTCCCAGACCTTGTTCATCCCGATCGTGACGTCGGCGGTGGGGTGTTCGTCTTCGGGGGAGTCGTGCCACAGGTACACCAGCTGGGGCAGTTTCCCGGCGGCGGCGTCGGCGACGAAATGCGAGTTGGGAATCAGGTTTTTGGAGCCGTTGAGCTGCTGGTAGAACCCGGCCGGATAATTGCTGCTGCCGGTGTAGCATGCCCAGCCGACGCCGGCCAGGTCGGCGACCCCGGGAACGGAGGGCATGTCCCACAAGGGCGGAGGCTGCGCCCGGGACGGGTTGCGCAGCGTCGGTGACTGGCCGCCAACGAGCAGCAGATGGTTAGGAGTGGAGTTCGTGCCGAAGCCGCTGCAATGGTTCTCCAGGAACGCTCCGGTCAGGGCCAGGTACGCGTAGAACGGCAAGGTCGTAGCCGTGTCGAACTGGGTGCGGGTCGCCTTGTGCTGCCCGGTAAGCCAGCGGTAGTACGCGTGCCGGTCGTGCGGCTGATCCGCCGATGGCGGGTTGGGCTGCACCGGCCAGTCCGATTCAACGTTGGCCCCGTAGGGAGCCAGCGTCCGGAAGTAGTTGTCCGTGGTGTGGTTTTCCTGGACCATCACCACAACACGCTTGACTCTGTTGTTGTCCGCCATGACATCCCCGTTTTCCCGGCCGGGCCACCCGGTCGCCTAATCGGTTATCACCGAGACTATGCGCAAAGCAGCCCATAAGAGAGCGGTTGTGCCCCCCTTTTCAGAAATGTTCACCCACGCATGAAGGCGGAACAGCAGACTCCGGACCGCGGTGGCCAATCCAGGGACCTCCGAAGCGCCGAGGCCCGTGTCGCTTGCGGTTCGCCGGAAACCGGCCAACTTTTCAGTCAGACAGAACTCCCGCATGGTCCGCCCGGCCGTCGTAATCCGCCGGCCGGAATGGTGCACTCATCACCGGTCAAGGGACCTGCGCTGGCCCGCGGCAACCCCGCGTTCAGAGTCGTGCGCGCAGCTCAGCGCGGCCTTGAGGTCCAACTGCAGCGCGTAGACGTCCGCCGTCATGAGGAACCCCCCGTTCGAAACAGTTACCGATAACCAGCCTCATATAAAACTGTGCACTCGCTGTTGTTTACAACTCGTCCTGACGGCACATAAGTCACACACTAGGGCGGCAGGCTGTTCGGGCTGGGTGTCGTATGGGCACCATGAGTTTATGGCCATGAATCTCCGGTCGACTTATGAAGTTGGCTGCCGAGGAACAAACGGCAAAGTCTCCGCTTTTGGTGCAGAGGGCTGAGTTTGGTTTTTCAGCGCGACGCGCGCCGGCGTGAGATCACTGAAGGCATTGCATTTGTGATCAGTCATGACGCCGAGCTGCTGAAGCGCCGGTATCTGAGATTTGACTGGCTTCATCTGGATGCCCCGCCCGATGCCTGTTTCCCCTGAGGTACTCGTCCAGCTGCATTTGAGTTAGCACGGTCCGGGCGTGCCGGGAGGTCAGTGGTAACCCGGATTCACGGCCCTACGCGGGCGACGATGCTGCGCCTTTAGCTTGTGGGTGAGGCTTGTTGCGCCATCGACGCAATGAGGCGGTGGCTGAATTCTTGGGCCAGTTGGAGGTGCTCGGGTTTCATGGCACAGGATCTCAGGACTGTGGTGTAGTCACTATCAACCACGATCCAAGGATGGTTCCGCGCAAGCCACTTGCTGTCGA
Source organism: Arthrobacter sp. SIMBA_036 (assembly GCF_046535135.1). Lineage (NCBI taxonomy): Bacteria > Bacillati > Actinomycetota > Actinomycetes > Micrococcales > Micrococcaceae > Arthrobacter > Arthrobacter sp. SIMBA_036. The sequence continues at coordinate 50,040 of NZ_JAWRXG010000003.1, forward strand.
CCCGATACAGTGCCAGGTGCCAGCCGTCCTGCGCCATGGCCGCGAACGTATCTTGTGTTGCCTCAGATATTTGCACGGTTGTAGGACGTCGAGGGAAGGCGCAAACGATGTCGAGTTCGGGTTCGACGACGAGCTCGGCACCGTCGGCGGCTCTGATGATGTCAGCTATTTGCAGCGCGGCCTTTCGGCCGTCGGCGATAATCGATCCCATTCCCTCGCGTGTCAATCCCAGTGCTTCAACCGTGGTCCAAAATGCTGCGGCGGACGCTCCCGCTCGGGAGCACTCCAGGCTGATCTCACCAAGATGAAGGTCAGAAGAAGTGAAGTAGGTGTAGGGGGAATTGTGCGAGTAGAGCTTGCCGACAGATGGGTCAGCGAAGAGCACAGATCCGCATCCGTAGGGTTGAAGTCCGTGTTTATGTGGATCTACGACGATTGAATCTGCTCGGCGTATGGCCAGGAAGGGGGCAGGATCAACCAGCGGTTGGGGACCAGTTGCCAGGAGGGTGTGGAATCCTCCGTAGGCCGCATCGATATGCAGCCTGGCTCCGAATTCGGCTGCCAGGTCCGCGGCTTCATGGACCTGGTCCAGTGCACCAAGACCGGTCGTGCCCAAAGTGACGACAACGGTCCCGACCCCGCCTTGCGCCAGCCTAACCCTTAAATCCGCCATTGAAAGACGGCCGAGGTCGTCTTCCGGAATGGTTTCATGCGGGGTTCCGAGCAACCGGCACATGCGCTCGTGCGTGTAGTGGGCGTTCGTTCCCGACAGTATGACCTTGCCTGGATGCAACTCCCTGGCAACCCAGAGCGCCTCAAGATTTGCGATGGTGCCGGAGGATGTCAGATGGCCCAGATGTTCTTGATAACCGAACATTGCCGCGAGTTTGGCCACGACTTCCTTTTCCAGGACCGCGGTGGCCGGGCCTCCGTCCATGGCGTGGTTGTTCGGATTGATCAGTGCTGTAATGGCCTGCGCAACCCAAGCCACAGGGTGCGGGGGCTTAAGGAGCTGGCCGATGTACTTTGCATCCCCGTAGGGATACATGTTGGCCAGCCGTTCAACCAGGGAGGAAAGAGCAGCTGAACCTGATGAGTCAATTTCTGGACCACCGGCCCACAGCGTGGAATACGCCTCCAAGTCTTTGGCGCGCTGCCTTAGCTCGGCGATCACGGTGTCGTCCAACCGAACGTCTTGAGCCCTCATGAGTATCTCCTATAGTTTTTGGCTGGTGCGGGGAGCCGGATGGTGCAGCAACAGCTTGCGCAGCAATTGGGCCAGGATCGACGCTTCGGTTTCGGTGAGCCCCGCAGCCCAGGCTTGCTCGCGCTGGTTGTTAATCTGGAAGAGATCGGCCAGCATTTGCTCGCCTTCGTCCGAAAGCTGCACCACGGTTTTGCGCTTGTCCGCTGGATCCGGTTCCCGGATAACGAGCCCACTCTTCTGCAATGTGTTGAGCAAGCTGGCTATGGAAGCCGTGGAAACGCTGGACAACCGGGCCAGCTCGTTGGGGTTGACCTGTCCCACCGACTTGATGGTGAACAAGAGCCGGTACCCGGCGAAGCTGATGCCCATGGGGCGGTGCACCGAGACTTCCATGTCCGTGGTCATCCTGTTTGCGGCTCGGATGAGGTTGAAACACAACCCCATGGCGGGCGGATTGACGTCCGGGTACAGCTCAATGGCAGCAGCACGGGCCAGTGATTCGTATTCAGAAGACCCGATGCGCTTCGCCTTCTGGACATTGGCAGTCATCCGGAAGGGTTCATCAGCGCTTGCAGGGTCCTCTGCGTCTTCAGCGATCACAGTAACTCCCATAGCTATCGGAAGGCAGCCAGTACATTTGCTAGAACTCTAGCGGTAATTCACTAACTGCGCCACCTAGAACCTAAGTTAGATGGGGAGGTTTACCCACCGGCTGGCCCAATAGCGGGAGAAGGTAGCCGTCGAAATGGTTGCCAAACTACGGCCGCGTTGGGTGGGGCCGTGATAGTACGCCCTTATGGAGTGAAGGCACTCCGGACGCGGCGCCTTCATAGAGCTAGGTGCCAAGGTAGCTTCCAGAGCTCGAGAAATAAGCTAGATCTCTAGTTCGTGAATTGATTACCAGGGAAAGATGAGAGACACGATGACTTGGGACGCTCTAGCCCCAGCTTGAGCCGGAACCATCGACCGTATCCCGGGGTGTGAAGTAGCGAAATCATCCGATTGCGTGGGAACGGGGTGTGGGTACTTCGAGTGCAGATTTCAATTCGTCCAGTGTCGGCGGGTTCGCTCCGGCTCGTTGAACGGTAATGGCGGCCGCTGCGGCTGCGGTGCGTCCGAGCTGCTCCATGACGGCGGGGGCGAATCCTTTGGTGCCGCGCGTGAGGAGGCCCAGGATCAGTGCGGCCATGTAGGAGTCTCCGGCGCCTATGGTGTCCGCGACTGTGGCTTTGAAGGCGGGGATGGTGATGGTTGCGGCGGCGGAGGTGAATTGGGAGCCTTCGGCCCCCTTGGTTATTACTGTCAGCCCGGTGCCGAGTCGGAGGATGTGGTCCGCGGTTTCCACCAGTGTTTTCCCGGGGTAGAGCCAGTGGGCGTCTTCGTCGCTGAGTTTGACGACGTCGGTCAGGGAAACGAGTTCTTCGAAGGTTGCTTTCGCTTCGGCGTGGCTGCCGAGCAGGGATGGCCTGATGTTCGGGTCGTAGGTGATGGTGCACTGCGTATGGGCTTGTTTTATCAGGCTTTTGACAGTGTTGGCGCCGGGGTTCAGGAAGGTGGCTATGGAACCGGTGTGGAGAATTTTCGGGAAATAGGCCGGCGTTGCCCGTGGCAGGTCCCAGTGGATGTCGAAGTCGTACGTGGCGGACCCGTCGGGGCCCAGGGCTGCTGTGGCTGTTGCCGTGCGGGTGAGCGATTTTGATCCGGGCAGGAGAGCCACTCCTGCCCGGCGGAGGTGGTTCTCTATTGAGATTCCCCGCGCATCGGGCGCGATGGCCGTGAGCAGTCCCGTGGTGACGCCCAGTAGCCCGAGGCCGTAGGCGACGTTAGCAGGCGATCCACCGGGATGCTCTTCCCGGCTGTTTGGGGTGGTGACCACATCAATGAGGGCTTCTCCGACAACGACGACGTCCGGGGGCTGTTGGGCGTCATGCCCACCTGCTTTGAGGTTTTCCATGTTTGTCTCTTCGGGCAGTGCTGGTCGGGGAGGGGTCAGGTCATTCTGCCGCCAGGGGCGGCGGCAGAATGACCTGAAGGAAAGGTCTCGGATGGGACTAGGGCGTCGCGTTCATCTCGTTGATCGTGAGGTCGCCGAAAGTCGCCGTTCCTTCGTCTGCGTAAAGACGGATTCCGTCGTCCCCTTCAAGGGGGAACACCCGGTGTGAGTGCACCACGCGTCCGTCTCCTACGAACATTTCGACGCTTGTCCGGTCCACGAGGATACGAACAGCGAGGCGCCCTGCCGAGGGGTCGATGGGAGTCTGGCTTTCCCCACCGGTGGGGTTAACTGTGGGCCGCCGGTTGAGGTACGCGAAGGGGCCGCGGAGGAATGCGCCAGCGGCGACGTGCCGGCCTCCGCCCCCTGCACGACAGATCTCGAGACCGATATTGGCTGGCGGGCTGGCCGGGTCCCATACCAGCTCACAGGTCAGATCATAGGCCAGTGAACTGAAATCGAGGTCATGCGTGCCTGTTACCTTGACGTCTCCAAGGCGCTGGGTGCGCTTGACGTGGTTGCTCAGGCCGGCGGTAGGGGTTGAGGCGAGGTGGTAGCTTCCGCTCCCTTTCTTGAGGCGGATGTCGCGCACGATCATGTCATCGCCGTTGTACGCATCGGTTGCCAGGGTGGGAGTGTTGTGTGGGTAGTCCCAGAAGTTCGCCCATCCAAGGGCCCTGCGCAGGGTGGGGTCCTCCTCACGGGACGAGTCGTGATGCGCGTAGGTCACTGCTCCGTAGAAGTCGTAGCCGTAGTCCAGCCATTCCGGTTCGGAATGGTCGGGCGTAAAAGTGGTGCCGTTGAAAGCGCCTGTCCAGTATGCGTAGGTTGCCGGGAGGCCGCGGCCTTTGCCGTTGGCGCTGGTGCCGATAATCCAGTGGGAAGTACCGTCGTCGGCGGTCATCCGGAAAAGATCCGGGCACTCAAGCACCCCTAAATCGGTGCGGATGAATTCGCCGACCCGCGTCCAGGAGCACAGGTTGGAAGATGTGTAGAAGCCGAGTTTTTGCCCTTCGGCGTTGACCAAGAACCAGTGCCCCCGCTCGGCGTCCCAGATTACTTTCGGGTCGCGGAAGTCCTGGACGCCTGGGTTTGGTAGCACCGGGGCGGTGCCACCGGATTGGAATGAGCGCCCGCGGTCCGTAGAGTACCAGAGGTATTGGGCCTGGCGGCCCTGGGGTGCCTGCGTTACTAGGGCTATGACAGCGTTCTCACCGTATCCGGCGGTGTTTCGTTCGTCGATGACCAGGCATCCTGACCAGCAGTCGCCGTTCTCGTTGCTGAACTTTGGGATCGCGACGCCGTGGTCGCGGAAGGAAACGTGGTCGGTGGTGGTCGCACGGCGCCACGATGTGCCTCCGCCGCCCTGAAGGTAATCGGCGTTGTAGAGGTAGTAGTAGTGGTATTCGCCGTCTATGTAGATGGGCCGCTGGGGGTCATTCTTCCAGTTGTCCGGGACGCTGAAATGATAGCTCGGGCGTATACGGGTTGGTCCTTTTGAGGGCGGCTTAACCGGTGCAGTGTCGGGCGTGCTTGGGGGCGCTGCTGCCGCTGACTGGGCGAATGACGTTGAAAGTGCGAGCGATCCGGTGACGGCAACGGCTCCACTTCCGGTCAGGAGGGCACGCCGGGAGACGGCGGGGGAGTCTTCCATCGGTTACCTTTCGGTGGGCAGCTTCAGCGCTGCTGCGGGTGCATGTTGTTGTTCTTGAAACAGGAATGTCACTCTGCAGGTTTCTGTTTCGGGAGCGGCTCTGTGGCCAGTGCGTGGCCGCCGGCGCCGACGCCGGGTCGGTAGAGATGGCAGCGGACCCAGTGGCGGTTGAGGGGGTCGCCCACCTGGTGCCGGACGGGTTCCTCGGATGAGCACCGCTGATCGGGGTCGTTCTCGAAGGCGCAGGTAGTGGAAGCAATGACGGCTTGCCTGAGCACGGCGCGGTGAACGGGGTCGTATGACCCGGCCCGGGCTGGGTCCGGAACGGCTGAGACCAGCAATTGTGTGTAGGGGTGGGCTGGGTTGGCCAGCAGGTCCAGTGATTCGCCTTCTTCCACGATTTCGCCGGCGAACATGACGACCGTTCGGTCCGCGAGGTATCGGGCCGAGGCCAGGTCGTGGGTGATGTAGAGCATGGAGATGCCCTTCTCATCGCGCAGTTTCCGCATCAGGTTCAGTACTCCGATGCGGACCGATACGTCCAACATGGACGTCGGTTCGTCGGCGAGGATGACTTCTGGTTCGACGGCGAGGGCACGTGCGATCGCGACACGTTGACGCTGGCCGCCCGAAAGCTCGTGCGGGTAGGAGTTGAGCATGTCGGCTTGAAGCCCGACGGTAGTCATGAGCTCTTCAAGACGGTGTCTGGTCTGCGCTTCGGAGCCCCGTTTGCCTGTGCCGTTTTTGCCGTGGATCACGAGGGACCGTCGGAGGAAGTGCTCGATCCGGTGTGCGGGGTTAAGGGAACCGAAGGGGTCTTGGAAGACCATCTGCAGTTGGGATCGGAACGTGCGTGAGGCTTGGAAGCGGTCGCGTTTGAGGACGTCGACGCCGTCGAGCAGGATGGCGCCTTCGCTCGGCTTCTCAAGCCGGGCTACGCACCGGGCCAGGGTGCTCTTGCCCGAACCGGACTCTCCGACCAGTGCCACGATTTCTCCGCGGCCGATGGTCAGGTCGACGCGGTGCAGCGCCCGCACTTTCTGGCTTGAGAACAGGCCGCCGATGTGGAACGACTTACCCAGGCCGCGCAGCTCAAGGGAGGGGGTTTGGCTCGACACGTTTGGCCTTGTCGCGGAGTGTACGGCGTGGCTCATTGTGCTGCTCCTTCAAAAACGGCGGCTTCCGCGCCGGCATTAAACGGTGCCACGAAGTGGTCCGGGGCTACTTCCTCGAGGTCGGGGATGTTCTGGAACTTCACGCCTTCGGGCAGGCCCTTGAGCGGAATCCGGGGGCCGGTGAGCGGCGGGAACGCGCCCATCAGTGCTTGGGTGTAGGGGTGGCGGGGATCGGCGTAGACGTCCTGGGCTTTCGCGGTCTCCACGATCCGGCCTCCGTACATCACGGCCATGCGGTGGGAGAGTTCCACCATGAGGGACATGTCATGGGTGATGAAGAGGACGGAGAATCCCAGTTCGCGTTGGAGTTCCTTGATTTGGGCCATGATTTCCTGCTGCACCACGACGTCCAGCGCGGTGGTCGGTTCGTCGAGAATCAAGAGTGATGGCTTGAGCGCTACGGCCATGGCGATTACGGCGCGCTGTCGCATGCCTCCTGAGAGCTGGTGTGGGTAGGACTTGAGGCGTGCGGGGTCGATCCTTACCAATTCCAGCAACTCGCCGGCACGCCGCATCGATTCCTTGCGCGAGTAGCCCGCATGCGTGGTAAAAATATCCACAATTTGCTCGCCGATGGTCAGCACCGGGTTGAGCGAGTTCATGGCCGACTGGAACACCATGGCAACGTCCTGCCAGCGGAAGCGCCGCAGCTCGTCCGGGCTCATCGCCAGGACATCCCTGCCGCCGAAGGAGATGCTGCCGCCAGCGATCTTCGCCGGATCCTTGAGAAGGCGCATGATCGAGTTGGCGATGGTGGACTTCCCACAGCCTGACTCGCCCGCCAGTCCGAACACCTCACCGGTGCCGATGCTGAAGGAAACACGGTCGACGGCGGTGGTCGAGCGCGTGTCGCCGATGTACTTGACAGTGAGGTTCTTGACGTCGAGGACGGGCTCATGGGAGCCGAAGGAAACTTGGGAGACTGTCACTTGGCGGCGCTCCTTTCGGTATTTTTTGGGGTTTTGATCTTCCGTAGCCGCGGATTGGTGACTTCGTCCACGGCATAGTTGATCAGGGCCAACGCGAACGCGACCAACGCGATGCACGCACCCGAGGGAACAAAGACCCACCAGCTGCCGGTCAGCAGGGCACCCTCGTTACCCGCCCAGAAGAGGTTGTTGCCCCAGGAAACAGTGCTCACGTCGCCCAAGCCCAGGAACTCCAGGCCGGCCTGGGCGCCGATGCCGTAAATGACGCAGCCGAGTAGCGTTCCCATGACTATCGATGCCATGTTCGGCAGGATTTCGCGGAACATGATCCGGCCGGCCCGTTCGCCGGACACTACGGCTGCGGCCACAAAGTCCTTTGAGCGGATGGACAGGGCCTGGGACCGCAATACCCGTGCCGAGCCAGCCCAACCGGTGACCACAAGCACCAGGATCACAGTTCCCAAACCTGGCGGCAGGAAAGCTGCCAGGATGACAAGGAGCGGGAGTCCGGGCAGGAGCAGGAAGACATTGGTCACCAGGGATAGTGCTTCGTCAATGAACTTGCCGAAGTACGCCGACGCCAAGCCCACCAAGACGCCGATGAAGGTGGATGCGAAGCCCACAGTCAACCCGACGAACAGTGAACTGCGGGAGCCATGCACTGTCAAGGCAAGTACGTCCTGACCTTTGGCCGTGGTGCCGAGCCAGTGCTCCGGAGACGGTTCGAGCGAGGCCATCGCGGTGATCCGCGACGGGTCACCGGGGAACAGTACGGGGGCCACCAAGGCAAGGACGATGAACACGAGCATCACAATCATGCCCACCAGGGCCTTCTTGTTGGTGATTAGTCCATGGACGAAACTGCGGTTGGGCCTGCGGGCAGCTGTGGGCTCAGTGGGCTGCTTGAGAATTGCGGTTGTCATGATGGCTCCTCAGTTGCTGCGCACGCGCGGGTCGAGGCGGACGTAGAGGATGTCCACCAGGAAGTTCGCCAGCAGCACGGCGGCGGTGATGGTCAGGAACAGGCCCTGCATAAGCGGGTAGTCGAGGCCTTGGACGGCGTTGAGGAGTTGGTAGCCGACGCCGGGATACGCGAACACCACCTCGGTGAGCATTGCGCCACCCACCACAAAGCCCAACCCCATGCCGAAACTCGTGACCGATGGGAGCATGGCGTTCCTCGCCGCGTAACGGAGCATGATGCGGCCCGGCCGGAGACCCTTGGCCTCAGCCATGGTGATGTAGTCCTCCGAGTTCGTCGCGATCATGGTGTTCCGCATGCCCAGCATCCAGCCACCGATAGACACCAGGACGATCGTCAGCGCCGGGAGTATGAGGTGCGCGCCGACGTCGCCGATGAACTCCGAGGTGAAAGCGGGCTCCAGTCCATCTGTGAACGCGTGGCGGATCGGGAACCAGCCCAGCACGACGCCGAACAGGTACAGGGCTCCCATGGCCAGCCAGAAGTACGGGAAGGATCCAATGAAGACCAGGAGCGGGGGAAGGGCGGAGTCGATCGCGCCGCCGCGTCGCCAGGCGGCCAGGATGCCCAGAAGATTGCCGACGACGGCGGCGCACACCAGGGCGGTTCCACCCAACAACAGGGTCCAGCCGATCTGGCTGGCGATGACCTCGGTGACAGGGGTGGGGAAACGCGAGATGGAGACACCCATCTGGCCGGTCAGGATGTTGTGCATGTAGTCGACGTACTGTTCCCAGAGCGGCCGCGTATCCACGCCGAGCATCTTGCGCAGGGCATCGATCTGTTCGGGCTGCATCTTGCCCTGGGTTCGGGCGAACATGCGTGAGACGGGGTCTCCCGGCATGAAACGCGGGAGTAGGAAGTTCAGGGTGATGGAGGCCCAGAAAGCGATCAGGTAGAAACCCAGGCGGCGCAGAATAAAGCGCACGGTTGCTCCGTTCGGGAAAGGCGGGGTCCTGGAGGAAAGTGGCCCCGGCGGAAAGGGTGAAGACGTTCTCGGCCGGTGGGAACCGGAATGGCAACGGCCGCCACCGGCCGAGAACTGGTGCGGGCTACTTGCGCGGTTCCAGGGTGGTCAGGATCAGGACCGTGGTGGGGGAGCGGTCGGAGAGCGTTGCGTAGGGGTTGTCCTGGGTGGGCCATCCCGTGAAGTGAACGTCCGTGTAGTCGCCCCATTCGGGGCCTGAGAACAGCGGAACCGTCGGGGCCACCGCGTTATATTCTGCTTGAAGCTGGTTTGCGATCTGCTTCTGCGTGGCTTCGTCACCGGCAGCGGCGAACTTCTGCAGGAGATCATCGGCCTTTGGATCGCCGAAACGGTGATAGTTCTCGGTGGCCTTCGCGCCCACCGGCTTGACGGTAGAGGTGCCCATTGTGGAGCTGAAGTACTTGAACGGGCTGGGGTCGTTCGCGCTCCAAACTATTCCGGTGTCGAACGTTCCCTGTTCGTAGCCGGAGACGACGGAGGCCCAGTCAGGGGAGTCCACCTTGGCAGTGACGCCGACGGCCTGGAGGTTCTGGGAGATCACGTTGGCCACAGAGAGCCAATCGGAGGAACTGGCGCCCACGGAGATCTTGAACTCGAAAGGCTTGCCGTCCTTGAGGGTGCGCTTGCCGTCGGCGCCCTTGGGGTAACCTGCGGCGTCGAGCATCTTGTTGGCTTCGTCAACGTTCAGCTTGGTCCAAGTGCAGTTATTCGTCACATCGGTGCTCTTCCAGCTCGCGTAGTTGCCGGACAGGCCTGAGCAGTCGGCCGGAGTGGCGTACCCGCTCATGCCGATCTTGGTGACCTGGTCACGGTCAACCGCCATGCTCAGTGCCTTGCGCACGGTCGCGTCATTGAACGGCGCCTTGGTGGTGTTCAACTGCCAGTTGATCATGGCGCCCGTCGGCGGGAACCAGAAGTGGCGGTGGTCCTTGTCCTTGGCGATGAAGGTCTTCTCGATGTTCGGGATGAACTGGGTGGACCAGTCCACATCTCCGTTGACGCTGGCCAAGTTGGCGGCATCGTTTCCGGACATCGCCAGCATCTTGATGCCGGCGATTTTCTGCTTGTCAGGCTGCCAGTAGTTCGGGTTCTTCTTCAGCACGAAGGACTGGGACTGGAAGCTGTCCACCTGGGTGTAGGGACCGGTTCCCACGGGATTGGCGTTGGTGTCCTTCGCCGGATCGGCTATGGATGACCAGATGTGCTTGGGGAGGATGGGGACTTGGCCGATCTCGTAGAGCGCGGGGGACCAGGGCTTGTTGAACGTGAATGTCACCTTGTCGGAGCCCACCGGAGTGACGGAGTCCAGGTACTCGAAGCCGCCCTTAAGCTTCTTCTGCAGCTGGAAGGTGTATGCCACATCGTCGGCGACGAAAGGCTGCCCGTCGGACCACTTCACGCCCTGGCGCAGGGTGAAGGTGACGGACTTGCCGTCCTTGGCAGCGTCCCAGGAGGCGCCCAGCCAGGGGACGGCGTTGCCTTTGGCCGGGTTGAAGACCAGCAGGGGTTCGTAAATCGCCTGCTGGACCATGGGGTTCACAGTGGGCGCGAAGGGATTGAAGTTACGGTCGAAGGTGCTCATGTCCTCACGCGGGATGGTGAGCAAGGCGTTCGCGTTAGCTCCGGCGTCGGTGCCTGCCGACTTATTGACGGTGGCGGAGCAGCCGGTCAGCAGCATCGCGCCTACTGCCAGTCCGGCCGCTGCTATGCGGGCGGACCTGAGGAACCTGGTTTGTGTCATGATGGGTTATCTCTTCCTGTCTTCATCAGCAAGGTGAAGGGTGGGTGGGGGATTTGCTCTTCGACGTTGATTTCGCGGTCAGACCGAAGAGCGTTCTAGCAGCGGACAGTCGACCAACTGCTGGTCGGCAGTGATCGGCTGTCCTGCTGTAAGAGCGGCGAGCGTCTGGACTCCCAGGGCGCCCATCTTTTCGAACGGCAACGCAACCGTGGTCAGCTTGGGCCTGAGGTAGGCCGCGATGAGTTCCTGGTTGTCGAAGCCGATCACGGCGATGTCACCTGGGATGGCCAGGCCACGTTCTTTGATGGCGTCATAAGCGCCCATGGCCATCCGGTCGTTGAGGCAAAAGAGGGCGGTGGGCCTGTCCTTGACAGGGTACCGGTCAAGGATTTGGCAGGCGGCGTCGTAACCGCCGTCGGCCGTCGCATACCCTGCCACCACCAGCTCGGGATCCAGCTCCAGGCATGCGTCGGCCAGGGCCTCCCGGACGCCCTGTAGACGCCCGATAGCTGCCGGGATGGTCGGGTCCAAGTTGATCACACCGATCTTGGTGTGGCCTGCTTGCAGTAAACGTTCGACGGCGACCCGTCCGCCGGCCCGTTCGTCAGGGATGATCGAGGGCAGCTTCCCGTCGAGGTCGAAACAGTTGATGAGCACCGTTGGCACTTCGTGGGCGCTGCTGGGCACAAGTACACCGCGGTGGTGTGTTGCGGCGTACAGCAAGCCTTCGACCCGCTGTTCGAGCAGCTTCTCTACGGCAGCATCTTCCATGCCCTGGTTCGGGCCAGCCGCAACTCCCTGGTCCGATGGGGCGACAAGGAGGAATCGGCGGTCAATCCAGGCCTGGTCCTGGGCGCCTTTGATGATGTCCACGGCGAAGGGTGCCGTCACGATCTCAGTGACAATTCCGTACCAGTCGCTGCGCTGGGAGGCCAACGCCCTCGCCCCGGCATTCGGGCGGTAGCCTAACGCCTGAACGGCCTCTGCGATGCGGGTGCGCGTTTCTTCCGAGATGCTTGCGTTTTCGCGGTTGCTGAGCACGAATGAGACAGCGGTGCGGGACACTCCGGCATGCTTGGCAACGTCATTCATCGTGACGCCACGCTGCCGGGCCGTGACGGGTTTATCTGAGGACGCTGTGTTCGCCATTGAATGCTCCAGTGATCTGCGTTGAGCTTGGTGTTGCCGGAACTACGGGGAGAAAGCCGGTCCGGTTTCGTTTGTCGAAGTAACTCGCGTTACTCCCGGGGTGTGATCCAAGTTACCCGCGTTACTTCCGGGTGTCAATAAGATCTTTAGGGTCGATGCGGCGAGTTCGGATTGCGTGCGGTGTGCTGGGCAGCGGCCCGGACAGAGGGGTTAAGCCTGAACGCCCAGCGCTGCCCCCGCAGGGCTCCCAGCGCGGTTCAGGGACGGTTCTTGAAGGATTCGACTTTGTCCGGGTCTCTTTCGACGACGGGGCCGAGGATGTCATCGATTCTCTGGAGCAGTTCAGGGTCGAGCTTAACTCCTGCGGCCTGGACGTTGTCGACGAGCTGGTCGGGCCGGGATGCTCCGACAATGGCCGCTGAGACGTTGGGGTTTTGCAGGACCCAGGCTACGGCGAAGGCCGCCATGGACAGTCCGGTCTCTTCGGCCAGGGGCTTCAGTTTCTGGACGCGGGCGAGGATGTCCTCGCTGAGAAAGCGGTTGTTACTCTTGAGCTCGCCGTCCTTGCCCCGGAAGCGCGAGCCTGGCGGAGCCGCCGCTCCGGGGGCGTACTTTCCTGTGAGGACTCCCTGGGCAAGTGGAGACCAGCAGATCTGGCCGATGCCCAATTCCTCACTCAGGGGAACGATCTCCTGTTCGATGACGCGCCAGAGCATGGAATACTGTGGCTGGTTGGAGATGAGCTGGACGCCAAGTTCCTTGGCAAGGGCAACGCCGGACCGGATCTCCTCCGTCCTCCACTCTGACACCCCGATGTAATGCGCTTTTCCCGCCCTGACGATATCGGCGAAGGCCTGCATGGTCTCTTCCAGCGGGGTCTCGTAGTCGTACCTGTGGGCCTGGTAGAGATCGACGTAGTCGGTTTGGAGCCGACGCAGCGATGAGTTGATGGATTCCATGAGGTGTTTGCGGGACAGGCCGCGATCGTTCCGGCCCTTCCCGGTCGGGAAGTAGGCCTTGGTGAAAATCTCGACGCTTTCACGACGTGTTCCTTTGAGCGCCTCGCCCAAGGCTTCTTCGGCACGGGTTCCGGCATACGCATCGGCGGTGTCGAAGGTGGTGATACCTAAATCCAGTGCCTGTTTGACGCATTGCGTAGCTGCGGCCTGGTCGATCTGCTCACCGTGGGTGAACCAGTTTCCGTAGGCGATTTCGCTGATGTACAGGCCGGAGGAGCCCAGCTTGCGGTGTTCCATCAGGGCTTGTCCTTTCCCAAGTCGATAAGTTGGAATGCAGCGTTGGCCGTCCCGCCGTTGGAGTAGAGGGTGAGGGATGTTTGGGTAGGATCCGGGAAAATCAGTTCGGTCACGGTAACGAGCCCGGCGTTGGCGAAGACTTCCACCGAACAGTGATCAACGAAGATCTGCAGGGTGTAGCTGCTGTCCGGTCCTGTGGTAATCGGGGCGCGGCTGGTGGAGGAAAAGGCTTCGTGGAAACCGGTGTCGCCGGAGTTGGTGCGGTCCACGATCAGTTCTCCGCTGCCGGGGCGGATCCCGACCCGTGTCCCAACCGTGCCGTCCGCTGACCCCCTGACAACAAGACCGAATTCCTCGGCGTCACCGGGCGTGAAGGCGATGTCAATAAGCTGAACTGCCGCACCGCCCTCAACCGGTACGGGCCCGTCTACGGTCATCCTCGTCACGCGACCGGGTTGCGAAGTTGCTCTCAGTTCCGGCACGGCTTGCTGCGCGAGCCGGGGTTGTCTGTTCACGGAAACGAGGGACACATCCCGGACCAAGCTCATGGGGCTGCGCCAGGGCGAGGTCGGTATGTGGTTGGCGTACTGCCAGTTGTTCATCCAACCAATCATCAGCCTCCGGCCGTCCGGGACATTGCTGAACGAGACGGCGGCGTAGTAGTCACGCCCCCAGTCCAGCCACTGGTAGTCAGTTACGCGTTCGGCGTCCTGCATTCCTTCGGTGAGGCTGGTCTCAGAGCTGAAGGTGACGCCGTCGAAGGTTCCCACAAAGTACTGCCCGGCCGACCCGCCGTTCGGGCCCCCGGGGTTCATGTTTACCGTTAGGACCCATTTCATGGCCGCGGCATCACCGTCCAGCGGCAGCTCAAAGAGGTCCGGGCATTCCCAGATTCCACCGGTGCCGTTGGCAGGGCCGAAAGTGCTGAGGTATTCCCAGTTCTTGAGGTCCGCCGAGCGATAGAGCAGGACAGTGAAGTCGTGTGCTTCGACTGCCACCATGACCCAGTAGCTGCCTGCCGGGCCGTTGTAGCGAAAGACCTTGGGATCCCGGAATTCCGGGGAATTTCTTGTTAGGACAGGGTTGTCAGCGTACTTGGACCAGGTGTAACCGCCGTCGGTGCTCCAGGCGATGGACTGGGCCTGCGTGCCTTCATGCAGGGAACCCGGTTTGTACGCGCTCGTGTAGATGGCCACCAAAGGAGCTTTCCCGTCTGCGCCGAATCCGCTGGTGTTGTCGGTGTCCACCACGACGCTGCCCGAGAATATCTCCTCGGTCTCATCGCAGGGGATTGCTACTGGTTGTTCTTTCCAGCTAACGAGGTCGGTGGAGGTGGCATGGCCCCAGGACATGTTGCTGTGGACGTTTCCGAAGGGGTTGTTCTGGTAGTAGAGATGGTAGACGCCCTCGTGGAAGACCAGTCCGTTCGGATCGTTAAGCCAAGTGTTCCGTGCGGCAAAGTGCATGGCCGGCCTGAAGGCCTCAAGGGTGGAAGTGACACTGTTCATTGTTCTCGTTTCATGGCCGTACGTGAGGTCCGCGGACCCGTGGAGGAGGCATGCGTTGGCGTGAAGGAGTAGCCCGGACTCAGGCAGGCTGCGCCGCGTGGGTGTTTCAGGGATCAATAGCTCATGGGTTCATCAGCATTGGACGCACCTCACGGAAGGATTCGTGGACCATTCTAGTAACCCGCGTTACTTGAGCTGCGTGATCTAGTTTACTCGCGTTACCTTTTCGGTGTCAAAGGGTTTTTAGGTCGAGGTCACGAGCGCATTGTGCAAAGCCGTTGCAGTAGAAGTTTTTGAGCCGGACTCCCAAGCGGGGGCCGGAAGCATCCGGTCTTCCGTATGGCCCCTGTCGCGCAGGACGAGCGGGCCGGCGCCTGTGCTGCCTTCAGCTGGAACGCCGACATCGGACTTCGGCAGGCTGTGGACGTGCTGCCGTTTGCAGCCGTCCTGTAGCCACATAAGTCGCAAAGCACGGGGCGGCGGACGGTTCAGGCTCGGTGTCGGAACATACGGCCAAGTCTCCGCTTTTGTTGCAGGGGGCCTGAGTTGGGTCTTCAGCGCCACGTGGGCCAGCGTGAGCTCACTTAATGCCCTGCATTTGTGGTGAGCATGACACCGAGCTGCTGAAGCGCTTTCTTGGAGTCGGCTGTCCGGTTCGGTGCGGGACTGGGCTGGATTCCGGGCCTGTCCGCGATTTTCCAGTGTTCTCAAGGCCTGGAATCCCGGTCGAGTCCCGCCTCGGGCACAGAAAGACCCCCTCTGCGGAGAGGGTTTTGCTTTAGCGCGTCGACAACGCTTGACAGGTGCCTCTGATTGGGAGCCCGAGCTGGTGCCTAGCCTCCGGGTACGGCCTGATCAGTTTAGGTGGGGGGAGCAGTTTCAGTGGCAGGCTGGTGTGCGCGCCGCTGTCGCTGAAACTGGGCTCATGCTGTTCCTTCTTCTGTTCAGTAGGTCTGAGTCGGGCTGCGGCTGTTCATGGGCGGGGGAATTAGTACGACATGACCGGGGAGGCTTTCCGTTCTGCAGGTACAGGCCAGGAAGTTTTCGGTTCCCACGCCGGCGCCGAAGCTGCTTTCTGTCGGGTCAGAACGGGTGTGCCCACTGTGGGCACTTAACTCTGGAGTGACCGCAAGATTTCTGTGAAATGAGCCCAACCTGACGCCGTTTTGGGGGGCATAAGACGTCGACTTGGGGATTGGCCTTACTATGCAAGCTCCTCGCATAGTAGGGCCAAACCTCTGTCTCACAACTCGATGGCTGCGGGCATGAAAGCACCCGGTTGCGCTACATGGTTGTAAGACTCGTGCGGCTCCGAATCGGTCTGCTCGGGCTGGAGGTGAAACCACTCACGTGAGGGGGTTGCATCCCACGCGCCCAGAGACACAAGCGACGTGAGCGGCGAAGGACAAGATTGCTCGTCTCGACCTCAAAAGCCTCCTGTCCGGGCCTGCTCAGGCGCCGGCCGGATGCAGGACCACTTTGGTCCAGCCGTCTTCACGGTTATCGAAGTTCCGGTAGCCCTCGGGAGCCTGGTCCAGCGGCAGTTCGTGGCTGACGATGAAGGATGGGCTGGCCTTACCGCCGGCGATCAGGTCGCGCAGGGCACGGTTGTATTTCTTGACTGGGCATTGCCCCGACCCCATCGTTTGTCCCTTAAACCAGTAGTTTCCGTAGTCGAAAGCAACCTGGCCTTGCTGTGCCAGTTTGTCGGGAGCCCCGGGGTCCTGCGGCAGGAACACGCCAACGACGCCCAGGCCACCGACGAACCGGACAGAGTCCACAAGGCGGTTCAGGGTGACGTTGGGCTGTTCGTTTCCGCTCGGGTCGTGCGCCTGGTAGCCAACGCATTCACAACCCCGGTCAGCCCCGAACCCCATGGTCTGGTCCTTGACGAACTCGACAGGGTCTACCTTTGAGTCATCCACCGGGATCGCGCCGATTTGTTCCGCGAGCTCCAAACGGTCGCTTTGGCGGTCCACCACCATGACTTTTCCGGCGCCTTTAATAATGGCCGAGTACGCGGCCATGAGCCCGACCGGTCCTGCGCCGTAGATAACGACAGAGTCGCCCGGGTATACCCCGGCCAGCTCGGTGGCATGCCAGCCTGTGGGGAAAATATCGGCGAGCATTACGTAGTCGAGTTCCTTCTCCACGGAGTCCTCGCCCAGGCGGAGGCAATTGAAGTCACCGTAGGGCACGCGCAGGTACTCCGCCTGCCCTCCCTGATACGGACCCATGTCCGCAAACCCGTAAGCTGCGCCGGCGAGCTTGGGCTCTGGCTGCATGGTCAGGCAGTAATTGGTGAAACCCCGTTCGCAGTTTTTACAGAATCCGCAGGCTATGTTGAACGGCAGCACAACACGGTCGCCAACTTTTACTTTGCTCACCCCGGAGCCGGTCTCGACGACTTCACCGAGGTTCTCGTGCCCGAAGGAGCGTCCGGTTTCGAAGCTGGTGCGGCCCTCGTACATGTGCAGGTCTGAACCGCAGATATTTGCCGAAGTGATTCGCACCAGCACATCGGCGGGGTGCTCAATTTTGGCATCCGGTACGTCCTCGACGCTGACGTCTTTCGGTCCTTTGTAAACTA
The DNA here is from genome assembly GCF_046535135.1 of Arthrobacter sp. SIMBA_036. Classification (NCBI taxonomy): domain Bacteria; kingdom Bacillati; phylum Actinomycetota; class Actinomycetes; order Micrococcales; family Micrococcaceae; genus Arthrobacter; species Arthrobacter sp. SIMBA_036. The sequence continues at coordinate 67,212 of NZ_JAWRXG010000003.1, forward strand.
CTGCCTTCATTTTCCGCTCTTTTCTATATCCCATGCCGATCAGGCCATGCAGGAGCAAACGCCCCGAGGCGTTACAAAGCGCTGGAAGTAGGCGCCGGAAAGACGCCGGGGCGCTGAAACGCCTGGCTTGGGCGGTCGGGTACACGGGGAACAAGGGTTCTGTAGGCACTCCCGGAAGTGTTGGGAGGCGGAGGATTTCAGACCCGGGGCTTGACGGGAAACCGTAGCTGGTGGGTCTGTACGCGAACGAGAAACTCGTTGAGCCCCAATAGTAAGCACACTTAGCATAGATGTCGAGGGGTTAGCCGAAAGCGTCGGAAAGTGCCCGGTCGAGTTGATGCTGCAGCCCTTGGTTGGATGACCGGGATTGGCTTCGAAGTGGTGCGCAGGACAGACGGCGACGGCGAACAAGTTGTTCGCGCCGAAGTCGGGATGGGCCAGACGGTGCTGATGGACCCCGGTTATCCGGGGTCCACCGTTTGGGGTTGGGCCAGTGTCGCGCCGCTACTGCGCGTATGGGTCTGAGATGCCGATGTATTGGGTGGTTGTGTATTCGGCGATGCCTTCGGTGCCGCCTTCGCGGCCGAGGCCTGATTGCTTGACGCCGCCGAAGGGTGCTGCGGCGTTGGAGATGACGCCGGCGTTGAAGCCGACCATTCCGAACTCGATTTGCTCCGCGACCCGCAGGAGGCGGTTGAAGTCGCGGCTGTAGAGGTAGGACGCGAGCCCGTACTCGGATGCGTTGGCGAGACGGATGGCGTCTTCTTCGGTGGTGAAGGTGGTGACGGGGGCGACGGGGCCGAAGATTTCCTGACCCAGGATCGCTGCGTCGTTGGGCACGTCGGCCAGGACGGTGGGCTGGTAGAAGTACCCCGGCCCGTCCACGGGTGCGCCGCCGGTCACGGCCACGGCTCCGGCCTCCACGGCCGCTGATACCAGGGCGTGGACGTCGTCGCGGGCGCCGGCGTCGATGAGCGGGCCGACCTGGGTGTCCGGTTCGGTGCCCCGGCCGGTGGTCAGGGCGCTCATGGCTGCGGCGAACTTGCGGGTGAACTCCTGGGCGACGGATTCGTGGACGAGGAACCGGTTGGCTGCGGTGCAGGCCTCGCCCATGTTCCGCATTTTCGCCGCCATGGCCCCCTCGACGGCGGCATCGAGGTCGGCGTCCTCGAACACGATGAACGGGGCGTTCCCGCCGAGCTCCATTGAGGTGCGGAGGACGTTGTGCGCGGCGTCGGCCATCAGGCGCTTGCCGACCTGGGTGGAGCCGGTGAAGGAGACCTTGCGCAGGCGCGGGTCCGCGAGCAGCGGCGCGGAGATCCCGGAGGCGGAAGAGGAGGCGACGACGTTCAGGACCCCGGCGGGCAGGCCGGCGTCGAGCATGGTCTGGGCGAAGTACTGGGCCGTGAGTGGGGTGAGCTTGGCGGGTTTGAGGACCATGGTGCAGCCGGCGGCGACGGCGGGTGCGACCTTGCGGGTGGCCATGGCGAGGGGGAAGTTCCACGGCGTGATGAGCAGGCAGGGGCCCACGGGTTTGTGCTGGACCAGGATCTTGTTTTTGCCTTCGGGGGTGGTGAGGTAGCGGCCGTAGTCGCGGACTGTTTCTTCGGAGAACCAGCGCAGGAACTCGGCGCCGTAGGTGACCTCGCCGCGGGCTTCGGCCAACGGTTTGCCCATCTCGAGCGTCATCAGGAGGGCGAAGTCCTCCGCCCGCTCAGTCACGAGGTCAAAGGCACGGCGGAGGATCTCGGACCGTACCCGGGGCGCGGTGCGTGCCCAGGAGGCCTGGGCGGCGTCCGCTGCGTCCAGCGCCGCGACCGCGTCTTCGCTGGTGGCGGAAGCGAGGGTGGCGAGCACCTGCCCGGTGGCGGGATCGTGCACATCGAACGTGCCGCCGTCGGACGCCTCCACCCAGTCGCCGTTGATCAGCAGGCCAGTGGGAACAGACGCGAGCAGTTCGGTTTCGCGGTCAATCATCAAAGTCACGTTTTCGGCCACGTGGGGCTCCTTACTATGCGTAGCTCGGGTGTCTGAGAGTTCAACCGGCTGGGTTCATGGCGGGGATGGCTGGAAGTGGAGATGGACCACGCGGGAACCTCTTGGAGGTCATGGTTCTCCTGTCCGGTGTGGTGCTGCCTCGATGACGGCGTCCAGCCAGGGGACTCGGTTGGAGAAACGGCTGATTTTGGAGGGGATGCTCCAGCGGTAGGTGTCGTGTTCGTCGTTGATGGTCAGTCTGCGGCGGGTGGTTGTCGCGGTGAAGGTGTGCACCAGCCAGGGGTTTCCCTCGTGGTCGGGGATCAGGAGTTGTTCTCCGCGTTGAAAATCGGCGAGGTCATCTCGCGTGAGTCCTGCTTCTTCCTCGATCTCGGTCAGTGCTTGTTGTTCCGGGCTCACGTCCGGCTCGAGGTACCCGGTGATGCAGTGCCAGAGACCGCGTTCGTGTCCCACGGACTGGCTGCGCTTGAAGAGAGCGATCCGCCCGCGCCACTGAACGACGGCCGCGATAACTTCTCGGGGGAGTCTGTTGGTGGGATTGGGGTCCTCGCGGACCGTCGTTGGCAGTGTCAGGGCGCTCATGTGGTGCTCCGGATGTTGCAGGTTTTCACGGGTGGGAGTAGTGGGTGTTGCGCACTGTACGGGTGAGGAACTGGTCGCTGGTCATCACTTCACACATCGGTGAGAGGAGGTCAAGGAGGGCCAGCGTTTGTTGCTGGGCTTGATCGGTGACGGCGGCGCAGGCATCGGAAATGACGGTGACGAAACGTCCGGCGTCAATGGCGCCAAGCGCAGTGGACAGGACGCAGCAGTCAGTGGCTACTCCGGTCAGGATCATTTCCGTCCCTTCCGGGACGAGGGCTGCCAGCTGTGGCCCCCACTTGGAGAACGTCGACGCGTCAACTACCGTTGCCCCGCCTCGGACATCCAAGGTGATGTCCCAGGCGTTGGAATCGGCTGGGTATCGCATCTCGTTCCAGCGCTGGTAGTAAGCGGCCCAAGCGCCGTGTTCGGCCTCGTCCCGGATGAAGCGGGTGAACACGGCGCTGGATCCGCATTCGCGCTGGAGCCGTTCGATAACCGGCACGATCTCGTCGTAGCGGGGAACCTGCCATTGCCCCTCGTCCTGGAAGACCCGCTGCATGTCGATGACGACGAGCCTGGCCATGCCGGGGCGAGGGGCGCCGGTCACAGCGTTTGTCCGGCGGGGGTGCGGTCCAGCATCTCGTGGCCGGAGAGGCGCTGACGCCGGTGGGTGGCGAAGTAAACACCGACCGCGACGGCGGCTCCGACGTAGTAGGAAAGGTCACCGATCCCCGGGAAGGCTGCGGCGATGGGGCCGGTATAGATGGAGGACATCCAGAAGGGGGAGGAAAGGACGACGCCGGCGGCCCAGGCCACGAAGCCCCACTCGAATTTGCGGGACTTGTCAAAAAGTTCCCGCAGGCCGCGGTCGGTGCGTCGGCCGCCGAACAGGTAGTCGCAGACCAGGACGGCGACGTAGGGGGCGATGCAGTAGGCGGTCAGGTTCAGGAAGGCGGTGAAGCCTTCGTTGAATCCTGTCTGGCCCCACTGGGCCACCAGGTAGGAGGCGATGCAGATGAAGATAACTGCGGTGTGCCGCTTGACCGGTACGCCCATCGTTTGGATGGAGATGGCGCCGCCGTAGACGTTGAGGAAGTTCTGGGTAAAGGAAGATAGTGCGACGACGCCGAGGCCGACGGCGGCCCAGGGCCCCATGAGCTCTTTGAGGGCGCCGATGCTGTCGGACGCTGTGGTCGTGGTGCCCAGGAGGGTCCCGAGGATGCCCATCCAGACGAGGGTGACGAAGTTGCCGAGCATGGTGGCCCAGCCGGCGCCGCGCCGGTTCCCTGCGGTGTTGGGGAGGTAGCGGGAGTAGTCGGAGGCGAAGGGCATCCAGGCGACGATGAAGGAGAAGAACCAGCCGAAGAAGATGATCCACCCACCGACACCATCAAAGCCCTTGGCGGCGACGTTGAAGTCTGTTTCGACTCGTCCGTTGGCGGCGGCAACCACGGTGATGAAGACGAATCCGATTACCAGGACAAAGGAGAGGATCCGCTGCAGGAAGTGGATCAGGTTATAGCCGATCACGGCAACGCCAAGCTGGATTCCCATGAGGGCCAGCGAGGAAAGCCAGAAAGGAATGTCGGTGAGCAGGGAGATAGCCTTGCCGCCGAGAATGACGGTGACGGCAGCCCAGCCGATGCCGGCGAAGACATTCACGTAGGCGACCGGGAAGAGGTTGCCGATGAAGCCAAGTGGTCCGCGGCCTTGCATTTGCTGCGGGACTCCGAGCCGGACTCCCATCTGTGACAGGTACCCCATTCCTGCTGAGGAGGTCACCCCGGCAAGGATGATGGCCAACGCCGCGGCCCAGAAGGGCAGCCCAAAGTAGGTGGCGCTGAAGCCCAGGACGACGATGGGGAAGTTCATCCCTGCGGCGAACCAGAGGAAGAACTGGGAGCGGGGTTTCCCGTGGCGTTCGACGTCGGGGATGTGTTCGATGCCGTAGGGCTCGATTTTGGTGAGGCTGTTGCGGTAGCCGCGGTCTTCGGCGACGCTGTCTTCACCGGCACGCATGGTGTCAGGGCTCATCTTATGTCCTAATGTGGAAGGCGCACCTTTGGTGCGCTGCTTACGAGCAGATTGGGTCGGCGCGGCTGGTGCCTGTCGGATGGTGGCCAGCCCCGCCGGCCTTTTTAGAGTTCGGCGAGTTCAGCGCCGTCGAAAAACCGTCCGGCCTTGTAAACCATCGGGGTGGTGTCGCTGGTTTCGGCGTGGCGGACCCGGCAGATAAAAACGGTGTGGGTCTTGGCCTGGAAGCGTTCCTGGATTTCTGCTTCCAGGGAAGCTGCGGAGCCGTCCAGCAGAGGGCTCCCGTTGGGTCCTTGGTGCCAGTCGAGTTCGGCGAACTTGTTGGGTGCTTTGGAAGCGAAAACCTTGACTGTGTCCAGCTGTTCAGTGCCAAGGATGTTGATGCCCAGGTGGCTTGAGGAGAAGAGGGCAGAGTAAGTGCTCGAGGTCTTCTGGACGCAGACGAGCACCAGCGGTGGTTCGAGCGAAACGGAGCAGTAAGAGTTCGCGGCCAGCCCCTTGGGCGTCTCCCCTTCCTTCGTGGTGACGACCGTGACCCCGGTGATGAACTGCCGGTTGAAGGACTTCATCAGATCCGGGTCCAGTTCGGGGAAGTCCCCGCCGTCGGAGGCCGCCGGTGCGGCGATGCCGCGCAAGGGCCTGATGCCCAAGCCGGCAAGCAGTTCGCTGCCGTCCCAGGTCACCGACTCCGTAAGGATCTTCCCGTTTTCCAGCGTGAGGATGTTCGAGCCGCGGGTCTGGACGGTAAGTCCCGTCGGGGGTACTCCGAGGTATTCGTTGGTGTGGGTGCCGGTGGAGGTCCAGAAAACGGCAACGGTGCCATCTCCTTCGACGACGTCATCGACCGTAGTGCGCAGGTCGGGAAAAGCTTCCCGGACCGCCGAGATCTCTGACTTAAGGCCGGTAAGGTCAACGGTTGCGCCCGTTGCCTTGCTGGTACGCGTGTAACCGGGGGCTACCAAGCTGTCCAGGGCTTCTAAGTCACCCTTGTCCCAGGCTGCCAGCCACGCCGATGTAATAAGTGGTTCCAAGGTCTGTTGCATACCAATTACGGTAATGCAGCTCACAAGAGAAGGTCAAGAGGATCGAACTAATTCGCGGAAACTCCCGGTTTTAGGCAGTTTTCCAACGGATTCAGAAGAAGTGTTGACGCTCTTCATGTATGCAACATATGCTTTCATGTATGCAAGATGATCTCGTAACAGTAGGGGAGGCGGCCGAACAGGACGGCCTCCTGTATCGGATCCGCCGGCTTGTTCTGGGAGGCGACTTCCCTCCCGGGGCGGTCCTGCCGGAAGCTTTCCTGGCTCAGGAGTTCGATGTAAGCCGGACGCCGATCCGGGAAGCGTTGAAGCAGCTTCAGCACGAAGGTCTAGTGGAGATCCGCCCGAAGGTTGGCACCTTTGTACGGGAGCCCACGCGCAGGGAGATCATCGAGCTCTTCCAGCTCAAGGAATCCATGGAGGGGCTCGCGGCATCCCTGCTGGCCCGCCGAGGGGAGGTCGCGGAACTGGCTGTTTTGCGGCGGAATCTTGAAGAATCGGAAATGGCCTCGCTTACGCATGACACCGACGCGTACGCGCGGCTCGTCCACGAGTTCCACTGGACCATCGTCCGGGGTTCGGACAACACCAAGCTCGTGGAGCATTACGAGCGGCTCATGAACCAACTCGCCTACCAGCGGCTGGTCCTGCGCACGGTTGAACATCCCGGCCGGCTCGAAGCTTCCACGCGGGAACACCGCGCAGTCCTGGAAATGATCGAACACAAAGACCCCTTCGGAGCCGAATCTGCCATGAGGAACCACGTTCATGCCTCTTCGAGAGAGGCGCTGAGCGACCCGGCAACGGACCCCCGGCGTTAAACCCACCACGAAAGGAAGCCATGCGCTTCTCCATGAATGATGAGACCGAATGATGAACGACCAAAGATTCGGCATCCGCAAAATCGTCTACTACAGCGAAGAAATCCTGAGCGAGAACGGTCTCTCCCCGGCCAAGCCGGCAGTCCGCGCCACGGCAGCGGCAGTGGTCACCAACCCTTGGCTGGGTGGAAAGCCTACCGATGACCTCGGCGCCGAAGTAGTCCGGCTCGCCCCCGTCTTGGCACGCAAGCTCACCGATGTGCTTGCCGCCAACCTCGGCGGCGTGGAAGCGATCCAGGCGTTCGGCAAAGCGGCGATCGTCGGGACCGACGGCGAAATCGAACATGGCGCGGCGCTCATTCACACCCCTTTCTTCGGCAACCTGGTGCGTGAATTTTTCGAAGGCGAGTCGATCATCTGCTTCGCCGACGACCGCGCCGATGCCGGATCCTCGCTCGTCGTTCCGCTGTGGCACAAGAACGCGGCAGCAACACGGACCCACTACCAAACCATTACCACCCGCGTCAGTGACGCACCCCGCCCGGACGAGATCGTCGTCGTTGTCGGGGCCTCAACAGGCCCCCGGCCCCACTCCCGCATCGGTGACCGTCTCACCGATCCAATCGTCAAAGCAGAAACGCTAGGAGAACTTGTTCCATGAGCATCCGAAAAATCGTCACCGTCACTGAAGACATCCTCACCGAAGGGGGCCGGGAAGTCAGTCCCGCCGCCCGCGTCGCGGTGGTCGCAGCCATCGTCAAGAACCCCTGGGCCGGCCAGGGCTTCGTTGAAGACCTCTCCGAAGGCATCGACGCACACGCCTCCGACCTCGGCGCCCTGCTCGCCCCCCGCGTACTGGAAGCCCTCGGCGCGCCCGCCGAAGCGTACGGCAAAGCAGCCATCGTCGGGCTCAACGGCGAAATCGAGCACGGATCCGGGCTTATTCACACCCTCGCGTTCGGCAACCACTTCCGGGACGCCGCGAACGCCACCACGCTTCTTCCAGCCGTCGAAAAGCGCGGCCCCGCCGGTGTTATCTTCGACATCCCGCTCAAGCACATCACCGACGCGACCATCCGCTCCCACCACCAGAGCATCGAAATCCGCATCAATGATGCGCCACATGCCGATGAAATCGTGATCGCCCTCGCCGCCGCTGCCCAGGGCCGGCCCCAGCAACGCCTGGCAGCCTTCTCCACCGAAAAGAACTGAGGTGTCAACCGCCGTGAGCCGCGAGCGTGTCACACTGATCCACGGGGTGGGACTGGACGGATCGATGTGGAATCCCCTTCGTGAATTCCTGGAACCGGAATACGACGTCCAGGTACTTGAACTCCTTGGACACGGCCACCGTCCGCCGGCACCCGAAGGAATCACACTTGCCCGGCTCGCGGCGGACATCGCCGAACAGCTCGAACCGAATACCCATCTGGTGGGGTTCTCGCTCGGCGCCCTCGTGGCGCAGCACCTCGCCCGGTTCCGCCCTGATTTGGTCGCCAGCCTCGTCTCAGTGGCATCCGTGTGTACCCGTACGCCGCAGGAGCACGCCGCCGTCATGGTCAGGTTGGCCTCCGCGCAATCGGACTTCCCGGCAACGATCGAGGCATCCATCCAACGCTGGTATCCCGAGGGATCCAACGTTCCGGCGGAACTGGTCGAAGCAACACGTGCGGTATTGCAGAAGAACGACCCGAAGTCCTTCCTGGCCTGCTACCGGGTATTTGCCGCCGGCGACGCTGACATCGCACCCGAACTACCTCACATCTCTGTACCCGCCCACGCCGTGACAGGCGAACTGGACCCGGGCTCGACCCCGGAGATGAGCGCACGGCTTGCCGCGGCCATCCCCGGCTGCACCTACTCCATCATCCCCGGCGCACGTCACATGATGCCGGTCGAGCGACCCCAGGAGCTCGCCCACACGCTGACCGCCTTTATCAAGGAGCATTCCGATGTCCGTTGAACTCCGCTACGACCACTTCATCGGGGGCACCTGGACTGCTCCCGCTGGCGGGGAATACTTCCCCAGCACCAACCCCGCCACACTCGAAGTGCTGTATCAGGCAGCAAGGGGAACCGAGGAAGACGTCCGCCGTGCCGTGGCAGCAGCCAAGGACGCGTTTGAATCCCCCTTGTGGCGCGACCTCACGGCAACCAAGCGCGGCCATCTCCTCCGCCGCCTCGGTGACCTGATCGGTGAGCACGCCGATGAGCTCGCCGAGATGGAAACCCTCGACAACGGCAAGCTCCTGCGGGAAATGCGGGGCCAGCTCGCCTCCCTGCCCGAGTACCTGTACTACTACGCCGGGCTTGCCGACAAAGTTCAGGGCAGCCAAATCCCCACCAACTCCATCACGATGCTGAACTACACGCAGCGAGAACCCCTCGGCGTCGTCGGAGCCATCACGCCCTGGAACTCGCCGCTGACGCTGACCACCTCCAAGCTTGCTCCAGCCCTGGCCGGCGGCAACACCGTGGTCATCAAGCCCAGCGAATACACGTCCCGGACGATCCTCCGCGTCGCTGAACTCGCCTCCCAGGCCGGGTTCCCGGACGGTGTGGTCAACGTGGTCACGGGCTTCGGGCAGGAAGCCGGCGCCGCCTTGGTCAGCCACCGCGACCTAGCAAAGATTTCTTTTACTGGATCCACCCAGACCGGGGCGCGAATCGCCGCGGAGACCGCATCCCGCTTCATCGGCTCCACCCTTGAGCTTGGTGGCAAGAGCCCCAACATCGTCTTCGAGGACGCGGACATATCCAACGCCGCCATGGGCGTCATTGCCGGGATCTTCGCGGCTGCAGGACAGACCTGCATCGCCGGCAGCCGGGTCTTCGCCCACCGCAGCGTCTACGACGAACTTGTTGAACGCGTCGCCGAACGCGCGGCATCCATCATCATCGGTGACCCGCGGCTCGCCACCACCGAACTCGGTCCGCTCGCTTTCGGCGCGCAGCTGGAGAAGGTCAGCTCGTACGTGGACCTAGGCGTCTCCGAAGGCGCCACCGTACGGACCGGAGGCAAACGCCCTGACACCGACCTCCCCGGCTACTTCTTCTCACCCACAGTCCTGACCGACGTCAACAACTCCATGCGCGTTGTTCGGGAAGAGATTTTCGGCCCGGTCGCCGCGATCATGCCCTTCGACTCCGAAGACGAGGTCGTGGGCCTTGCCAACGACACCGAATACGGGCTCGCCGCCGGAATCTGGACACAGAACCTGGCACGGGCGCACCGGATGGCACGCCGGCTGGAAGCCGGCACCGTCTGGGTCAACACGTACCGCGCCATGTCCCCGATGTCACCCCGTCAGGGGTTCAAGAACTCCGGTGTCGGCATCGAACACGGACTCGAGTCCATGCACGAATACACCCGGCTCAAGAGCGTCTGGATCAACACCGACGAAGGCCCTGTCTCTGACCCGTTCATCATGCGCAGCTAAAGGAATTTCCAATGCCACTCATCGAAGTATCCATCGCACGGGGCCGCAGCCCGGAACAGCTCCGCGCCCTGATTAACGAGCTGCACCTCGCGGCCGAAAAAGCCGTCGGCGCTGTACCGGAAAACACCACCGTTATCATCCGCGAAATCGACCACGAACACTGGTCCCGCGGCAACCAGACCATCGCCGAACGCAACCAGGCAGCCACCCAACCGGCAACTGCCACCAATCACGCCCAGGCGTAAACCGCCGCAGAACGAAGGAATTACTCATGCGCTTTTCCCTCTTCGTCCACATGGAACGCTGGGACGAGTCCGTCTCGCACCAGGAATGCTTCGAGAACCTGACCGAGCTCACCCTCATGGCCGAAGCCGGTGGCTTCAGCACTGTGTGGATCGGCGAGCACCACTCCATGGAGTACACCATCTCGCCCAGCCCGATGCCCCAGCTCGCCTACCTGGCAGCAAAGACCTCCAAGATCCGTCTCGGCGCCGGCACCATCATCGCACCGTTCTGGAACCCCCTCCGGGTTGCGGGGGAGTGCGCACTGCTTGACGTCATCAGCAACGGCCGCATGGAGGTGGGGCTGGCCCGAGGCGCCTACCAGTTCGAGTTCGACCGCCTGATGGGCGGCATGTCAGCAGTCGACGGCGGCAAGCACCTCCGCGAACTCGTCCCCGCCGTGCGGAAGCTGTGGGAAGGCGACTACGAACACAACGGAGAGGTGTGGCAGTTCCCCACCTCCACCAGCGTCCCCAAGCCCGTCCAGAAGCCGACGCCGCCCATGTGGATTGCTGCCCGCGACATTTCCTCGCACGAGTTCGCCGTCGAAAACGGCTGCAACGTCATGGTGACGCCCCTCATGAAGGGCGACGAGGAAGTCGAAGACCTGGCGCGCAAGTTCGACTCCGCCGTCGAGAAGAACCCTGGGATCCCGCGCCCGGACCTTATGGTCCTCCGCCACACCCACGTCCACTCACCCGAGGACCCGGTAGGCTGGCGCCGCCCCGCAGAAGGCATCAACAAGTTCTACCGGACATTCGATGCCTGGTTCGGCAACAAGACCACCCCGACGAACGGCTTCCTCGAGCCCAGCCCCGAAGAAAAGTTCGCGGACCGCCCCGAGTTCACGGCCGAGGCCCTCCACAAGACAGCCATGATTGGCACCCCTGAGGAAATCATCGAACGGCTGCGTCACTACGAAGCGCTCGGCGTGACCGAATTCAGCGTCTGGTCGGACAACAGCCTCACCCACGAGGAAAAGAAACGCTCCCTCGAACTCTTCATCGAACACGTGGTACCGGCCTTCCAGGAGCAACCCGCTACAACAGCACGCTAAATCGCTGCTAAATGAAGCCCCCGGTGTTCTGACCCTAAAGCACAGGTCAGAACACCGGGGGCTTCCGCTGACGGAAGGCGAACGCGGTAACCGCGATGCTGTTCGCTACGTTTAGGGTGTTGGAAATCGCGACCTCCCGATAAGGAGTTGGAGCATGACCTACAAACCAGATCTGTCCCCAGACACCGAGGGCCTGCAGGCCCTCGTCATACAGCCAGATCCCTACTGCCCAATAGACCGTCTCGGTCCGTGGTTGCACGACGAGGGGATAACCACCCGAACTATTCAGCCTTTTAAAGGCGAGGTGATCCCGGATTCCATCCAGCAGGATGCGCTGGTGGTTCTGGGCGGAGACATGAGTTCCTTGGACGACCATGTCTATCCTTGGCTTTCCGACATCCGTCGCGTCGTTGCAGACGCCGCCAGCAGGAGAAAGCCCACGCTCGGGATTTGTCTCGGAGCGCAGCTGATGGCACAGACGTTCGGCGGAACCGTGACCAAAGGCGACCGGGGCCTGGAGGCAGGAGTCGCACAGATATCCTGGCGGGCCGAAGCCGCGCAGGATCAACTGATGGCCGGTTTGCCAGACCCTTTCTTCGCGGGGGCCATGCATCGGGACATGATCAGCCAACTTCCGGCTTCGGCCGTCTGGCTCGGGGTGACAGCGCAATATCCGTACCAGGCTTTCCGAGTAGGGGAGATGTCGTGGGGCGTTCAGTTTCATCCTGAGCTGTCGCCAGCGGTATACCGGCAATGGTTGACTCTGATCAACCAAACTGACGTGGTCACCAAGGAACGAGCACGCAGCGGAATGAAGGCCTTCGAGAATCAAGACCGAATCGTGAGGGAACACACCGAAGCGTTGGCGCGGCGCTTCGCTTACCTCGTCCGAATAACCGCAACCGTGGCCGCAAAATAAGCCTCCACCCTCGGCACGCGGGGCACCTGTTTATACTCGACTCATGACTATTGGCCGGGCGGAGAAGGCAGAAGTCCCCGAAACCGGCCCGGAAGCGCTTGATGCTCTTGGTCCGTTGGAGGGTGTTATTGCCGCGCAGGTAAAGCGGCACAGGCTCGACGCTGAGATGTCGGCCGCTGAGCTGGCCGCCCGGGCAGGCCTGTCGAAAGCGATGATTTCCAAGATCGAGTCGGCAAGCACCTCCTCCTCGCTTACTACTCTCCAGCGGCTGGCGCAAGGCTTGAATATCCCTGTGACTGCACTGTTCCAAGGCGCGGACACTGAACGTGAGGCCACGCTCACCCGTGCGGGAGAGGGCAGCGTCACGGTCCGGAGCGGGACCCGCCACGGGCACGAGTACCGTTCGTTGGGCTCCCTGAAGCGACGTGACCGAGCCATAGAGCCGAGCCTGGTAACTCTGACGAGTGCTTCGGATGTGTTTCCCCAGTTCCAACATGTAGGCACCGAGTTCATCTACATGCTTGAAGGCAGAATGGTCTACGGCCACGGGTCCTACGAATACGAACTTCGGCCAGGAGACTCACTGGTTTTTGAAGGTGAAGGTCCGCATGGGCCGCTACGGCTGGTGGAATTGCCCATCCGCTTCCTTGCGGTGACGGCCCCCTGACCCCCCCAGCGTCAGAAACACGTGCCCTAACGGCTTCAACGGCTGACGGCCCGATAGAGCCCAATCAGCGCCAGCGTCCCTTGGCCGCGGATCAAGGTTGGTTCTGTTTTCGAACCGAACACTGCGTCCAGGCCGAGTAGATCCTGATCATCCGCTCGGGCCTCGCCTTCCAGTAGAACAGCCGCCTGATGTGGAAGCAGCAAGTGTTCCCGCAGCGGAATGATGGACACGCTGCCTCCAACATGGCCGGTCCGACACATGAGGTTCAGGTTCTTCACCGGACCGCGCGGCAGGGCCGCCGTCGTGGGTGCGCTGCCGTCGAACGCCAGGGGCTGGAGGGCTGAAGCCAAACGGGGCTTGCCGTTAATGGTGAGACGAAGCGGACCACCTTCGACAACTGTGAGTATGCGCTTGACGCCGGGCAGCCGGGAGAAGTCCCCCGGCTGCCCAACGTCGGCTATGGAAAGTCGCCAGGCCCAGTAGTTGTCGGCCCCAAAATTGACGGCGCCATCTTTGCCCATGACTCCGGAGGCGATCACTTTGACGCTGCCACCTCCGTTGATCCAGGGAGACTCGGCGATGTCGGCACATCGGATGAGTTTCATCAGGAGCGTGAGGGGGAGCCGAGCATCTCCGGTTCTTCGTCGAGGAGATAGGCTTCCTCGGCGTGGGCCGTGAGGTCGATGCCGCGTAGTTCGTCTTCGGGTTTGATGCGGAGGCCCACCGTGATCTGGACGAACTTCGCCACGATCCAGGTTGCGGCGAAGGAGTACAGGAGCACTGCGCCGGTGGCTATGGTTTGTGTCCACAGCAGGCCAAAGCCGCCGCCGTAGAGAAGTCCTGCGGTCTTGTTGGGGGCGGCTTGGGTGGCGAAGATGCCGATGAGCAGTGTGCCGATGATGCCGCCTACCAGGTGAACGCCGACCACATCGAGGGAGTCGTCATAGCCCAGGCGGTACTTCCATTCGATGGCCAGTGAGCAGACAGCGCCGGCGATTGCCCCGATCGCGATGGCTCCCAGAGGGCTGACAGCGCCGCAGGCGGGGGTGATGGCAACGAGGCCGGCCACGAGTCCGGAGGCGGCGCCGATGCTGCTGGCGCGGCCGCGGCGGAGGCGTTCGACGGCGATCCAGCCAAGGAGGGCGGCGGCGCCTGCCACTGAGGTGGTCAGCAAGACGACGGCCGCGGCGTTTCCGGCGGCGAGGGCGGAGCCGGCGTTGAATCCGTACCAGCCGACCCAAAGGAGTCCTGCGCCCACGAGGACAAGTGGGCGGCTATGCGGGCGTACGTGTTCGCTTTTGGGCCAACCGGCGCTGCGGCCGAGGACAAGGGAGAGTGCGAGTGCGGCGACTCCGGCGTTGATGTGGACGGCAGTGCCGCCGGCGAAGTCGATTGCTTTGAGACGGTTCAGTATCCAGCCTCCGGTGGTGCTGCCGTCAGGGGAGTTCAGGGCGAAGACCCAGTGGGCGATGGGCAGGTAGACCACCGTTGCCCAGAGTGCCGCGAAGAGCATCCACGCGCCGAACTTCATGCGTCCTGCTGCCGCGCCGGCGATGATGGCGGTGGTGATGCCGGCGAAGAAGAGCTGGAATGCGGCAAAGAGTGCCGGTGGGATTGAAGCGTTGGGGTCATCGGTGAGTAGTTGGTCCAGTCCCAGGTACTGCGTGATGTCCCCGATCAGTCCGAGACCTCCGATGGAATTGCCGAAGACTGCGGAGTAGCCGAAGGCGGCCCACAGTACGGCGACGATGCTGACGCCGCCGAAGCACATCATCATCATGTTCAGGATGCGGCGGGAGCCCACCATTCCGCCGTAGAAGAGGGCCAACGCCGGGATCATCAAGCAAACCAAAGCCGAGCTGACCAGCAGCCAGGCGACATTTCCCGAATCCATGGGAAACCCCTTTCCAAAAGCACTTCGTCCGTGTTGATCGGTGGTGGTACGTGTGGGGGCAGGTGACCACTGCCCCCACACGGGTCTTGGGGTTAGGCCAGGGCTGGCGTGTCCCAAAGGTTCAGGACAGTGCCGATGTTCTTCTCTTCGGCAGCGTGGTAGAGGTCGGTTGCCCATGCGACGTCTTCGATGGGCATGCCACCGACGGAGTAGAGGATGATTTCTTCGTCGTCCCGGCGGGCGGGGAGTTTGCCGGTGGCGATGTCGGCGATCTCTTCGATTTTCGAGGCCGGGATTTTTCCGTCCTCCAGCAGCCCGAACCAGTGCGATCCGGGGATGCCAAGAATCTGGTAGGCGGTGGGTCCGTATTCCTCGAGCCAGGCCTGGTAGAGGCCTTCGGCGTCGATGACCAGGCGGGCGTCTCCTTGGAGGAAGTCGTCGTCGAAGCGGGCTGCTGCCGGCAGGAGCAGGAGTGCGCCGGGCTTGATAGCGTGTTTCGGGAAGTACGGGAAGGCGTCGCTGCCGGCGGCGTCGGTGGACGTGGTGGCCATGACGACGTCGGCGTCGGAGATTGCGTCTTCGATGGTCTCGGCTGCTGCGACGCTGGTGAGCTGCGGGAAGGTCGCTTTTGCCCAGTCAACGAAGGTTTTGGTGCTTCCTTCGCTGCGGCCCTTGACATACAGAGTGTCGATGGAAGGTCGCAGCGCCAGGGTGGTGGATAGGACTGAGCGGGCGATGACACCCGGGCCAACAACTGCAGCGACTTTGGCGTCGGCTTTAGCGAGGTGCTTGACCCCGACGCCGGGAACGGCGCCGGTGCGGTAGGCGCTCAAGAGGTTTGCGCTCATGATGGCAAGGGGCGCGCCTGTGTCGCTGTCGTTCAAGACGAACACGTGGATCGAACGGGGGAGCCCTTTCTGGCGGTTTTCGGTGTTGGAGCCGTACCACTTCACGCCCGATGTGCCAAAGCGTCCACCGAGGTAGGCAGGCATGGCCATGAACCGGCGGTCCGGACCGTCCTTGGGCATACCATCGAATTCAGGGTTCTCCGGGAAGGTGATCATGGCACCGTGGGAGTTGCCGTTCTCGCCGGCCATTCGGTAGTCCCCCTTGCGGAGGAGAACCAGGGCTTCCTCCATCACGTCCGTGCACCGGACCAGGTCGCCGACACCGGCCTCGATCATGTCGGGTTCGCTCAAGTAGCGGAAGTTGATCTGAGTGGACACATGAACTCCTAGGTATTGCGATTCTTGGTATGAAACGTTGATAACCACCAGTAAACCGATGGCAGATTTCCGATCCGTCACTCCAAAGTTTCCGGCGTGTAACTTCTCGCGGCATCGTTCTCAACTGACGACCGCTGCAGTGAGAATGCCGCTATCCGAGGACTACTTCATGAGGCCGGCGAGTGCATCCGCCAGTGCCTGCGCCCCGGTTTCGGCGTCCTCGTCCAGTACGTGTTCTTCGGGGGAGTGGGAGACGCCGCTGGGATTGCGGACAAACACCATTGCCGTAGGCACGAACGGTGAGAGTACTCCTGCATCGTGTCCGGCGCCGGTGTCCAGGATCGGGGCGTCGGGCAAGGCAGCGTGGAGTTGTTGCAGCAGTCCGGGGTCGAAATGGACGGTGGGGCTGAGTGATTCCTCGGCCAACTCGACGCTGCAGCCTTCTTCATTGGCAGCCAGTTGCGCCTGAGCATGGATGTTTTCGACGAGGGCAGCGGTGACGGCGTCGTCCGGGTGGCGGACATCGAGCCAGAAGTCCACACGGGAAGCGATGACGTTTGTTCCTCCGGGGACAGGCTGGAGCCTGCCGACGGTGGCCCGGGCGTGGGGCTGCTTCCGTGCAGCGTCGCGGATGGCTACCACGATTCGGGAAGCCGCAACCATGGGGTCGCGCCGGTCCACCATCAGCGTCGTGCCGGCATGGTTTCCCTGCCCGCGGATGGTCATGCGCCATCGGCCATGGCCCAGGATGGAAGAAGCAATGGCGATGGGTTGCTTGAAATCAACCAGCCCCCGGCCCTGCTCGACGTGCAGTTCAACGAATGACCCGATCTGCCCCAGAAGTCGCTGGTCACGCCCGACATGGCGCGGGTCCAGGCCGTTTGCCTTGGCAATGTCGGCGAATGTATTGCCGTCCGGGTCCCTGAGGTTTCGTGCCTTATCCGGATCGATGGCCCCGGTCATCAGTCGGGAGCCGAGGCAAGCGACGCCAAAACGGGAGCCTTCTTCCTCGGGAAA
Source organism: Arthrobacter sp. SIMBA_036 (assembly GCF_046535135.1). Taxonomy (NCBI): domain Bacteria; kingdom Bacillati; phylum Actinomycetota; class Actinomycetes; order Micrococcales; family Micrococcaceae; genus Arthrobacter; species Arthrobacter sp. SIMBA_036. The sequence goes on from NZ_JAWRXG010000003.1 coordinate 84,195, forward strand.
AACCACGACGGCGAGAGGCCGGGCAGGGGTGCTCATCCGGGCCTTGAGGATGTCGACGGCGACGAGGGCTGAGGCAACGCCCAGGGGACCGTCGAACGGGCCGCCGCCGGGGACTGAGTCCAAGTGGCTGCCGGTGACGATGCTGTTGCCGCGGTTCCCTCCAGGGATGTCCCACCACGCCCAAATTGCGCCGTTACGGTCGGTTTCAATGCTTAGGCCGCGCTTGCTCGCCTGTTCGACGAACCACGTCCGCAGGTCCAGTTCGGCCGTGGAGTAGACCGGGCGGGTGTAGCCGCCGCGCAGAGGATCGGTACCCGTGCCGGAGATGTCGGACAGAAGACCCGTCACAGTCGCTGTGGTGGCGCTGGAGTGGGGGGTGGTGGCGCTTTCCATTAGTGAGCTCCAGCAGTTGTAGCGTGAGCGGCGAGACGGAACTGTTCCGGGACCGTCCCGACGCCGGTGGCAAGGTCGGCTGCAAATTGACCGATCAGTGGTGCGAATTTGGCACCGTGCCCCGAGCAGGGAGAGAGGATGGTGATTCCGTCCGCACGGTCCAGAATGAAGTCTTCCGTGGGCGTATTGGTGAAGAGGCAGGTGGTCTCGGCGTACGGTTCCGGGATCAGTCCCGGAAGGTACTGTTCGACGTATTCGATGACGCCGCGGCGGTTGGCGGGGTCGATGATACCGTCCTGGGCTGCGGCCGACGGCAGGATTTTCCCGCCGTTGTACTCGGCGACCTTCTGTCCGCGGAAACCCGCGTCCCTGCCGCCCGGCAGGCCGTATGCCTGCCAGCCTTCACGTTTGTGAATGAAAGTCGGCCATGGCGCGTCGCCTGTGGTCGGCTCGGCGTAGGGGAAGTGGAAGGCCTGTTCCTGGCGTACTTCCAGAGTCGGCATGGTGGCCCGGAACGACGGGGGCAGGGATAGTGAGCCGAGCAGTTGCGGGAGCCAGCCCCCTGCGGCGACGATGACGTTCCCTGCCTTGATCGAGCGGCCATCCTTGGACGTCAGGGTGTAATTGCCAGTCGAGCCGGTAACGGCTTCCACGGCCCACTTGGTATGAACTGCGGCACCGTAGGCAACGGCCTGATCCACCATGGCGGTCACGGCTTCGTGCGCGTCGATAACGCCGGCGTCGGGGTGCCACAACACTTGAGTGTCGAAGGCTATCTGGGGCCAGCGGGTCCGGGCGTCTTCGGCGGTGAGCAACTCGTGGTTGATGCCATGGACAGCCAACGCTGCGGCGAGGCGTTCTGGTTGACGGATTGCTCCGTAGTCCACCGCGCCCGTTGCCGAGATCAGGCGCTTTCCACTAACACGGGCAAGCTCGTCCCAGCCGCGCTTCGCTTCGAGGACAAGGCCGGTGTAGAAGGTGTCCGGGTAGGCGTAACGGAAGATCCGTGCGGAGCCGTGGGAGCTGCCGGCGTCATTGGCCGGTGTCGTACGTTCAAGCAGTGCCACCTCGTGGCCGCGCGCGGCGAGATGCCACGCTGCGGCAGCGCCGGACAACCCTGCTCCGACAACGGCGTATTCGATCGTTTCCATATGTGCTCTTTCATGGTGCGTAGCTGGCTCGTAACATCGCTTCATCCAGTTACGCATTCACAAAAGTGCTGCGTCCAATATCATTTTTGTAAGGATTATTGCTTTCGAACGAAAGAATCAATGTGGAACTACGACAGCTCCGGTACTTCCTTGTAGCTGCCGAGGAACTCCACTTCGGCCGTGCGGCTGAACGTCTCCACCTCACGCAGCCGCCCCTGACGGTCGCCATCCGGCGGCTGGAGCGGGAACTTGGCGTTCAGCTGTTTGACCGCACCACGCGCAGGGTGACGTTGACCCCCGCTGGTGAGGCGTTCAGGCATCGCGTCCACGGAGCTGTCCATGAACTCGATGAAGCTGCCGACGACGTTGCCAGCGTGGCTGCCGGCATGAGCGGTCGGATCCGGCTGGGCTTTGTGAGTTCGGCCAGTTACACCACCGTCCCCGAGGCCATCCGGAGGTTCCGCGAGCAGCGGCCCAGGGTTGAGCTTGCGCTGAGTCCTCTCACCAGCGGCGAGCAGATCGAGCAGCTGCTCGACGGCGACTTGGACCTCGGACTGGTTCGTGACCCAGGTGAGATACCCGGACTGCGCATGGACTTGGTCAGTACCGAAGACCTCACCGCCGTGTTGCCAGAGACGCACACCCTGGCGTCACGCGCGGAAATCCAACCTCAGGACCTGGAGGGTGAACCGATGATCCTCTTCCCTTACCGCCTCATGCCCGGATTCGTAGCCCGAGTACTTCGCTTGTTCGAGGGCCTGGAAACATCTCCCCAGATTGTCCAGCAAGTCGTCCACCAGGAAACGGTTCTTGGACTGGTATCCGCTGGCCTCGGCATCTCCATCCTTCCCGAATCCGTAAGCCGCTTTCAGATGCCCGGCGTCATTACCCGCCCCATCGCTGGACGACCCCAAACAGCCCTCTATGCTGCGCAAGGAACCAGCCGTCACCCGTCCGTCGATTTGTTCCTCGATTGTCTGGCCCCTTCCAAGTTACAAGGCTGAAACCTTCGCGAGATGATGATGTAACCCGGGAGCGGTTTACTGTTATTCATCGTTGTTTCATATCGTGCAACTCGAAAACTGGAGTATCTGGTGAAGAACAGAATTCTCGTGAAGACAAGACGCAGCACGGCTTTCGGCATGCCTGGGCTCCGGCGCACCGGGGAGCACTGCCCCGTGAGTGGCTGGTGGGCATCGGAAGCGGAACCCCGGTCCCCGCAATTCATTAGCGAAGGAAGCATTATGCCAACGCTGGACGGGGTAGCGGTCACTTGGATGCGGCGGCAATGAAGAGGGCCGCAACAATGCGAAACGCCTGCCTTCGGGAACTATTGACATCGCTAGGGGCTGGGACTAGGACTGGCGGCATGGACCACGGCGGTCCGACCTAGGAGCAGTGATGGCTACTACATCGTACGGAATTGTTCACTTCTTTCCAGGTGGCACCCAAGAGCAGTACCTTGCCTCGATTGCTGCTGTCCACCCTGGCGAGGGTCAGCTGCCGGAGGGGCAAACCTTCCATGCGGGAGGTGCCTCCACCGGCGGATGGACGATCATGGCAGTGCATGAATCGAAAGAGAGCTGGGAAAAATTCAGGGATGAAATCCTTCTCCCGCGCATGCAGGCGGGCATCGAAGGAGGGTTTACAGCCCCTCCTGAGGAAACAGTAATCGACCTGTTCGCCGTCATGACCGGAACATAAAGGGAAGTTGATTCTGAATCCGCCCGGCATCTTGCTGCTGACCTCAAAGTCCCGGTGGGCGAGGACGGTTCACGATGTTGAAGTGCTTCTAATGGCAGCTGTCTTCTTGAGTTCGTGGAGGATTTCCAGTTGTTCGCGGTTGACGGCTATCAGCAGTTCGATCTCCTCCTTCGCCCTCAGATTCGTGTCGTAGTCGTGCTGGGCCATGGCGGCAGCAATGGCGTCTTGGCGTTTGGCGGCAATGAGAAGGATGGCACCCTGGAGCCCAGCCAGCATGGAGAGCAGGAGGTTCAAAAGGATGTAGGGGTATGGATCCCATGCCTTCGCCGCCAGCGCCCAGGTGTTGATTGCGGCCCAGATGATCATGAAGCCGATGAAGCTTCCAACGAAAGGCCAGCTTCCCATCCCGTTGCGCATGATGTCAGCGGCTCGCTGGCCTTTGGTGAGGGATGACTTATGCCTGTCGTGCCAGGTCTGTTGCTGATCGCTCATGTCTCAGACTAGTCCTCCGGCGAACCAGTGTTGACCCTTCGGTGATGCTGCCGATGCTTTGTACTGGCGGTCAGGTGAAGGCGGTTTGACGGGACGTATGCCGGCCAATCAGGTCGCAAAACTGCGCCGCGGGCGGGGCTTGGGCTGGGGTTGATGCCCGGTGGCCCGTCAGGGGTGAAGGTCCTCCATGGCCCAGGCCAGGAGGGTGAGTTCGAAGGGGTGCGGCTTCAATGCTTCGTGCACGTAGGCGTCCAGTTCCAGCCGACCGGCGTTTCCGCCTTCGGCCCAGTATTTGATCCATAACCGTTCAAGCGTGAGGTTCTCTTGTTCGAGCAGGTCTCGTGCTTTTTGCCTCGGGTCGTTCATCTCCTGATATCCCAGTACTATCGGCGGGGCCTCCTGCGCAGACTGAATAATCAGCTTGCTTAGTAATTACGTTACATGGAGCAGCTTTCCGGAACAACGGGGCCGGGGGGAAGAATGGACCTACCATGGGCTCATGGAAACCCCCGTACACACAGACCAGATCCTGAGTCTCCACGAACTGGTCACCGGAACAGCCGACATCAAAGCCATCCTGCAGGGAGTGACAGGCTTCGCGTCCACCGCGATGAGCCGGGCCGCGGGGGATCACATCGACTGCGCACTGACCCTGCGCCGACGTAAACGCACGGCGACGGTTGCGGGCAGCAGCGACAAGGCAGTCCTCCTGGACCACATCGAACAAAACCTCGGTCAGGGACCGTGCTTGGATGCCCTGGATCAGGGCAGGCCGCTGTTGCTGGACGACGTCGAAACCGATGTGTCATGGCCTGAGTACAGTCGAGCGCTGGCCGCCGAGGGATGCAGGAGTGCTTTGGGTGTTCCTATGGACCTGGGCGAGTCCTCCGAAGCGGTCCTGAACTTCTTCGCGTCCAAGCCCGGTCTCTTCACCCCTGAAGTCGTCGATGAAGCCGCGGCGTTCGCGCACGTGGCCGGCAGCGCCTTGCGCCTGGCGATCCGGATAGAAACTGTGGAACAACTCAATACCGACCTGAAAACGGCGATGGCCACCAGAACTGTCATCGACCTTGCCTGCGGGGCCATCATGGCCCAGAGCCGCTGCACCCAGGAAGAAGCCTTCAAGTTCATCACCAAAGCATCAAGCCACCGGAACGAAAAAGTCTCCAAGGTCGCCACCGACATCATCACCAACCTTGGCGGCGCAGCCGACGGGCCCCTGCGCTTCGAAGACTAGGGTTGCGGGCAGGTCACTGTCGTTTACTTCCAGCACCAGGCTGTCTCCTATAGGTGGTGGCCGCGGCGGTCAGCTTCGATTTGGGCGCTGGCACGTTGCTGCATTGCGTCCCGTTCGCGACCGGCTAACGACGGCGTACCCGGCTTTACGGTGCCAGCTCGACCCGGTTTCGGCCTTCTGCTTTGGCGGTGTACAGGGCTGTGTCGGCCTCACCAAGTACAGCGTCGGCGTCGCCGTGATGCCCCGCGGTGAAGGCCGATATTCCTGCGCTTATCGTTAGGTGGCCCGTCGGGTCCCCGGAATGGATGATGTTCAGGGCCTCAACGGCGTGAAGTGCCCGTTCCAGCATGTCATTGGCTCTCTGTCTTGACTGATTGGGCAGCACGAGGAGGAATTCCTCGCCGCCGTACCGGTAGACACCGTCGCTGCTGCGAACCACGCTGGCGAGAGCTGCCCCGATGGCCCGTAGCGCCTGGTCACCTGCCTGGTGTCCGTAGATGTCGTTGTAGCTTTTGAAATTGTCGACGTCGCACATGGCCAGGCAGTAATCCTCCTCGTACCGTTGGCTGCGCGCGTGCAGTTGTGTGAGGTCTTCGCTGAGTTTGAGCCTGTTGTTCAGGCCTGTCAGGGGATCGGTTCGGGCTTGCTGTGCGAGCATCTTCCGGTAATGGGCCAGGTCGGCGTGCAATGTGGTCACCCGGTTTGCCACCAGCAGCCGGGTGTGCAGGACAAAAGGGTCCAATGGCTTGGTGACGTAGTCGTCTGCGCCGGCTTGAAGCCCGGCGAGGATGTCGTCCCGGGAGCCTTGCGAGGTCAGTAGCACCAGGTAGGTGTACAGGTCTGTGTCCCGAGCCCGGATGGCCCGGCACAGGGCCAGACCGTCCAGGCCGGGCATCATCCAGTCCGTAACCACTACGTCCGGCTGGTGCTCCAGGAACAGGGCCCACGCCTCGTCGCCGTTTGTCGCCGTGAGACAGCTGTGTCCGGAGCGGTCGACGGCGGCCTTCGCTACCAGGAGCGATCCCGGGTCGTCATCTGCAACGAGGACCCTCACCGCGCACCATCCAAGGCCTGCTCGAGTTCGATATTCACGTTTGCAAGCTCCGCTTCCAATCGGCTGAGGAGCTGAGGGACGTCGTCGAATTTTCCGCTGTGCGCGGTTGCTTCGATCTCGCCGCATAGGGCTGCAGCGGTGGTGGCGCCGATGTTGGCGGCGGCGCCCCTGAGTGCGTGGGCAGTCCGGGTCATCGCCGGGCCGTCATTGTCGGTAATTGCTTGGTGCAGGGAGGCAATCCGGGACGGGATGTCCTTCCGGAATGCTTCTGCCGCCGCGGGAAGCAGGCCCATTCCGTCTGAAGGTCCGAGGTCGCGAAGTATGGCCAGCCGGCTTTCGTCGAGCCCCAGCCTCGCGGGTTCGGTGGCCACAGCCGAATGACCACCGGTCACGGCCAGGGGTCGCTCGGGCACGGCGCGCGTGCGTTGATACGGGACCCACCGGGCCAGCGCTGCTTCAAGTTCGGCGGCGTCGACCGGTTTGGCGAGGTAATCGTCCATGCCCGCGCCGAGGCAGCGTTCCCGGTCGCCGTCGAGGGCACCGGCAGTCATGGCGATGACGGGAAGCCTGCTGTTTCCGTTCTCGCGGCTCCGGATGATCCCGGTAGCCTCGAATCCGTCCATCACCGGCATATGGCAGTCCATCAGGACAGCGTCATACTGAACCTTTCCGACGGCGGCAACGGCGTCGGCCCCGTTGGGGACGACATCGACGTCGTAGCCCAGCTTCGCCACTGTGGAGCGGGCCACGAGCTGGTTGACTTCGTTGTCTTCGACGACGAGAAGGCGGCCGCGGACGGGTCCCCGGTAGGAGGGACCGGTTGCGGAGGGCTCGCTCATGGCCACCTTGGTAAGCCTCTTGGTCGGCGGCCGTTGTTCGCTGGTGGACATCAAGCGGATCAACCGGTTGTAGAACTCAGAGCTGCGGACTGGTTTCATCAGCCATTCCCGGACCCCGGCGTTGGCGATTGCGGAGCCGTCGATCTGCATGGTCGAGGTGAGCATGATCAGCTCGATGCTGGCCAGGGCCGGATCAGCTTTGAAGGCCCGGGCCAGTTCCAGGCCGTTGGTTTCAGGCATGCACATGTCCAGGACCGCAAGGTCGTAAGGTTCTCCCCGCTGTGCCGCATCCCGGGCCAGGGCCACGGCTGTCTTTGCGTCGGGCACGGCGTGAGGTTGCAGCCGCCAGCCGCGCAGCTGAGACTCCAGCACCAGGCGGTTCGTGGCGTTGTCGTCCACAACCAGTGCACGCATACCGGTGAGGAAGCCCGCGGCCGGCAAGGGGTCGTCGGACGGTGGTGCCACCGGTAACGGGATACGGAACCAGAAGACACTGCCTTCACCAGGCACGCTGTCCATTCCGATCTCACCGTTCATGGCTGTGGTCAGGCGGCTGCAAATTGCGAGCCCCAAGCCGGTTCCGCCATACCGGCGGGTGGTCGAGGCATCAGCCTGGGAAAATGATTCGAACAACCGTGCATGCTGCGTGGGCTCGATGCCGATTCCTGTATCCCGGACTTCGAAGTACACCATGGCAATCGATTCGGGCCGGGCGTCACGTGTTTCGGTCCTAATCCGGATGGCCACTTCTCCTGCGGCCGTGAACTTCACGGCGTTGGAAGCCAGGTTCAATAGGATCTGGCGGATCCGGCCCGAGTCTCCGATCAGCCTGCCGGGAAGGTCGGGCTCGCAATAGGCGATGAGCTCCAACCGCTTGGCCTGCGCCGGCTCGGCCAGCAGCCCTGCGACCTCTTCCACCAGGAGCCGGGGATCGAAGGGGCGCAGGTCCAGTTCAACCTTGCCCGCCTCGAGTTTGGAAAAATCAAGGATGTCATTGATCAAGGCCAGCAGCGCCTCGCCGGCGCCTTTGACTCCTTCCGCATACTGCTTCTGTGTCTCATCCAAAGCGGTGTCGAGCAAGAGGGCAGTCAGTCCCACAACACCATTCATCGGAGTCCGGATTTCGTGGCTCATGGTGGCCAGGAATTCGGACTTGAGCCTGCTTGCTTCCAGCGCGGCGGACCTTGCCGCTTTCAGCTCGTTTTCGGCGGCCCGGCGCCGGGTGATGTCCCTGGCGATGATGGCGATCCCTCGCAGGTCTCCATCTTTTTGGATCGGCGAGACCGTCATGGACACCGGAATGACAGACCCGTCCTTGCCTACGTGTTCGGTTTCAAAGTTCATCGCGTCGCGGCTCTCCCGGAGCCGACCGAACATCTCCTCCGTCCCGTCCGCGCTTCCCCCGGGCAGGAGCATGCGTATGTCGCGGCCGATGGCCTCCTCGGCAGGGTAGCCATACTGCCGCTCCGCACCGGGATTCCAGCTAATGATGGCTCCTTGCGGGGAGGTGCTCATGATGGCATCCGTGGAGGAATTCACAATCGCGCCCAAGCCCTCAAGCTCCGCAGTCCGTGAGGCTACTTCCCGTTCCAGCCCCGTAGTCAGAGTGATGTTCTGAACGACAATCAGCACCTGGCGGATCAGGATGAGGACGACCGTTGCCCTGGCCACCACCAGCAGGAACGGACCGAGTTCCTGAACATGCGGCCCGGCAACGACCACCAGCGCCACCATGATGGGGACGTAGGGGAGCAGTTCCAAGGCCAGAGCGAATGCCTTGCGCTCGGGCTGCGGCTTTTGCGCGTAGGGGACCAGTGGTGCAAGCGCAATCAGGAGGAAAGCACCGATCCACCCCAGTGCCAGGGGGGAACCTGTTACTCCAGTGACGCCGTCGAACGTGAGCCTGATGTAGGTGCTGTCGGTGATGGTGAGCGCGAGCAATCCGCCGCCGAAGCATAGCCAGGGGAGGCGTTCTCCTGGCTGCCGGCGCATGGCGAGCACCAGCACCAGGGATGTCATGACCACATCCACCACGGGGTAGGCCGAACTGACGAGCACCGTCAGGAAGTCACCTTCGGAGCTTAATGCCGGCCCGAGTGCCGTGTACCAGCTGACCGCCAGGACCGAGCCCGCGATCACCGAGGCATCAAGAGCTGCCCTGACCCAGCCCACCCTGGTGGTCCCGGCTGGCCGCTTGAAGCTGAACAGTGCGGCGGCGGCAGGTATGGAGTACGCGAGGAACAGGACGTCGGCGATCGAGGGAAACGGGTACGTGTTGTTGTTGGTGAGACCGAAGACCGTCCAGATCGCTTGGCCCCCAGCCCACGTAAAGGCGGCCACAGCCAGAAGGGACCACGCCCGGGCATTCTCACCCCTCCGGGCGGCCACGCTGCAGCTGAGACCGGCTGTCAGGGCGGCAGCAAGGATGCAAAAGTCACCTGTTACCTTGGCCTGCGCCGTTCCGTTGTTCCAAACGAAATATAACGCCAGCACCCCAAGGAGCATGGCAGTAAATACAACGAGCCCAACGACCCGGGCCATGCGTCCGCCGATCCGCCGTCGCGGTCTGAGGAGATCGTTCTGAGACACGTGGAGCCCTCCCAATAGAGCATCTCTCACCCGCACGAACCTGAGACCCGGGCCGCCCGAAGAGCCGGGCGGAGACGCACACTCAAAATATAGCTCTCAAGGCCACGCCAAGTGCTTCATGTGCCGGCTAATCGGCGATTCAGCCGAGGCCGAGCGTAGTGCATGGCAGGTGCGATACGGGTTCCTATCGTTAGTCTGGCTGACCGAGAAAAAGGCTCACGGTGGTCCCTTCACCAGGGTTACCTGAAATTTCCAGGCGCCCCTTGTGGGCTGCTGCGATGCGGGCACACGTCGCCAACCCCAACCCAGACCCGGGCGGATCCCCATCCCGGCGTAGACGGACCAGCGGCTCCACTACGCGGCTGCGGTCCCCTGGGGTGATTCCCTTACCGTTGTCCATCACCTGCACTACGGCGCCGGTACTGGTTGGCTGGCCTTGGACTCGAATCACCGGACGAACTCCGGAAGGGGCATAGGCGACCGCGTTTTGAATGAGATTTTGCAGCGCGGTGCGCATTTGTGCCTCGTCAGCATCGAAGGCAAAGTCCTCACATTCGATCACCGCACCCGCTTCACCTAACCCGAGGCTTAAGTCAGCGGTGACCTCCTCCACCAACTTTGCCAGCGAAAGCTGCTTCCTCTCCAGAGAGCCACCGATGGAGGCGAATGAGAGAAGTTCCTCAACCATGGACAGCATTCTGCGACCACTCGAACCTACTATTTCCAGGTACGCCGAGGTCTCGTTCGGAGGAGGGGCGGGGTCCGTGGACGCCAGTCCCACGTATCCAAGGATCGTCGTTAGAGGGGTACGGAGGTCGTGGCTGACCCTTCCGGTGAAGGCGGCCAGCCTCTCGTTACTCGCTGTTGCGGCACCCAAGGCGTCAGCGAGGTCGGCGTGCAGGGCTGTCACGCGGTGAGCGGCGAGGAGGCGAGTATGCAGGAGGAAGGGATCCAAGGGTTTGGTGACATAATCATCGGCTCCAGCCTCCATGCCGAGGAGGACATCCTCCCGGGAACCATGGGAGGTCACGAGCACCACGTATGTATAGGCGTCTCCGTCGGCGGAACGGATAGCGCGGCACAGACTTAGTCCATCCATCCCTGGCATCTGCAGGTCCGTTACGACCACGTGCGGGCGGCGCGTCTGGTACAGGTCCCACGCGGTATCGCCATCGGCGGCCGTGAAGCATTCATGCCCGGACTGTTCCACGGCAGCTTGGGCGACCAGCAAGGACCCGGGATCATCGTCGACGACGAGCACCTTTAGAGACTCCCCGGGTCTGCCCATGCGTCCTCCCCATTTCACGCGACATTGTGGCTAGCAGGGTCACCGTATCTTCCAACACTGCGACCACGCGGATCACGAACACTGAAGTCAACGGACACGCCGGCCACGCCACGCCGGTAACGGCGGCTATGCAGCCCCGACCTGCCCGAGTCTAGTCGCGCCCAGCACGGAATTAGACTCCCGTGCTGAGGGTGTCCAGAACTGATTGGGCGAACTTACTCCTGACGCTTTTCAGGCCGGCGCCTCGCGGGCACAACGAATGCCGCGGACATCCGCGTAACGGTCACCGCCAATGGCAAATCGCCCCACGCACAGTTCCGGATTGAGAATGACGGCGCCACAGGGGTAACCCTGACTGTGACGGACGCTTACGGCGCTGGTTCCCAAACGGTCTCGCTCACACGGGGCGAGGACAAGGTGGTCGTTATCCCGACCCAAGGCGGTTGGTATGACCTGACCGTCACCTCCGCCGCTGACCCGAAGCTTGTCCGGGTCCTGGCGGGCCGGCTGGAAAACGGGAGTCCGCTAACGAGCGATCCCCAGTTGGGTCGGTAACCGAACCCGCATCGGAGCCGAGCGCCGGTGTCGGCGCGGGCTGAGAGAGCTGTCCTCCACTTTGCCCTTGGGGTCTGAACAATTTGCAGTTACTATGCATATTGTTAGGTGAGTGTGATCTAGGCCTCATTACGGAACCCGAGCCGAAGGGGCCACGCGTTGATGCGAGCGGATGTGAACAGCGACTATTTCCTGCTTGATGATGAACTGACACCCAAGGAGCGGGGGCTGCGGGACACGGTCCGTTCCTACGTGGAATCGGACATCCTTCCGGTCATCAATGACTACTGGGAACGCGCGGAATTCCCTACCGAGGTGTTACCGGGGCTGGTCCGACTCGGGATTATCGGCGGCACGATCGAGGGATACGGCTGCCCGGGCTTGAGCCGCAGGGCGGCCGGAATCGTTGCCCGCGAGATAGCGCGCGGGGACGGTTCCATCAATACTTTCATCGGCGTTCATTCGTCCTTGGCCATGGGCGCGATCAATATGCTCGGCAATGAGGCCCAGCGCCAGCGCTGGCTGCCCTCCATGGCAATCCTGTCGAAAATCGGCGCGTTCGCGCTCACCGAACCGCTGCATGGCTCGGATTCGGTGGCCCTGGAAACCAGCGCCCGCCGGGAGGGTGACAGCTATGTCCTCAACGGACACAAGCGGTGGATCGGCAACGGATACATGGCTGACGTCGTCATCGTGTTCGCCCGCGATGATGCCGACGCCAAGGTGAAGGCGTTCGTGCTGGAAAGGGGCGACGACGGCGAGCACCCGGCCGGTTACCGGCCCACCGTGATCACGGGCAAGATCGGCAAGCGTGCAATACAGCAGGCTGACATTGTCCTCGACGGCGTGAGGGTCCCGGCCGAAAACCGGCTGGAGAACTGTGACTCATTCAAGGATGTCACCCGGGTTCTCACCGCGACTCGGGGCGGGGCCGCGTGGGAGGCGATGGGCCACGGCATGGCCGCCTACCAGATTGCCGCCCGTTATGCCCTGGAGCGGGAGCAGTTCGGCCGGCCGATCGGTTCGTTCCAGTTGGTGCAGAACAAGCTCGCCAACATGCTCAGCGAGCTGACAGCCATGCAGTTGATGTGCCACCGGATGGCCGAGCTTGCCGAAACCGGCCGGTTGACCAGCCCGATGGCTTCCATGGTGAAGATGTCCACGGCGCAGAAAGCCAAGTGGATATGCGCCGAGGCCCGCGACGTGCTGGCCGGCAACGGCATCCTGCTCGAACGGCATGTGGCCCGGCACATGACGGACATGGATGTCGTCAGCACCTACGAGGGAACTGACTCCATTCAATCCCTGCTGGTCGGCCGGGACATCACCGGCATCTCCGCATTCAAATAAGTACCTACAGAGGGGTCAGGGACATCATGACCGAACCAGCACACCGGATCGTCGCCGTCGACATCGTTGACGGCGTCGCACGAATCACCATGAACCACGGCCGGGTAAACGCATTAGGCCGGGAGTTGCGCGGGGCACTGAGCGATGCGCTCGAAAGGCTCGCCGGGGATCCAGCCGTCACTGCTGTCCTTTTGCTCGGCCAGCCCCAAGCATTCTCGGCCGGGGCGGACATCACCGAATTCAACAGCCCCGAATTTGGCACCCCCGGACGCGACAGCCGGCCCGCCGAACCGGATCTCGGGGAGCTGGTGGCGTTGGTCGAAGAGTTCCCGAAACCTGTCATCGCAGGAATCACCGGCGTAGCCTTGGGCGGGGGCCTGGAGCTGGCGATGGCCGCCCACGCCCGGATCGCCGCGCCGACGGCGCGCCTCGGCCTGCCGGAGATCACCCTTGGATTGCTGCCCGGAGCCGGCGGAACGGGGCGCCTGCCCCGCCTGGTTGGACCGGAACGTGCCCTGGAAATGATCCTCACCGGCAAACAAGTATCCGCCTCCGAAGCGCTCCGGGACGGCCTGGTCGATGCGCTGATCGACGATCCAGGCTCGCCGAAGACCGTGCGCTGGGCTGCCGATTTCGTGGCCACGCGCACAGCGGAGCGGACCCGTGACCGGGCCGGCAGAATTGCTGAGGCCGCGGCCACACCCGGGACCGTGAGGCGCCTGTCTGCGGACGCGCTGCGCAAGGCCAAGGACCCTTATGCTGCCCAGGCCGCGATTGAGGCTATGGCGACCAGTATCGAACAGTCGTTTGACCGCGGAGCGGACGTTGAGCGGACGAAGTTCGAGGAACGACTCAAGAGCCCTGAATCGGCAGCCCAGCGCCACCTCTTTACCGCTGAGCGGGCAGCGCGCAAACCCACTGATCTCAGTCCGGACGCGGCGAGGACCGTCCGGCGTGCAGGCGTCATCGGTGCCGGGACCATGGGCGGCGGGATCGCCATGGCCCTGGCAGGGGCGGCCATCCCCGTCACCGTTGTGGAGGCGGAACGAACCGCACTGGACCGCGGCCTGGCACAGATCGAGAAGAACCTTGCCATCTCGGTCTCCCGCGGCAGCCGGACCCAAGACGACGCAGCACGCCTGAAGTCGCTGATCACGGGCAGCCTGGACTACGCGGACCTCGCCGACGCCGACCTTGTCATTGAGGCAGCCTTCGAGGACCTGCAGGTCAAGCAGGAAATCTTCGCAACTCTGGACCGTCACGTGCGCCCCGACTGCGTCCTCGCCTCCAACACCTCCTACCTGAGCATCGACGGGATTGCAGCAGAAACGCGCCTTCCCGGCCGAATGCTGGGTCTGCACTTTTTCAGCCCGGCGAACGTGATGCCGCTGGTTGAGGTGGTCCGCGGAGCAGCGACCGACGCTGCGACGCTCGCCACAGGTTTCGCCACCGCCCGCCGGATGGGGAAGGCGCCCGTGGTCGTTCGTGTCTGCCATGGTTTCGTCGGGAACCGGATGCTTGAGGTGCGTTCGTTGCAGGCCGAGCAGCTGCTGCTCGAGGGTGCACTGCCGGGCCAGGTGGACAGACTCCTGAAAGGCTTCGGCTTCCGGATGGGGCCGTTTGAGATGGGTGACATGGCGGGTCTGGATATCGGTTGGCGGAGCCGCAAGGCCGAGGGTCGGACCGCGCCGACCGCGGACGCGCTGTGTGAGGCCGGGCGGTTCGGGCAGAAGACCGGTGCGGGCTACTACGCGTACGCGGGCCGGGAAAGGCGTGATGATCCCGAGGTTGAGCAGCTCATCCTGGACATCTCACGGAACCTTGGCATATCCCGCCGGGAAATTTCAGACCGCGAAATCCTCGAACGGTTGCTCTTTCCAATGATCAACGAAGGCGCACGCATCCTCGATGAGGGAATCGCGGAGCGGGCTGGTGACATCGACGTCATCTGGGCCAAAGGCTACAACTGGCCCGCATACCGGGGCGGGCCCATGTGGTACGCCGGCCACGTCGGTACAGGCTACGTCGCGGACCGCCTGAGATTCTACGCGGAGCAGACCGCAGATGTAACGTTGCTGCCCGCTGGGTTCTTGGCCGAAGCCGCCCACGATGTGGGTTCGGCCGCGGGCCTGCGGGGATGACGACAGCTGTGGATGGACGAACCGCCCGCGCCCGGCGGACCCTCAGGATTATCAGTGACGCCCATATCGGGCTGATCAACGACGGGGAACTCAAACCGTCCGCCAAGCAGATCGCGGCCCGTGCAGGGGTCTCTGTCCGTGCGCTGTGGGACCACTACAAGGACATGGAAGCCCTCATGGCCAACACGGCCGCCCGCCAACTCACCGAACAGGACGAGGCTTTCAAGCCGGTGCCAGCGGGGCTGCCTCTCGCGGAACGTGTCGCGGCATACAGCTTGCAGCGCGCTGCGGTCCTGGAGGCCATCGCACCGCTTGCCCGTGCCGCCGATCTGCAGCGTCCGTTCTCCGCGGCGTTGCAACAGAACTTGCAGGAGAACCTTAAGCGGATCAGGAACGACGTCGAACGGTTGTTCGAAGTTGAACTGGCCGGGCTGGACCCGGCACGCCGAACGCGCATGGTCCTGTCGATCTGCGCGGCCGCGGACTGGGCGACCTGGAAGCTGCTGAGGGACTCCCTGGGGCAGTCCGTGGAACAGGCACGGGCTGTCGTCGAAAACACGTTGACCGCATTGCTCGATGGTCCGACAATCGGGCCCGACAACACGAGAAAGCAGAACCCATGACCGCTTTATCGCTCGCCTCCATTCTCGCCGAATCGGCCCGCAAATACCCGGACAAGACCGCCGTCATAAGCGGCGGCCAGTCGTACACCTATTCGCGGCTGTGGCAGCACGCCCGCAGCTACGCCGGGCAGCTCCGGCAAGCCGGAATCGGACCGGGCGACGTCGTGGCGCTCATGTCCCCGAACGTCGTAGAGTTCCCCACCGCCTACTATGGCGTGCAGGCTGCCGGCGGAGTCGTGGTCCCCGTGCACCTGCTGCTGACGGTCGAGGAAGTCATCCATGTGCTCCGCGACAGCGGCGCCAAAATCCTCGTCTGCCACGCCGCGTTCCTCGCAATCGGGCGGCAGGCGGCCGAGGAGACCGGAATCCCGGTGCTGCTCGTGGGCCCCGTGCCCGAGGGAGAAGACAACGTGTCCCGCCTCCGCTCCGATGGCGACCGCGAATTGGGCAGCTACGTTACCCGGGAGGCGGAGGATCCGGCTGTCATCTTCTACACCTCCGGCACAACGGGCCGGCCCAAAGGCGCCGTCCTGACGCACCTGAACATGGTCATGAACGCGACCGTATCGGCCGTGGACGCCAACGACGTGCGTACCAGCGACATCGCACTCGGTTGCCTTCCGCTGTTCCACGTCTTCGGACAAACAGCCAGCATGAACGCACTGTTCCGGCTCGGCGGCACTCTCGTTCTGTTGCCACGGTTCACCGGCGAGGCAGCGCTGGAACTGATGGCCGCCCACGATGTGAACGTCTTCCACGGCGTCCCCACCATGTACATGCAGCTGCTTAGCGCCGCCGAAGGCAGACCTGAACTGCCGTCACTGCGGCTGTGCGTCTCTGGGGGCGCAGCGCTGCCCCTGGCCGTCATGGAAAAGTTCAATTCCACGTTCAACGCCACCATCTATGAAGGCTACGGACTGTCCGAAACATCCCCGGTGGTCAGCACCAATACCCCGCACTCAGGCGTCCGGCCCGGAAGCGTCGGACAGGCCATCTGGGGTGTGGAGGTCCAGATCGGCGATCACCGGGTACCCGAACGAGTGGTTCCCGTGCCAACCGGTGAGCTCGGAGAGATCTTGGTCCGCGGCCACAACGTCTTCGCCGGCTACCTCAACAACCCGCAAGCCACGCAGCAAGCAATGGTGGAGGGCTGGTTCCGTACCGGGGACCTCGGAACCATGGACGAGGACGGGTTCATCTATGTAGTCGACCGGACCAAGGACGTCATCATCCGCTCGGGCTACAACGTCTACCCGCGGGAGGTCGAAGAGGTCCTCTCCCGTCACCCCGCGATCGCCCAGGTCGCCGTCATCGGCATCCCGGACGAGTTGCGGGGCGAGGAAGTGTGCGCGGTCGTTGTCCTGGATCCTGCCCACGCGGACAACGCACCCAGCGCGCAGGACATCATCGACTGGAGCCAAGAGCACCTTGCCAAATACAAATACCCCCGCCACATCCGGTTCGTCGGCGAGTTTCCTTTGGGCCCCAGCCACAAAGTGCTCAAAAGGGAACTGCGCCGGACTGTGGGCCTCGGCGAACAAAACCAGGCCTGAAGGACCGCAGCCACACCCGCCTTGAAGCCGGAGCGTCGGGCGCTTGAGGAACTTTGGGAAGAAACCGGCCTGGGTGGGGCAAATCTCCTCGATCTCAGGGCTGGAACTGTTCAGCGGCTCAGCACCGTTTCGCCTGCGGCCTTCGGTCGGGCGTGCTGATGAGTATCCTGCCTTCACGCGGGCCTTGCCGGGCGTCCGACGTTTGGAGTTCTTGGGGCATGAAGCGGCCGCCCGATATGGAACTGGCACCCTGAAGAACCGATCGCTCGCCACTCCGCAAGAAGTCTTGAAAAGCGTTTCACTGAAAAGCTATGTGTTCGCGTGCTGGAATGGCACGATAGCGGTTGTCAGGAGACTGATCATTCATTTGGGGGATGTTGGGGATCCATGGGGCAGGACAGCCAGGATAGCGACACGAGCACGTCAGCAACGCGGCCACTTAGGGCTGGTTTGGATGCCTGAGGAGCGGCTTGGCTTCCGGCGCCATCAGAGTGTTTTGCCGGGGCGGCTGGGACACTGGCTGCTGGTTTTGATCGGACTCGAAGCCGGGGTGGCCGTGTCGATCAGTGTTCCTCATCTCTTTGGGGATGAACCGTGGATGGTTTTTGACGATTCCTCGTGGGTTCTGTACCTTCTGGCGCTGGCACTCATTCCCGTCGTCCTCTGGGCGGCCTGGGCTCTCGTGCGCCAGCAGCAGCGGGAGCGGGGTGAAGCATTCCGAATGGCACGGCTGATCGATACGATGTCGACCGCGAGCCGGGAATGGTTGTGGGCTACCGGGCCAGACGGGCGGTTTATCTTTTGCAGTCCGGCGTGCCGGGATTTGACCGGGTATGATTCTGCCGAGCTGGTGGGCCTGCACTTCAGCCTGGTGATTGCTGGTGATGACTTGGCCGCGGCGGTGCGAGATAGGGTTGCCAGTGAGTCTGAGGACGGCTCATGGTCCGGCCTTGAATCAGTTTGCCGGCGGAAGAATGGCACCACCGTTGTTGTAGAGGTTTCCGGCAGCCCGTTGCGCGACAGCGCGGGGAACGCTGTTGGATTCGAAGGATCGGCCAGGGCCGTGGCACCTCATGTCGTGGCAGCGACGAAAGTCCGGGGGCGGGTCGAAGCTATGATCGCGGATCATGCACTGCTGACTGCATTCCAGCCCATCAGGTCGTTGGATTCCGGATCCGTTATCGGTGCCGAGGCGCTCAGCCGTTTTCTTAGCTCACCGGGAAATTCTCCGGAAGCGTGGTTTGCGGAGGCTGAGTCCGTCGGGCTGGGACTGGAACTGGAAATAGCTGCCTTGGAAACGGCACTGTCCGCGGCCCGGGGTGTTCCCCCGTTCGTGTATGTGGCGTTCAATGTCTCACCCGGTCTTTGCCTTGACCCGAGACTGGTGCAGTTACTCTCAGGTGCCGGGGTCCCTGCGCGGCGAATCGTGCTGGAGGTGACTGAGCGCCATCCCGTGTTGGACTACGGACCGCTCGCCGCAGCTCTGTCCGGACTGCGTCGGGACGGGATAGGCATAGCGGTGGATGATGCCGGTGCCGGGTTCGCGTCCATGCGCCATATCCTGCAGCTCAAGCCTGACGTGATCAAACTAGACCGAAATATTATCGCTGGCATCGACTCGGACCTTGGCCAGCGGGCACTCGGAGCGGCGATGGTCGGATTCGCCACCCAGATCGGTGCCGTGCTGGTCGCCGAAGGCATCGAAACCTTCCAGGAGTTAGAGGCTGCCGCGGATCTGGGCATGAGTGCAGGCCAAGGGTTCCTGCTGGGTCGACCCACCGTCAGGCCCGAGGACTGGACCAGCTGGCGCGAAAAACCGGCCCTGAAGGGACGGCCTTGGCGTGCCAACGAAGCAGCCGACGGATGAAGCAGAAGGTGCTGCCGGCTTTCCTGAAGTGCCGGCATTTGACTAGGCGGTTTTCAGTCCTGCGCCTCTGGATTCCGGGCGTTGGGTGTGTGCATACTGGTTTTCCGGGCGACCCGGATCTGGGGTTTGGGAGCAATTTTGGACACTGCAACGCTGCGCGTCGCCTTCGGAGCGATCGCATTGACGCTGTTTCTGCTTTTTTATGGAGTCATATACCGCCGGACCCGCGCTCCCTACAGTGGGTGGTGGTCCTTGGCGCTGCTCCTGTTCCCCTTTGGCGCGGCCGGATACCTCTTGGACGGTACCACCCAACAGGTTTGGGCGAACCCTGCGGCGAACTCACTTTTGGTCGCAGGCGCAGCCAGTGTCTGGGCAGCGGCACGTTCCCTCAGCAAGGCCTCACCCAAACGGTGGCTGATCCTGCCTGGCCCGGCCGTCACAGCGGTGGCATCCGCGTTGGATCATCCGGCCTCAAACGACTGGGCCGGGGGACCGGTATTCCTTGGCCTGATGTGCGTGTTGTTCGCTCTTGCGTATCGTGAGGTGCGCTCACCGCCGGCAGAGTACGCACACATCCAAGTGCCCTTGGCGATTGCGGCAGGGTTCTTGGCCGCCTACTATTTGGGCCGCTGGGCCGCGTTCCTGGCAGAGGGGCCCCACGGCGCGGTGTTCGTCCAGTTTTTCGGTTCCCAGCCAACGACGTTCATCACCATGTTGCTCCTTGTCGTCGCTTCCTTCAGCATGGCCGCGCTCAACAACGAAGAGGTGGCAAAAGACCTGCGGATCCGGGCCAACAGGGATCCACTGACGGGGCTCCTCAACAGAGCCGGGTTCCTCGATCTGGCGGCCGGGCAAATACAGCGGACCAACCGGTTGGGACGCCCGGCCTCACTCATCCTGGCAGATCTTGACCACTTCAAAACAGTCAACGACACGTATGGGCATCCGGCCGGGGACCTGGTCCTTCAGGCGTTTGCCGCGGCCTGTAACGCCGAAGTCCGCTCTGGTGATCTCGTCGGGCGGTTCGGTGGTGAGGAATTTATTATCCTCCTGCCAGGAACTGGTATCGACACCGCCAAAACCATCGCAACACGGATAAGCCGCACCCTTCAGGCAACAGATACAGACTCCCGGCACCCGACGGTCAGCTACGGGATAGCCTCCGCCGGAACAGGCACTGCCCGGCTTGAGGCGATGATAGAGGCCGCGGACGCCGCCCTTTACCGTGCTAAATCCCAAGGCCGAGACCGCGTCGTCCATGCAGCGGACTGAGGCACGTATGGGCGCGGAGCACCTGAAGGCATCGGAATGCGCACTGTTTCGGGCATCCTCGAATTACCCGTCGTCCGTCAGTTCACGCTGGATAGCATCAATAGTGCCCAGAACGCGGAGGCCGTGCGGCAGCAGGAAACCGACCCGGTGTCATCGATCACCTGAGATCCTAGGACCCGCCGCGCTCATCAGGTTCAATAGGCAGTACCAATAAGCAGAGGGGGAGCCCATGGGCCTAATTTTCCGTAAAACCATCAAGCTCGGCAAGAAGACCCGCCTGAACGTTTCCAAATCGGGCGTCTCCGCATCCCGCAAGGCGGGACCGCTTACCGTCAACAGCCGCGGACGGATCACTATCCGTCTCGGCAAAGGCCTCACCTGGCGCCTCTAGCAGTATCCTCTGCGGATCACCGTGCCCGCTCGGGGACGTGTGCAGCTTTAGCCCACCTGGCCGGCGGCCAGAGGGCTTCCACCGGAGGCTTTGGACTGCCGCTCGAATCTCCGATAGAAGGCTGCAGCCGAGTGTCCGACCAGTCACCCGATCAAGCAGGCCTGTCTCCGTTCGAATCCTGTCATCCCGACGTTAGGGCGTGAACGCTGTCTGCGGATCAAGCCCGGCCGCTTCCAGGATGGCGGTGGCGAGCGCGACGGCGTCGACGGTGCGGTACTTCACCGCGCCGTCATTCCGTCGGACTGGTCGATCTGGATGCATGGCAGGTCATCCTTGATGATCGGCCGCCACATGGTGAGGGTATCCTCCGGAATCGTCGCGCTGGCAAGGGTGTCAACGATAAAATCCTCGGCTGCCATTTGTAGTCCGTTTCCTCGTCT
Organism: Arthrobacter sp. SIMBA_036; assembly: GCF_046535135.1. Lineage (NCBI taxonomy): Bacteria > Bacillati > Actinomycetota > Actinomycetes > Micrococcales > Micrococcaceae > Arthrobacter > Arthrobacter sp. SIMBA_036. Next base: position 105,134 of record NZ_JAWRXG010000003.1, read on the forward strand.
GAAAATGGAGAACAGTGTAAGCACCATGGCCCCGGGGGAGTCGCGCACTTCACGTTGCAGCGATGGGGCTGAAAACAGACGTGCTACGCCGGTGCGCAATAACGTCGACCCAAAGCCGAGGTGGGAAAACCATACATTTCGAAATCGTGTCCCTCAGGCAAGCGGCGCAGCCTGCTAACTGCGGATCTTGTGCTCTCAGGCTGTGGCAAGGTCCGGGTGTTGGTGTGCTGCCACGTTCGGGTGCGCCCTAAGTCGGTAGCGGAGGGCGTTGTCCCCGTAGGTTTCAAGGATGGGGCTGTTGGTCGGGTCAACGGACAGGCCGCGGGCCTTGGTGTGGAATTCCGGGTTCATGGCGAGTTGGGGCATGCGCGCGTCCAGTGCGGGGTTGTAGAAGAAGGGCAGGGAGATTCTGTCGGTGCCGCGCGCGGGCGAGATGACGCGGTGAAGGGTTGCTTTGAGGTAGCCGTTGGTGGCGAGTTCCAGCATTTCACCGATGTTGACGACGAACGTTCCAGGTACTTGTGGTGCGTCGATCCACTGCCCCTGGTATTCGACCTGGAGGCCGCCTTTGCCCGGTTCAACGAGGAGTAGTGTCAGCACGCCGCCGTCGCGATGGGACCCCACCCCCTGTTTCGGTTCATCGCCGGATTCTCCTGGGTATCGGACGATTTTGAGCATCGGAAAGGCCTTGTCCCCGAACGCTGCGTCGAAGCTGTCCTCAGGTGCTCCGAGGGACACGGCAAGCGCCCGTAGGAGGTTCATAGAGATGGCAGCGAGCCGCTCGGTCCACTCGGAGACGATGTCCTGCATCTCGGGCAGCGCCGTCGGCCAAAGGTTGGGTCCTTCCAGGAGCCTGTAGCGGGGAACACCGGGTCCCGGTTCCACGGCACCGCGTTCGACGCCGATGTCGATTTGCTCGCGCCAGTCGACGGCGCGGTCGGTGATCTCAGCGCCCATACGGGTGTACCCGCGGAATTGAGGGCTGTGGATGTTCTCGACCTCAAGCTTTTGTTCCTCGGGCAGGTTGAAGAACCGGCGGGAGATATCGAGCATGGAGTCGGTGAGTTCTTGGGGGACGCCGTGCCCGGCGAGGTAGAGGAAGCCCACATTGTGCATGGCATCGCGGAGATCGTCCCGGAACCGGGAGGCTTCCTCTGGCCCTGCGCTCAAGCGGGAGTAGTCCAGAACGGGCAGTGATTCGAGTGACAAGGTCCTATAGTCCTTTGCAGCGAATTTCGGAAGAATATGTCGCGGTTGCTACCAACATTACGCCCGGCCGTTCAGGGGGTCTTGTTTACATGTCGAAATATGTCAATCCAAAGGGTATTCAGCTGGTCATGCCCTGTTGCGCTACGGCTTTCCCCCGTCTCAGCCGGAGACAGCGGCAGCTCTTACGCCTGGCCACCCGTACCTGGCTCCACGCAAACTTCCATTGCTGGGACCGCTTACGGACAGCTATTCTTCGAGTGTGGAATCGACCGTGGCAAGTTAGTTCTTTCCCACCCGCCGACGTACCCAGCCCGGCGTTTTGCGCGGCATGATTGCCGCCGTCAGGGGTCACCCGTGCCGCTTACCGAACGCATGGTCTCCGCCCGATGGGCGATGCGTTTCTCTGCAGAATCGTGAGGAGATCACCGTGTTCGTAAGAGTCCTTGTTCAGGCGTTTGAAGCCGTTCCCAACGCCTGCGGCACCTGACTGCACGCGTCAGAGGGCCGGTGCGGTTCTCGATCCTTCCCGCAGGCGTTTCCCATCCTGAGAGGTCAACGGGAAGCTACTGAGTTCCTGTCAATATATTCACGCTCAGTAATGAAGCCACGTTCGTTGCGTCGAATCTGACGCCTTGGTTTTCCCTTACGGATCCTGACCTGTCACGGCCAGTCGCATCAAAGGACCAATCATGCAACGCATCTTTTCCTCACGGCCCCTCGCGCTACTGGCGAGCTTATCCCTTGCAGTCGCAGGATCCGTCCTGAGCCTGCCCGTGGAAGCCCCGGCCGCCGCAGCAGCAGCACCTCTGGCCACGGACCGGATTGTCAGCACGCACCAGAGCACGCCTTCGACAAAAATCGTCTCGCCCGCCTTCACTACGAGCCAGGCGAACGAGCTCCTTATCGCCTTCGTCATGTCGGACGGCCCTCGTTCCACGGGCGAGTCTGTCTCATCGGTCGTGGGTGGCGGCCTCTCTTGGCGGTTGCGCGAGCGGACCAACGCCCGGCCTGGCACTGCGGAGATTTGGCAGGCCGTCGCGCCGACGTACTGACGAACGTCACGGTCACGGCCACTTACGCGGGCTCGTACCAGTCGTCGATGACTGTTGTCACATTCGTCGGCGCGGATTTGGCCACCGACGGCGCCGTCGGAACAGGGAGTGCCGTTACGGGGGCGCCCAGCGCTTCCCTGACCACTACGCGGGCGGGCTCATGGGTCTGGGGAGCGGGAAACGACTGGGACAAAGCGATCGCCCGGACAGTCGGCGTCGGACAGACAAAGGTCGATGAGTACCTCTCAAGCCAAGGCGATACATACTGGGTCCAGCGCCAAAGCACAACGACGACGGCGGCACCTCCTGCCGCCGTGGCGATCAATGACACAGCACCCACAACCGACCAGTGGAACCTCTCCCTCATAGAAATTCTTCCGGCCTCGCCCGCAACAGGTGACACGACAGCGCCACAGATCTCTGCCGTCTCTGCCGGCACGCCCAGTTCCAGCGGGGCAACCATCACCTGGACCACCGACGAAGCTTCCAGCTCGCAAGTGGAATACGGCACAACCACGGCATATGGCCAGAGCACGGTTCAGAATTCCACGCTACAGACCACGCACTCGCAGGCACTGTCAGGGCTTTCGGCCGGCACGCTGTACCACTACAGGGTGAAATCGGCCGACGTGGCAGGCAATCTTGCCGTCTCGGGCGACGCGACGTTTACCACAGCGAACGGGTCCAGCACGGACCCGTCAGTGGTCGGCTCGTGGGGCCCTGTCGTTCCATGGCCGGAGGTGTCCATTCACGCGGCACTGACACCTACCGGCAAGGTTCTCACCTGGCAGGGCGACTTTTCCCAAGGCGGCCAGCAGTACCTGCTCGATCCCGTGACAGGCAGCTACACCCAAGTACCGAGCGCAGCCGCCGATCTCTTCTGCGCAGGGCAAGCGGTCCTGTCGGACGGCCGCATCCTCGTCGTAGGAGGGACGGCGACACAAGGTGGACTGGGTATCCGCGATGTAACTGCCTTCGACCCGGCCACGGAAACCTGGCAGACCCTGGCGCCCATGAATCACCCACGGTGGTACCCGACAGCGACGACGTTGGCCGACGGACGCGTCCTGGTGACCTCGGGTTCCAACACCAGCTCGACAGACATCGTGCCCGTCCCGGAAGTCTATTCACCCACAATGAACTCGTGGACCGACCTGACTGGCGCGAGCCGGAGTATCCCGTATTACCCCTTTATGTATCAACTGGGCGACGGCAGTATCCTCCAGGCGGGAGCGTCCGAACAAGCCACCTCGAGCCTGGACCTCAATGTGTCCACGCAGCAATGGGCCACCGTGGACTCCCGCGTCCTGGACGGTGCCTCGATCGCGAACTACGCGCCGGGCAAATTCATCAAAGCCGGATCCGCCTCGGATGGGGGATTCACGGGGCAGTCCACTAATACCGCCTACACCTTGGACATGAACGGGCTAAACCCGGCATGGCAGGCGGCAGCCCCCATGGCGTTTCCCCGGAGCTTCGTGAACTTGACGAACCTTCCGGATGGCACAGTCCTTGCGACGGGAGGCGGAACCGACAAATCGGGTCAGGATGTCACCAAAGCTGTGATGCAGGCCGAGGTCTGGCAACCGGCCACGGGAGCGTGGAGCACTGTGGCGTCGATGTCAGCTCCCCGCCTGTACCACTCGGTGGCCGTCTTGCTTCCGGACGGTCGGGTCTTCGTATCCGGCAGCGGCGGGGACGCCGGGGTTGCGGACCAGAAAAGCTATCAGATCTACTCCCCGCCGTACCTCTTCAAAGGCCCGCGGCCGAGTATCTCCAACGTACCGGGCAGCGCCCAGTACGGTTCGACGGCGTTCATAGGAACACCTGACGCGACCCGGATCCAATCCGTATCCCTGATCAAGACGGGATCCGTGACCCACGCCTTCGACCAGAACGCGCGGGCCATGAGCCTGAGTTTCTCGCAAGCCTCCGGTGGTCTCAACGTACAGATGCCCGTCAACGGCAACTACGCCCCTCCGGGGTATTACCTGCTCTCGATCGTTGATGCCAATGGTGTTCCGTCCACAGCCGGCATGATCCGGTTGTCGGCGCCCAGCCAGGACACAACCCCGCCAACGGCGCCGGTGGGTCTGGCGGCCTCAGCATCTGCAGGACAGATCGCCTTGACGTGGACGGCCAGCACGGACAACGTGGGAGTCACCTCGTACCGGGTCTCTCGCGACGGAACCGCGATTGGGACCTCGCCGTCGACCAACTACACCGACAGTCCGTGGTCGCCGGTACGACCTACACCTACACGGTCACCGCTCTCGACGCGGCAGGCAATGTCAGCCCGCCGTCGAACACCGCCACGGCGCAAGCCGTCCCAATGGAATCACGATCGATAAGATCGTTTCCGCCCACCAAGGAACCAGCACGACGACGATCAGCACACCGGGCGTGACAACCACCGGCTCCAACGAACTCATCCTTGCCTTCATAAGTTCGGACGGACCGAATTCCGCGAATTCAGCCCGCATCGCCGGCGTTGCCGGCGCGGGGCTCACCTGGACACTCCGACAAAGAACCAACACGCAACCAGGCACCGCTGAGATCTGGCAAGCCGTTGCCCCCGGCCCGCTTTCGAGTGCGACCATCACCGCCACTCAGGCCTCGGGCAGTTGGCAGGCAGCCATGACGGTTGTCGCCTTCCGCGGGGCAGACACCGCAACCGGAGCAATACTTGGTTCGAACGCCTCCTCGGGCGCGCCGACGGCCACCCTCACCACCACCAGAGCCGGGTCCTGGATCTGGGGCGTGGGCACCGACTGGTCCAATCCGATATCCCACGCGCCGGGGTCGAATCAGACCCTGGTCGACCAGTATCTGGCGCCAGCGGGAGACACGTACTGGGTCCAACGACAGAACTCCACCACTCCGACGACCGGCACGCCTGTGACGATCAACGACACCTTCCCAACATCGGACCAGTGGAACCTCGCGAGCATTGAAGTTCTCGCCGCGCCCTAGCTCTGGGCTCGTTCCTAGTTCCAACCGTCCGCCAAGGACCTGACCGGACCAATTTCAATCAGGTGACCTATGCCACCCCGCGGACCTCTTCCACGAGCCAATGCGGCGCGTTGACGTTCCACGAGCTTGGGGGTAACCTCGGCGCCAAGCTGGCGCGAATGGATCACTGCACGCGTGGCTTACAGAGACGGGGAATTGGTCATGCAACAGGCGTATCGGATTATCTGTCACATCATCGCCGCTTGTGTCGTCATTCAGGCTGCCGCCATTGCCTGGGCGACGTTCACTATGGGCCAATATGTACAAGACGGCAAGCCCATCACTGACAGTACGGACTTCGCGGGTTTCGACGTCCATCAGGTTGTGGGCCAGTTCGTCATCCCACCGTTGGCCCTCGTGCTGTTGCTCATTGCTTTGATCGGCAAGCTCGGTGTCAAGTGGTCGGCGTGGCTGCTACTGGTCGTCGTGATTCAGGTCGCCCTAGCTTATGCATCCTTCGCCGTTCCCGGTCTGGGGATCCTGCACGGCATCGTCGCATTCGCCGTTCTGGGGCTGGCCGAAGTCGCCGCCCGTTCCGTCGGCGCACCATCCAGTCACTCCCGGGCAGCACAAGCTGGCCCCGCGACGTAGGTCCAGCGGTAGCACGGGACCCGTGCCGATCCTTTGAGGCCGTGCACTTGAGACCCAAACCCACGACCCACGACCCTCGACAACCGACCCATCATTCTGGAATGCGCGCCGTTTGGTTGACCGCCGCAATGATCCTTGGCGGGGATGGGGGATGACGCCCGGGTGGAGCCAGGCGATGCTTGCAAGCCAGGCACTACTGATAGAGGATGTGATCCATCATGTCTGACGACGACAAAATCGAAGTCCGCTGGCGGTCGGAACCTGAGGAGCAGGATTATCCGGGTGCCACTGACTACTTGTCCCTTTTGGCGTCCGATGAAGTGGTGGCCTCCGTGGTCCTGGCGCTCAAGGGCGCGCCGATACAGCACCGCAAAGCAAAGGACATTCTCAGGGCGGCGCGGCTGGTACTGCTTCCTGAGGACAACGCCCACGTGGCGGCTGACTTGCAGAAGATAAAGGATGGCAAGAAGCTGTCGCCTATTCTCATGGTCAGGGGCGACCTGGCCCGGGGTATCCCGGCGCAGGTGGCTGACGGCTACCACCGGGTATGTGCAAGCTACTACACGAACGAAAACACCGATATTCCGCTAAAACTCGTTGACGTGCCGGGGTAACCCGGCAGGCCTAGTTGCTGGCAGATCCCCTCGGTCTACACTCCAGTCATGACGGTCTCTATCGACGTGCACGTTGTTTTCCCCCGCAAGCTGGCCGCGGTCCGGCGCGTGGTCGCCCCCGGTGAGGTTGGCTCGGCATGGGGGCCAGCGGTGGGACAGGTCTGGAATTTCATCCGCAGCCAACCGGGCCTCTGGTCGAACGGCCATAACATCTTCGTCTACCACCATTCGAATGAGCCGGGCGCGACCATCCTGTGCGAGTTCGGCGTTGAAGTCACGCGTACCTTCGAAACGGCGGGCGAGGTCTACGCGACCGAAACGCCAAGTGGTGAGGCTGCCGTGGCCATCCACCGCGGGCCGTACGACCGGCTGAACGAGACGTACAACGCGATCGACGAGTGGATGGCGGGGAATCGTCGGGAGCCTGCCGGGCACTCATGGGAGATCTACGGAGATCCAACGCCGGATCCAGCCCAGACTGAGACAACAATCGTGCGCCTCCTCAAGTAGGAGCCAACAGGCCGTGCCCACTGTGCCTGGAGCCCGCCACCCGTTGAAGATGACAGGTTGTCCGGGCCGGAACTGGCTTGCAGCATTACCCTCGACGCGCCGTGACTCCCACCCGGGCGGAGCTTGCACTGTCCATTAGCATTGCTGCCAATTGACCAACGAGACAGGGAAGTCGTTTCATGCACTATGTCGTCCTGCAGGTGATCCTTAAAGAGAAACTATTGGGAACTGGTTCGGGCAACCTGACCGCCCTTGAAAAAACGATCAACGACCAAGCCGCGAAAGGCTACCGTCTCCACACCATCACTACAGCGAGCAGCGGTAGTAAGGGGCTGGGCGGCGGTGACCGCATCCAGGCAACGATGGTTTTCGAGAGCATTGGTTAGTCGCTCAGCAGTGATTTCTAGTCCCACCTGACCACGAGGTCCGCCCGCTCCTTCGTCGTCTCGATATACCGCGCGTTGTTTTCATCGGACCCATGTGCCCATGCTTCCGCGGCGGCCGGCTCCATTCCGGCGTCGATGTGCCGCTGAATGAGGCGTGACATGCGTTTTTCCCGTTCCGTCTCAACGAACCAGACCTCATCCAAGTAATTGCGAACTTTGTCCCAAGGGCCCTGCTCGGCCAGGAGGTAGTTGCCTTCAGTGAGGACGTATGCCGTTGAGGTGGGAATGGCTATGGACGCCGCGATGGGTTCTTCAAGGCCGCGGCGGTATTCGGGTGCGTAGACCAGCTCTTCGTCGTTGTTCCTGAGACGTTCCAGTATGGAAAGGTACCCGCCGACGTCGAACGTGTCGATGGCTCCCTTCCGGGCGCTGAGCGGCGTGCCGCTAATGATGGCGTTGGCGAGGTGGAAACCGTCCATGGGCACGACGGCGCTCTCCTCGCCAAGCTCCTGACGCAGAAGTTCGGCGAGCGTGGACTTGCCCGAACCCGGAGAGCCGGTAATCCCGATGATCTGACGCTTTCCCGCGACGGACCGGCCGCGGACGCGGTCAGCCAGGTTTACGACGTCGCCCGGAACGATCAGCTGCACTGACGCTCTCCCACGCCAGGGGACAGCGTAGCGCGGCGAAGCCCAGGCCTCATCGAATGGAATCGCCCTTGAGCGTGCCGTCCAGCAGCGCCTGCAGCTCCCGGAAATGCCGTTCGGTGGCTTCGTGGTGGTACGCGGAGGTGTCGGCCATGGTGTAGCCGTGAGAGGCGCCCTCATAGATTGTGTTGGAGGCGGTGAGCCCGGCTTCATCGAGGGCCTGGCCCAGACGCGACACTGCGGCCGGATCCATGCTGGGATCATGGTCGGCGTGCCCGAACACGAATTGTGCCCGTGCATCGCGCAGGCCCAAGTGTGGACTGTCAGACGCGTCGGTCGCCAGGCCCCCACCATGGAAACCACCGCATGCGGCTACCAGCTCGGGGTGAGCGGTGGCGGTACGGACGGCGAGCCTGGCGCCCATGCAGTATCCGGTGGTGCCAATGGGGCCGGGGCGCACGCCGTCGAGTTCTGTGATGGCGGAAACCCATGCCTGAATGTCCGGCAGCGCTTTGTCCGGCGTCAGGCGACCTACCCGGGGGAACGCAGCCTTGCCGGCGGCTTCCCTGCCCTCCTTGGTGGACATATCCAAGGTTGGGGCGAGGTCTTTGATGGAACCTTCACGGTAGAACACGTTCGGCGCCATGACCACATAGCCCCAGTCCGCAATGCGCTGGGCCATTTCTTCGATGCGGGGGCGCAGACCAAACGCGTCCATATAGAGAACGACGCCGGGAAAGTCACCTGTCCCGGTGGAGGGGCGGACGACTAAGGCTTCTGCGGTGCCGCCGGGGGCGGGAATGTCAATAAGCATGCGTTTACACTATCGGAGCCACCCCGGGAATTCCCTAGAACAACGGCCAGGGCACAGCTGGCATTTCACCGCTCGGGGCAGGAAACCGCCCCGTCAGACGCAACCGGTCGCAGCGCGCATGGAGGGCTGCGATTTCTCCAGCGCTGAGCAAGCCAGCCAGCTTTCGGCCCAACTCGCCATTTAGTTCTTCAGTGACACGATCGATGCCGTCGCATTCCTCGGAGGTCAGAGCGTCTCCCACCCAGCCCCACAGCACAGTACGTAGCTTGTGGTCACTGTGAAAGGTGAGCCCATGGTCCACGCCGTGCCGGTGCCCGTCCGTCATGGCAAGGATGTGGTTGCCTTTGCGGTCAGCGTTGTTGACCACCAGGTCGAACACCGCCATGCGTCTCAGCGCCGGCGAGTCTTCGTGGATGAGGGCGACCATCCGTCCGTTCTCATCCTGTCCCTCAAGAACGTGTTTCCAGCCTGTCTCCGGTGCGTCCTCGGCGGCAACAAGGTCCACTGCGTTTTGGCTGGGGTCTTGCTCCTGCCAGAGCTGCACCATTCCTTCGCCCAAGGGACCACCGCGCAGCCAGGTGTGCGGCACGACGTCCCAGCCGAAGACCTCCGAAACCAAGTAGGCGGCTACCTCCCGATGGGCGAGGGTGCCGTCGGGAAAATCCCACAGCGGACTTTCGCCTGCAATCGGCTTATAGACCACCGGCACGTCGCCGATGCTGCCGAGGAAAGTGGCGTTTGAGGCCGTCGTAATGCGGCCGGTAAGCGTCAGCTCGGCGGTCACCAGGTCCAGCGCCGGCATTAGACCTCAGGAAGGGTGCAGGTGTGCCCATCGGCGTCGATGGGATAACCGCAGAGCGGGCACATGGGACGCCCGGCGTCGACGATCTCACGGGTGCGCTTGGCGAACGCGCGGGCAGTGCCGACCGGCATGCGCACCAGCAACATCTCGGGCACTTCAGCGACGATCTCGCTCAGCGGCTCGACGTCGTCATCAGTATCGACGTCGGTGAGGGGGTACGCCTCGACGACGACCTGCGCAGTGGTTGGGTCCCAGTCCAAGGTTATGGCGCCGGTGCGAAACTGCTCGTGAGGAGCCTCGAGCGGGTCATTGTCGACGAGTTCAACAGGAGTTCCCGTAGGAATGCTGAAAGGGTTGCCGTCAATGGTGATGAGCTGGTCGAGAATTTCGTCAATCTTCTCCGCGAGTAAGGCAGACTGCTGCTTTTCGAGGGCAATACTCACGATCTGCGACCCTGCGCGCACCTGCAGGTAGAACGTCCGCGCCCCGGGAAGGCCAATAGTGCCGATGACAATCCGATCAGGCCAGGCAAACTCGTGAACGCGTGTAGGCATGTCAGTATTTTAGGCACATGGAATTCATGGCGTCTTCTGCCCTGCACCGCCGCCCACGGCCGCATCGCCAGAACTCATGCCATTCGACAACCACGACAAATCACCCGCTTCGGTGTTGATCGCGTAGACGCTCGGCCGGCTGGCGCCGTAGTGAACGATTGATACGGAGGCCGGGCTCACGTTGATTCGCTGGAACAAATCCAAGTGCATCCCGAGCGCGTCGGCGAGGATTGACTTGATGACGTCACCGTGACTCACGGCCACCCACACGGCCTCTCGCCCGTTGGCGGCTTCGAAAGCGGCATCGTGACGCCGAATGGCAGCCACGGAGCGTGCCTGCATCCCGGCCATGGATTCACCACCCGGAAACACGACGGCGGACGGCTGAGTCTGCACCATCGGCCACAATTCCTCGGTCGCGAGATCGCGGAGTTTACGGCCCTGCCACTGGCCGTAATCGCATTCCGTGAGATCGGGATCCACCGGCGCGTGCGGCGTGCCGGTCTGACGCTCGAGGATGAGTTGCGCGGTCTCCTGACAGCGTTCCAGGGGGCTCGAAACCACCCCGGCTACGGGCACGGACGCGAGCCTGTCTCCGGTCAAAGCCGCCTGCTCGCGTCCGACCTGGTCCAGGCTGACGCCGTCCGCCCGACCGGCCAGCAGTCCACTCGCGTTGGCTGTGGTGCGGCCGTGCCGCACGAGAATAAGTGTCGCCATCCCCCCAGCCTAACCATTCGGGCATTCGCCTGGCCCCAGGACCCGAGGACCCAAGACCCAAGCGCTCTACGAGCAGCAGCTCAAACAGACCTGAACGTCGGAGACAGCCCACCGTGAGAAACTGCTGCCGCCGACCAACCCCCGGGCGGGTATCGAGTACTACAGTTGACCTATGGCTGCCAGCCGCAATCCGCTTGATGACCTGCGTGAAACCATTGGCCACCTGGCCAACCAGCTCAAGCTGCCCGGTGCCGAGCGGGTCGATGACCTGATGGGCGATCTCATCGGTGCCAGGCCCGGCCCTGCCCGGCCGCTGTCAGAGGTTCAGGCCGAGCTCGACGCATTGGTGGGGCTGGAGACCGTGAAGGAACAGGTGCGGGCCCTCGTCGCATTGCTCCAGGTCCAAGCGCGGCGTAAGGCCTACGGCCTGCCGGAGGTGGCCACATCACAGCACCTGGTGTTCCTCGGAAATCCGGGCACGGGCAAGACGACCGTGGCGCGGCTACTGGCGGAAATGTACCGCGCGGTCGGTCTGCTGCAGAAAGGCCACCTGGTCGAGGTCGACCGTTCGGGCCTGGTGGGGCAATACGTCGGGGCGACGGCGATCAAGACGGACCGGGTCATTCGGCGTGCGCTGGACGGCGTGCTGTTCATTGACGAGGCCTACGCACTGGCCCCCGAAGACGGCCGGATGGACTTCGGCCCCGAAGCGATCGAGGTCCTGCTCAAGCGGATGGAGGACCACCGCCATCGGCTTGTCGTGATCGTGGCCGGGTATCCGCGCCTGATGGAATCCTTCCTGCTCTCCAACCCCGGACTGCGCTCCCGGTTCGCCCGCGAGATCACGTTCCCTGACTACTCCGTTGACGAACTCCAGACGATCTTCCAGCAGATGCTGGCCCAGCACGAGTACACCTTGGAAGCGGGGGCGGAGGAGATGCTGCGCCGTGTCCTCACCGGGCTCCATGCGGGGGAGGACTCCGGCAACGCGCGGTTCGCCCGCACCTTGTTCGAGCAGGCCCTCAACCGGCAGGCCCTACGGCTATCGCTCGACGAGGAACAAAGTCTCGACGCGCTCGATCGCGACGCCGTCATGACGCTCACTGCCGAGGACATAGTGGAGGCTGCGCTCGCCTTGGGTGAAGTGCCGGAGCCGGAGCCGACGGCGGAACCGGCGCGCTCGCGGTGGTGGCGCTGGCTGGAGTGACCAGATGGGCGGGATCTTACGCAGCGAAACAGTGCAACGCTTCCTGGAACCTGCCTGAATACCTGCATTTGTTCTCGGAGTGGTATTCCAGCCGAGGCCCCGGCGGCTGACTGAATCGGCCACGCCTCCCAGCACGTCGCGGGCGAGGACCGCCGCGCACGCGCCCACGCCGCCCATTAAGGTGGCGTGGAAGGTGAGTCCAATTATTGTGGACGGGACGGGCCATAGCTGGAGCGCAAAGTAAGCAATGCCCCACATATGGCACGGAATCGGGCGGGGAAACTCGAGCAACCTCGGAAAGGAACAGACAAATGAAGATCACCGGCGCAGTTCTTGAAGAAATCGGCCGTTCTCGTCCCTTCGCTGAGTCACGGCCCATCACCATTTCGGAGCTTGAGTTGGCAGGCCCTGGCCCCACCGAAATCCTCGTCCGGCTCGAGGCCGCCGGGATTTGCCACTCGGACTTGAGCGTCGTCGACGGAAACCGGGTCCGTCCCGTACCAATGTTGCTCGGACATGAAGCGGCCGGACGTGTTGTAGAGGTCGGCTCCGAAGTCAACGATCTGCAGCCGGGCCAGCGGGTGGTCATGTCTTTTCTTCCCCGATGCGAAAAATGCGCGAACTGTGCAGAGGACGGCCGGCTACCCTGCACTGCAGGATCAAAAACAAACGCCCAGGGAGTCCTGCTGCACGGATCCGCGCATCTCACCCGCGATGGGGAGACGATCTTCCATCACCTTGGCGTTTCGGGCTTCGCCACCCATGCCGTGGTCGACAGGGCCTCCGCAGTACCTGTCGGCGACGACGTTCCACCGGAGATCGCTGCTGTCCTTGGATGTGCTGTCCTTACCGGCGGCGGGACCGTGCTGAACGCGGCCCGCCCGAAGCCTGAAGACAGCATCATGATCGTCGGGCTTGGTGGCGTGGGGATGGCCGCGCTGATCACTGCTGTCTCACAAGGCGTCTCACGCATCGTCGCCGTGGATACCCTTGACGACAAGCTCGAGCATGCCCGTAGGCTCGGTGCCCACGAAACCTACACGCCGCAGCAGTTGCTCGAGCAGGGGATAAAGGCCAAATTCGTTATCGAATGCGCAGGAAACCCCAAGGCCTTCGAAACTGCCTTCGCTGCCACCGCTGTGGGTGGGACCACCATCACCGCCGGGCTTCCCTCACCCGATGCGCGCGCTCAGATTTCTCCCATGACCATCACCGGCGAAGCCCGCACAATCATCGGCAGCTACCTGGGGTCAGCAGTACCGGCACGTGACATCCCTAAATACGCCCAGCTCTGGCGCGAGGGGAAGCTCCCCGTTGAAGAACTGATCACCACCCGCATCGCCCTGGCCGATATCAACCAGGCCATGGATCAGCTGGCGGACGGAAAGGCGGTCCGGCAGGTCATCATGTTCGACGCCGATGACGAACACCCGAGGTAAATGGCGCGGCGCGGATCGACAGGCTTCGCGAGGCACGTCCTCGGAAGCCCTCCTGTGCTTCGTAGCGGCCCAGAAGCGAGCTGCTGCAGAAGTACGTGGCTGAAAGGGAGGAGCCCACTTCCGCGTTATGAATCCATGTTTCATGATGTGGGGTATGAGCAGAATAATCGGATGGATCGCGGCGGCTGCGGTCGTGACCGTCGTCTTCTGCAGTGTGTACATTGCCTTCCAACAATCTGGCCGGAGGTCCGCTGATATTGCACCCGCAGCGGCGGCCGCGTCCGCGGTACAGATGCTCGCCACGTCTGTCCCGTCCGTCCCGCGTCTCGAATTGACCCCGGAGAGCGGGGTTTTTGTGCTTGTGTACGGCAGCGACGACAGACCCGAAGCGGGAACGGCAACTCTTCACGGCGTACTTCCAACCGTTCCGGCGGGAGTTCTCGACACGGCACGAAGGTCGGGCGCGGATGCCGTGACATGGCAGCCTGAACCCGGGCTGCGGCTGGCGGTTGTTGCCCGGTCGGCAGAGGGAAAGGTTGTAGTTGCCGGGCAATCGCTCGCCCCCTACGAGGCCACGGACACCATGGTCATGGTCTATTTGATGCTCGGATGGTTCGGTTGTGTCCTCCTCCTCGGGGCCGGGTTCGCAGTGTCAGTTGTACTCGGGCACCACCAAAGCCGGGCGTTTGGAATTCGTTAAGGCCGGGGTCGGTACGGCCCTGCCCGTGCTCCCATGGAAGAGAGCGGCAGACAATGTGCTCATCCCTACGGAAATGGAAGATCCAGCATGGGAACAGCATCGAACCAAGCCCCCGACGTCACGGAAATTCGGGCTTTCCTCTCGATTGACGACGAAGGTGACTTCGCCTATCACCAGTCGGAAGAAGCAATGCTCGCAAGTTTCGAATATGTGAGTGAGGCCGCGTGTATCATCGACCCGGCGGGCACCCAGTACCGCCTCAGCCTTGACTCGGCGCGTCGGCTTCGACTGAGTCCCGGGCTGGGCAAGGTCGACGGAAGCTGGCTCAAGCAGGCCTGGTTTACGGCGCTGAGGACGCACTCACAGGAGCACCGAGTCCGCCGCCTCCTGCCCACGGATCCGGACGCCATGCTTGCGGAATTGCTTGAAGTTCTGGCGCTGGAGCAAGGAATCCGGGAACCGGGTGCTTCGTGGCGAATCACCGCTGCAGGGGTAACTGAGATGGCCCCGACAATGGCAGAGGTTGACCGGCGTATGAGCGAGCTGCGCCACCATGAAGGGCTGCGGGTGCAGGACCCCCGCGGCCACATCTACCGGCCGGAATGGCTCCACCAGCACCTGAATCCGGGTAAGCCGTTCTATGTCGAGCTGCCAGTAACGTCCCGGAGCAACAACTAAGCGGCTAGACCGTTGTGCCACCCGTTGGCGAAGCCGAAAGTCGGGCACCGGTCATCAAAGGCACTGGAACTCCAGTTTCCGGGTACGCACAGGGATCCAGTCCTCGGAGGCACCACGCCCGGGTTCATTGCAGGATGCTGCTCGGAGCACCCAGTACAGTTTATGAATATGCTCAGGTTCAAGTTCCGGTTGAATGTGCCCACGGGCAAGGTCTGCACCGCCTGGACCCTCGCCGCCCTGATGGTTGCTGCTGCTGTGCCAATGGCAAGCGCTGACGACACTCCGCCGTCAGGGTATCCCTCGTGGGCAGATGTCCAGGCCGCAAAAGACAATGCCGCTGCCAAGAGCGCCGAGGTCCAGAAGATCAATGCGCTTCTGGACGGCTTGCAGCAGCAGGCATCCTCACTTGGGGCTGCTGCGGTCAAAGCGGGCCTGACCTACGCGCTGGCGCGCAATAACCTTGATGCGTCAACAGCAAAGCTGAGTGCGCTGAAGGATCAGACTGACAAGGCCCACGCTGTGGCAACGAAGTTAAGGCGGCAAACAGGCGCCCTGGCCGCTCAGGACTACATGAACAGCGGAGCGAGTTTGGGTCCGTTGGTGGAACTGAACGCCCTGCAGAGCCGCGATGGGATGCAGCAACTGGGCGTCATGCAGATCGTCGCGCAGCGCACTTCCGATCTGTACAACCAAGCACAGGCTGCAGAGGCTGTCGCGTCGTCACTGGATCAGCAGCAGGCAGTCGTCCAGGCAGAGAATGAGCGGCTGGCCAGCGACGCCCAGTCGAAACTCACGGCGGCACAGGCGGCCCAGTCGGCCGCCGAACAGAAGGTGGCGGAGGAGACCAAATACAGCGGTACGCTGGTGGATCAACTGGCGAGCCTGAATAACACCAGCGCAGCCGTCGAACAGAATTATCGTGCAGGGGTCCAAGCCGAGGCGGCCTACGAAGCACAGCAGGAAGCCCGCCGCGCCGCCGCAGCAGCGGCAGCCGCGCAGGCACAAGCGCAGGCGGCAGCTGCCGCGCAGGCCGCTGCGGCCGCCCGGGCTGCAGCTCCCGCCGCTCCTGCGCCCGCGCCTGTTGTCGCTGCGCCGCCGTCGTCGGACCTTAGTCCGGTGGTATTGCTGCCCAACATCCCTCAAGGGGCCGTCAACGATCCGGGCGGGGCGCAGGCCTATGCCGCGTCGCAACTGGGTGCGCACGGCTGGGGCGGTGACCAAATGAGCTGCCTGCTCAAGTTGTGGAACCAGGAATCCAGTTGGATGACCAACGCTACAAACCCCTCCAGCGGGGCCTACGGCATTGCGCAGGCATTGCCCGCAGAGAAGTACGCCTCTACTGGTCCGGACTGGCTAACGAACTACCGCACCCAGATTAACTGGGGCCTCGGGTACATTGCGGGTCGCTATGGATCACCGTGCGGGGCTTGGGGCCATGAGGTGTCCAACAACTGGTACTAATTAGGGGCGGGTCCGCCCTGTGAGCGGGCTTAGCGAAGCGATAAGGCCCTCAACGCGGGACTTGATTTCATCGCGGATTGGACGGACTGCGTCAACACCCTGCCCTGCCGGGTCTTCGAGCACCCAGTCCTCGTAGCGTTTGCCCGGGAAGTATGGGCACTCATCCCCGCAGCCCATCGTAATAACGACGTCGGACTCCCGCACAGCCTCGGTGGTGAGGACCTTGGGGATCTCGGCGGACATGTCGATGCCAAGCTCTGCCATCGCCTTGACGGCGGCGGGATTGACCTGCTCCGCCGGTTGCGAACCGGCGGAACGGACCTCGATCGCGCCGCCTGCGAGGTTGGTCAGGAACGCTGCCGCCATTTGCGAACGGCCCGCGTTGTGGACACATACAAAGAGGACTGAGGGCTTCTTGGCGGCTTCGGTGCTCATGGTGTTTCTCCTGGCTCTGGTGCGGATGGGTCCGGTTGCTAATGATCAATATGCGGATGATGAGAGGCGCCCCAAGGCTGCGGTGCCTTCTAAGCTGCGTGGAGGCGTGGGGCAAGATCGGTGACCCGCCGGGCAATGTCCTTGAATGCGCACTCGAATGCAGTTGGCGTGTTGGCCCGTAGGGGGTCCGGGACGGACCAGTGAACCCCTTGGAGCGAGGAGAGTTCCTCATGGGCGTTGTCGCAGACTGTGACGATGAAGTCCTGACCTGTGGCCACTTCGTCCAGGTGGCGTGGGGAGAGGCTCCTCAGGTCCAGGCCATGCCGGCTCGCTACGTCGATGGCGCCGGATGCAACCTGCTCAGCCGGGTGGGTGCCCGCAGAGGCAGCCGGGATGTCGCTGGCCTCGCGCCAGAGGGCGGATGCCAGCTGGGAGCGGGCGCTGTTGTGTGTGCAGACAAACAGGACCCGGCCCGCCGCGTGCCGGGCTCCAGGGGTCAGTCCGGCCAGCGAGCCGGGGGTGAGGCTGATGTAGCTGCGGCGCCGGTCCGCTTCGGAGCGGTGCCGCCCGATCAGTCCGGCGCTCTCGAGGGTGCGCAGATGGTGCGAGAGCAGGTTCGAAGGGATGCTGAGTTCAGACTGCAGCTCGCTGGGGGAGTAGTCGCCGAGCGTGAGCATGTCAATGATCCGCAGGCGGGCAGGGTCGGCCAATGCGGCGTGCTTCACCAGCCGCTGCTGGAAGTCATCATTCTTCAGCTCAGTTTTCATTGGTTCAATTTTGACTGAGTTAATTTTGTGGGTCAAGCTGATGACATGACTTCACACCATCCGCCATTGTGGCGCCGGGCCTTGGCCGAGATGCTTGGCACGTGCCTGCTTGTTGCCATTGTGGTTGGCTCTGGGATCGCCGCGCAGCATCTGTCTCCAGGCGACACCGGGCTGCAGCTGCGGGAGAACAGCACCGCGACGGTTCTGGGCCTTGCGGTGCTGATCTTGGTTTTCGGACCCGTCAGCGGTGCTCATTTTAATCCCGTCGTGTCGGCCGCCGACTGGGCCTTGGGCCGCCGGCAAGGAACCGGATTGTCGTTGCAGGAACTGGGCGCGTACGTGGTGACCCAGACAGTGGGTGCGATCGGCGGCAGCGTCCTGGCGAACGTGATGTTCGACGTCGGGACCTCCATCTCGGGCAAAGACCGGATGACTGCCGGGCACCTGGCCGGTGAGATCGTCGCCACCGCCGGGCTGGTCCTGCTCATCTTCTCCCTCGCCCGTACCCATCGCGGGTTACTCGCAGCACCGGCCGTTGGGGCCTACATCGGCGCCGCTTACTGGTTCACATCCTCGACCTCGTTCGCGAACCCGGCGGTGACCGTCGGGCGGATCTTCAGTGACACTTTCGCCGGTATCGCCCCTGGCTCAGTCCCAGGTTTCATCCTCGCCCAGATCCTCGGCGCAGCCCTCGGCCTCGGCCTGCTGCTCGCACTGTTTCCCGTAGCGGCACCTCCCGCGGACGACGTCGTTATCCCGCACCCGGCCGAAGCGAACGGCTAACGCGCGCCTGATATCAATGCTTTCCCGCGCAAGGACGGGTCCCCTAGAACACCGCATCAGTTACGGCGGCCGTCAGTTGATGGATGACGTCGGTGCGCTCTTCTACGCTGCCCAAGTCCTCTGCCTTGGTGTAAATGACCAAGGCGTAGGTGTGGCCGTCCTTGGTGAGGATGGCGGCGTCGTGAAGTTCCCCGCCGAGCTCTCCGTACTTGTGATAGACCGTGACGCCGGCCGGCAAGGCAGCAGGGATGAGCGTCTCATCATTGGTGTCCTGCATGGTTGACAGCAACTGCGCGGTATCTGCCGAATTCAGCAGCCTTCCGGAATAAAGGCCAGCCAGGATGCGGGCCATATCTGCCGTGGTGAGCGTGTTGTCATTCGGGTTGTAGTTCACCCCCAGCGAGGCCGCGTAATCCGTCAGCCCCTGATAACCCACAGCATGTTCGATCAGCGACCACGAGTCGTTGTCGCTTTGCTGGATCATTGCCTGCAGCTGGAATGCCGCGGAATAGGCCCCCAATTGGTCATCAAGGGACGCTGCACCGGTCTCAACGAGGTGATAGTAGGCTTCGGCAGCCAAGACCTTGGCGGTGCTCGCGGCCTCGAACGGCTCATGGATCCCGTATTGATGAACCGTTTGGCCCGTGGCGGCATCCCCGGAGATCTCAAGGAGAGCCACCCCGACCTGGTACTGGTCGTTGGCGTCGATGATGCCGTTGATCTTGGCGTCCAGATCCGGACCGACGCCGTCTCCCGCCGCCGCTGCTGCACCAATGCTCGGTGGAGCAGCGGGCCGGGCGGACGCTTGCTTCTTCGTCGCGCTCGACCGGGCGGCCGACGTCGAACGGGCCTGCGCAGCCGAGTGGACACCAACAGGCACCGCGACGGCTAGGAGGGCGGCGCACGTCGCCATAATCAACGCTCGACGGCGGCGAAATGCACGCGATCGCAGCCCCGAGACATGACGACCGGCGGGACTCTCACGCGAATGCACGGACCAAGGCTCTTCCATAACTGGTGATGGTAACCAGGAGAGCTATGCGGGAGCTTTGTATTTGCTGTTGCCCAACCCGAAGTTGCCCAACCGGAGTTGCGCGCCCCGAAGTTGCCGAAACACAGGCTGGAGCGCGGCCTGCTACAGGGAGGGCAGGTCTTCCGAGGCGAGCGACAGGCGAGGGTCCAAAAGGTCGTTCCCATCCGCAATCGGAACCAGCCGGGAGAGGTATTTCCCCCGTGCGGCTTCGATGAACCCACGGAAAAGCCCGAATTCCTCGGGAAGTTCCTCGGGGTGCCACTGCACGCCGACGGTGAAGGTGTTAGCCGGGTATTCGATGGCCTCCACAACATGGTCATCACTCCATGCCGTCGCCACGAGTCCGTCCCCGAGCTCGGCTACAGCTTGGTGATGGGCCACCGGAACAGCTTTCAAGCCCGGGCCGATGAGTCGGGCCAGAACCGACGTGGGCCGCACATGGACAGGGATTCGGTTGAAGTTGTAGCCGCCCAGCTGGTATTTTCCGCCGTCGACAATGTCGGGGAGGTGCTGATGGAGGGTACCGCCACGGGCGACGTTCAGCAGTTGTTCGCCTCGGCAAATGCACAACAAGGGAAGGTCTTGGCGGATCGCTTCGTCGATCAGCGCCCTCTCCCAGGCATCCCTTTCGGGATGAGGCCGATCGGTCTGCTCGTGAGGTTCTTGGCCGTAGAGGGAAGGATCCACATCCCATCCACCGGGGACCACCAAGCCGTCCAGCCGACTCACGAGAAGCTCAATCACTCCCGGAACCACCGGTTGCGGTGGCAGGAGGACGGGAATACCGCCGGCTTCCGTGATGGGGGTGAGGTAGGTTTCAGGGAGGAAAGCTGCATTTACGGTGCCACAACCGTCCGTTGCGGCCTGTTCGAGGTAAGTAGTCAGGCCAATCACGGGTTGCATGGCTGCGTCGGTGGTTTCCACGGGTTCCTTCCTGGGCATTTCGCAATAATTCTAAGGCTCCGCGAGCCACGCAATGTTTCGTCCAGGTCAATTTCGCATGTCAGTACGATCACACTCGTGGCGTGCCGCTAACCCTTCAACGGCACGACGGCGAAGCGGCGGTTAGCCAGCGACGGTACCTTCGCCCGGACTTCTTCGATCCGGTGCAATGAGAGTTCGGAAAAAATCATGCCGGGGGCCTCTCCAGCGTTGGCTATGACGACTCCGAACGGGTCCACCACCATGGTGTGGCCTGTAGCGAGGGGCCCGGACTGGTTGGCGGTGACCACGTAGGACGTGTTCTCGATGGCACGGGCGCGGACCAACGTTGTCCAATGGTCTTCCTTTCCCGGACCAACAATCCACATGGCCGGAAGCAGCAGAACGTTAGCACCGGCGTCGATCAAGTGGCGTGCGCTCTCCGGAAATCGCAAGTCGTAGCAGGTCATCATGCCCAAAGACAGACCGCCCATGGTCAACAGCTGCGGCTGCGTGACGGTGCCGGGCTCGGTGCCGGAGCTCTCCTGGTAACCGAAAGCGTCGTATAAGTGGACCTTCCGGTACACGGCGGTGACGGCACCCGACGCGTCGAGGGCCACAAGGGTGTTGTAGGGGAGCCCGTCCGGGTTCGACTCCGCAAGTCCCACCACCACAGGCAGGTGGAGGTCCAAGGCCGCCGCTGCGATACTGCCAATGAACGGGCCGTCCAGCGGCTCGGCCACTTTGGCGAGGACGGCAGGGGGCTCGTTGCTGGCATAGAGGCTGGACTCGGGAAGCACCAGCAGGTCTGCGCCGCCGCGGGCCGCAATTGTCATCATGTCCAGGATGGCGGTCAGGTTGGATTGCGGGTCCTTGCCAGCGCTGAATTGTCCCGACGCGATTCTCATGGAACTAGGGTGCGCCTTTGCGGCGCCGACGTGAACCCCACGTAGCGTGAGCCTCATCGTCCTCCGGGACGGGCATGGAACGTCATGGATGCACGGATGGGGGTGGGCGGGTTCCTACGACCAGAAGTCGTCCAACTTGCCCGTGTCATCCGAATACTCATGCCCTTCCGTAACTTTACCGTCCCGCAGCACAAACGTGATGACCGTGGGCACGTCCACGGATTTGTCGCCGTTAGTAGCCTGGGTCCGAACGATCGAGACCGTGTGGCTATCCCCGCCCACGATGTCCTGGACTTCGGCATGGAAGCGGCCTTGGGTTCGCGACCCTAATTCACCGAAGTACGCAAATATCGCGTCCCGGCCCTGCTTCGTTCCGGACAACACATTGTTTCCGCCAACGTGCCACACCGCGTCGTCGGTAAACAGTTCTCCGAGGGCAGCCATGTCCCCGGAGTTAAAGGCCTCGAACCCCCGGCGGACGATTTCAACATTTTCTGCGTTTCCCATGACGGGACACCTTTCCTTCATCATCATTGACTGGTGGTGTTGTGACGAATTAACGGTATTCCTGCATTGCGTAAGCTGTCGATGGGAAACAAGCCGGAGTTAGACGCCGGGTGTTGATCCAGCCCTGGCCCTTCTTGAGAGGACAGCGACCAGTGCCGCGATGCACACGAGCAAACCCATACTGACAGGGCCGGTTCCCCAGGCCAGGCCGCCACGTTCCGGGGAAACAGCTGTCCAGTCAGCGAAGGACGCCCCGAGTGGCCGCGTCAGGATATAGGCACACCAGAAGGCGGGAATGGCCGACAACCAGCTCCGCCAGTAGACGACGCCGACCCCAGCGATCGCCAGTGCGAACAGGACACCTGACGAGAAGTAGCCAAGGTTCAGGCTGTACGCGGTCATGTCCCCGAAGGCGGTACCAAGGGCGAACGTGGACAGCACCGTTGCCCAATAGAACGCTTCGCGGCGCACAGTGTCCACGCTGTGGATCGACAAGGTGCCTTCAGACCGGTACCAGAGAACAAAAACGGCGGACAGCACGACGACGAAGAACGCCACGGACAGCACATAAGGGACACCCAAAACCACATGCACCGCATCGGCCGCCATCGTTCCGAAAACACTGACCATGACCACAGCTAGCCAGTAGATCCAGGGGACGTAGCGGCGGACGAGGAACTGCAGTAAAAGTGAGCCAACCAGCCCAACCCCGCCCAGAGCCAATGCTAATGCCGGGTTCATGCTATGGACCAAATAGTCCGACGTCGTTTCACCCATCCCAGTTGTGAGAACCTTCGCCACCCAGAACCCAGCCGTAATTTCCGGGACCTTGACTCCGGCCAAGCGGCCTGGTGTGCCGCCCCGTGCAGGAGTAATGAGTGCAGGAACGTGGCGTGCAGGAAGGCCTGACTGGGCAGAGTCGAGTGCAGTGTCCTGCGGTTGGGAATCTGTCATCCGGCGATTCTCTCGCACGATTCCAAGAATCAGCTGAGTCCGCCGGCCCGCACTGGGTTTGCGCGCGCGGTAGCTGCTTGGAATCAGCGGGCTTCGGCCTGAATGCGGTCGTGGATGCTCTGCGGCATGGTGGAGCATGCATCGCCGTCACCGCGCCGATCGGCATGGTCGGCCGCCGTGTCATTGATTCCTACGGTGGCTACGGCTGCCTGCCACCCACCCAGGCCGACCAGCTGCTTGGGAACCCAAACATTGGCAGCCCCATTCACGAGGTTCCATACTGCAGGATGGACGCCGGACCCGAGGTAGATCCCTCCATTCGGATCCCGCCGGACCAGGTCCGGCAGCGGCAGGACACCCATCAGCTGCGCCGACTGGTAGTCCGTCAAACTCCAAGGCGGTGCCCCAAAGTAATACCAGCTGGCGGCGCACACGCCATACAGGTGGGGCCCGAATTGGGCATAGTTCAGATAGAGTTCCAAGGTTCGTTGGTGACTCAACGTGTAGCTGAATTGGGTGGCTAAAACAGCCTCAATCCCTTTTCGGAGAGCACTCTGGTCGTCCCACAGGAAGATGTTTTTTACCAGCTGCTGCGGGATGGTGGAGCCACTGGGGTCAGGCTTTCCCTGAAAATATGCCTGGGCCCTGGCCTGGAAGTCTCCGACGTCGAAAGCTCCGCTGCGGGTGCCGAGCTGCTCGTCCTCGTGGGCGATGGTCGCCGCCAGCAGGCGGCGGCTCATGTGGTCGATCGAAACGAACTGATAAACGTTCGGCTCACCAGCCTCGAGCATGTATGCAGTGCGCGGCGGTGTCACGCCCATGCTGAACATGAATGCAACGACTTGCACCAGAACCAGGGGCATGATCAAAACCAGCAACAGCTTCAAGCGCCACTTTCGCTTGGGACGTCGGCCAGGTTGCCCGGCTGAACCGGGCAGCACCTGCTCTTGAGGGGGTTCCCCAACAGGACGCGTTAACCGTTGCGGCACGGCGTCCTGTGGCGTCCGGGGCTCGGGTGATCTCCGCGGCGGAGCCGGTGGTGTGGGGATATCCATCAATCTGCCTTCGCTGGTTCGCCCGTTCCCCGTGGAAGGAGAAGGATGAGATGAGAGTCTACCGGGCCTTCCGTATGATGGGACAAAGCCGCAGCTCAGAAAGGGTTTGGTGTCTGTAGTGGGGGAACTGCCCGAAGAGAGCCGTGAATCCCCGAAGCAAAACCGGGCCGAGTTGTGGAGGGCCTTTGCCCTGCCCGTGGTGATTGGCTTGGCGTTGCTTGGCATCGCCGGGGTGAACTTTGCCAACGGACTCGCCGAGAAGGAGAAGCAAAGCCAGTCGGCAGCATCTTTGGCGCCTTGCCAGGTAATGACTCGTGATCAACTAGTTCCGGCTGACGGGACGCTCTTCGGCGTGAATCTGGATTGGCACACCAAGTCGTTGTCCACGTTCGCGAAGGACCTGGGCCACAAGCCGGCCGTCAACGTTTCCTTTACGGGCTTTCCACTGACCGCCAAAGATGAAGACGATCTTCGACGGGCAGTTGACCAGATCCGCGCCGATGGCCACATGATGCTTCTGACCCTGGAACCGGACGGTGGCCTGGCCACTGTGACAGACCAGACGGCCACGGCCTTTGCGAAAGACCTCGCCATGTTCAATGACGACGGCGTCCCCGTGATCGTGCGTTTCGCGCACGAAATGAACGGTTCCTGGTATGCGTGGTCGCAGCAGCCTCAGAAGTACGTGGCCGCCTTTCAGACTTTGGCGAAGGCTGTGCACACCTTGGCCCCCGGTTCGGCCATGATGTGGGCACCAAACTACGGGGGAGGGTATCCCTTCGCCGGGGGAAAGTACGAAGCCAAACCCGGCACGCCCGAATTCGCCGCTTTGGACACGAACAAGGACGGCGTGTTGACCATGAGTGATGACGCCTATGCCCCTTACTACCCGGGCGACGAGGCCGTGGACTGGGTTGGCATGTCCCTGTACCACTGGGGGAACAAATATCCGTGGGGTGAGAACGAGCTCCCTGAGCCCAATAAGTTCGCCGATCAGCTCAGCGGCAACTATGTAGGTACGAACGGTGATGACAGTCTGCTTCCGGACTTCTACGGCGTCTACGGTGACCAACATGGCAAGCCGGTCGCGATCCCCGAAACGGCTGCTCTCTTTGCGCCCGGGGCCGGTGGCGCAGCCGAGCTCGCCATCAAGGAAGCTTGGTGGACGGAGCTTTTGGATCCTTCAATCCGGCAGAAGTTCCCCCGACTGAAAATGATCAATTGGTTCGAGTGGGACAAGAACGAGGTCGAAGTCAAAGGCCGCGTGGATTGGACGGTCACGAACACGGCTGCTGTGCGGGACGCTTTCAAGGCCGCTTTGCCAGCGTGGCTGCGCTATGGTCCCGAACAATCGTGCCAGCCGCGCCAGTGACGGCGGCCAGCGGGCCGCGGTTCCGTAGTCCAGCGGTACCGGGTGTTAGCCTCAGGCTCGGCTCACGGGGGCTGCCGCAGTCGTTGCGCGACGGACCAGGTGTGGGGTGCTCACGTCGTGGCCCAGCGGCTGCCTGTTCTCGATGCGGTCCACAGCTCGGTTAACGGCGGCGGCGGCAAGCAGCTGCGCATCTTGGCTGATGGACGTCAGCTGTATGTAGCTCAGGCGCGCAAATTGGCTGTCATCGTAGCCAACCACTGAGACATCCGTGGGCACGTTCCTTCCAGCCGAACGGAGGCTCTCCATGACGCCAAGGGCTGTTCGGTCATTGAAGGCTATAACCGCGGACGGGTTGAGCGCTAGCAGACGTTGGCCGGCCGCCAACCCGTCTTCTTCACTGGGACCTCCGGAAAGGGTCAAAGGCTCCAGCCCGTGGCCGATCATCTCTGCCCTAAAGGCTGCCCGGCGCTGGTCCGCGGACACGGCGGTACCGCCGTCGACGTGGATGATGCGCCGGTGACCCAAGCTCGTGAGGTGTTCAATAGCAAGCCGGATCCCAGCCGCGTCGTCACAGCTGACTGAATCGACATGGTCGCCCACGTCGTTGCGTAGAAGGCTGACCACCGGCACTTGATGTGCGTATCTGCCCAGATCGTTCTCGTTCAAAGTGGATGCGATAAGGATGAGCGCTTCGGAACCAGCATCGAGGAGTGACTCGACAGCACGCTCTTCGGCACGCCCACGCCCGACGGCGCTCAGGGCGACGTCGTATCCCTTCGCGGATGCTTGGGCGTAAACGGCGTCCACGATTTCACTGTGGAACGGCTGGGAAGTGGAAAATGTGAGGCCGAGGAGGCGGGTCCGGTTGCTGCGGAGCAGCCGCGCCCGGGCATCGGGCCGGTAGCCAAGTTCACCGGCAGCTTCCAGCACTCTCTGCCGGGTGGATTCTGATGCCCCTGGCGCTCCTCGCATGACAATGGACACGAGGGCCCGTGACACGCCGGCCGCGTGGGCTACATCAACGAGGGTCGGACGTCGCTGTTCTTGGGTCATGCTTTCGGCTCCATCAAA
This sequence comes from Arthrobacter sp. SIMBA_036, assembly GCF_046535135.1. NCBI lineage: Bacteria > Bacillati > Actinomycetota > Actinomycetes > Micrococcales > Micrococcaceae > Arthrobacter > Arthrobacter sp. SIMBA_036. Next base: position 131,333 of record NZ_JAWRXG010000003.1, read on the forward strand.
CAATTATATAGAACGATCTAGACGCGAGGCTGGATGACATGTGAGCATGGAGCAATCTAGAACGATCTAGCAATTGAACAGCAGGAGTTGATATGACTTACATAGAGCATCGTGTCGCTGAAGAGCTGCCCGTCCGGGTCGGCCTGATTGGTGCCGGGTGGATTGGAAATTTTCATGCCGAATCCCTGGTGCGACGCGTCCCGGGCGCTCAACTCGAGGCCATCGCAGATCCCGCCCTTTCCGCCGTCGAAGCCCTCGCGAGTCGCCTGGGCATCACAAAGATCACCACGGATGCAGCAGATGTGCTTAACGATCCACACGTCGACGCGATTTTGATCGCCGCGCCGGCTCGGTTCCATTCCGCGTTGATTGCCGAGGCGGCGAGGGCTGGGAAACACGTCTTCTGTGAGAAGCCTGGTGGCCGCACCATGGAGGAGCTGGACGAAGCCCTGGCAACATCCGAGGCTGCCGGAATTGTGCTCCAATTTGGCTTCAACCGGCGCTTTAGCGCCGATTTCGCGGCCGCACGCAAACTTATCGACGACGGCGCTGTGGGCACCCCGCAGCTTCTTCGGTCCCTGACCCGCGACCCTGGCACCGCGTCCGGAATTGCCAATCCGGAAAGGATTGCGCCGGGAACCATCTTTCTTGAAACCCTCATCCACGATTTCGACACGCTGAACTGGTTGAACCCAGGAGCTGTTCCAGTGCGTGTCCACGCGGTCGCAGATGCGCTGGTTGCGCCGGAAGCCAAGGCGGGCGGCCTCCTCGATACCGCGGTCGTGACCATCACCTACAGCAATGGGGCCATCGCGGTGGCAGAAGCCAACTTCAACGCGCTGTACGGCTACGACGTGCGGGGCGAAGTTTTTGGATCGGCTGGCATGGTCGAGGCTGGCGGATCTCAGGCAACCAATACCAAGAGCTATACCTCTGCCGGCATAACCTCAGCCACCACGCGGTTGAACGTCGACCTTTTCCACGACGCCTACACGGCCGAACTCAGCCATTTCGTCCAGGCTGTCCGGTCACGCAGGGACAACCTCGAAGCCCCGGGCGTTCACGGTCCCGGGGGAGCGGACGCGCGGAACGCGCTGGCCGTGGCCTTGGCCTCCATCCGCTCGGCCGAAACCGGCCAGCCCATCGATGTGGCCTCTATTGCCGAGTTGCGCCCGGCCGAGCCTGCCGTCCTGCGAGCGGGCGGCAACGCATGAGTTTTCGCTTGGCCGTGTGTGCCGAGATGGTCTATAACGATCTGCCCATCATCGAACGGGTGGGAAGGATCCATGACCTGGGTTTCGAGGTCGAACTCTGGGATACCCGCCCGCGGGACGTGGCAGCGCTGGCGGCCACGGGCGCCCGATTCTCCTCAATGAGTGGCTACTACGGTGGCAGCCTCATCGACCCTGACGGCGCAGACGAGGTGGTTGCTTCGGCCGAGAAGCTGATTCCCACTGCCTTGGAACTGGGCGTCGAGCGAATGGTGGTCCACCCGGCAGAACTTGGCGAAGCCGGACGCGCGGTCCGTCCGATCCACCGGCCAACCGGTGAAATGTGGCTGACCGGACTTCGCACCCTCGAACGGCTCGCGGTCCTCGGGGCAGCACATGGCGTGACGTTCGCACTCGAGAACCTGAACACGATCGTGGACCACCCCGGCATACCGCTTGCGCGCGCCAAGGACACTATGGCCCTGGTCGCGGCTGTAGGTCATCCGAACATCACAATGATGCTGGATCTGTATCACGCCCAGATCGGTGAGGGAAACCTCATCGAATTGATTATCAAGGCCCAACAGTGGGTTGGAGAAATTCAAGTTGCCGACGTCCCGGGCCGATTCGAACCCGGGACGGGGGAAATCCGGTACCCCGCTGTCGCCAAGGTATTGGCCGGCATTGGTTATGAAGGCGTCGTCGGTCTTGAGGCCGCGGCAGCAGGGGGGCCCGGGATCGAATCAAGCGATCATGCCCTCGCGGCATTCCGAACGGCGTTCACTATCTGAGGAGTTCAATCAGCATCGACCATCGGCGGGCACAAGAACCCCCTCGAAAGAGGCGGTTCTAGTTGTTTCCGCCGGACGGCTTTCTCTGGGGCGCCCTTGAACGGCGCTAATCAACTTTGTTAGTATGTCAGGACAAACATGAAGGAGAGAAGCATGCCGCTAGTTCGTATTGACGTCAATGCAGGCCGCACCCAGGAGGAGTTGGGCCACGTGAGCCGAACGATCCATGATGCCATCCTGGCCGAATACGGCATCCCGGAACGCGATTATTTCCACATCATCACCGAGCATGCCGTCGGACAGATCGTTGCCCAGGATGCAGGGCTCGGCTTCGAGCGGTCCACGGGTGTGGTGATGATACAGATCTTCACCCAAGCCGGCCGGAGCGAGGCGGCCAGGCAGTCACTGTTTGCGGCCATCGCTGCAGGTCTTGTAGAAATCGGAGTCTCGGGGGCGGACGTATTCATTGGCTACGTGGAGAACGGTCCAAGTGACTGGTCGTTCGGATTTGGCCGAGCGCAGTATGCGACTGGCGAGCTGGCCGTCCCAGCGAAATGAGCCTCAATTCCGGTTTGACGCTCTTGTGTCGTCCCCGGGCATACATAGTCATCTTGTAAGCATGTCAGCACAAACTTTTGACAGGACATGCGCGTTGGTGCAAAGTAGTTCTTGTGGTCCCGCTCACGTGGCCCCGCCAGCACTTGCACTCAAACAGTCCTGCAAGAGTTCAGAAATAGAAAGGCCCGCGATCACCGTGACCCACGAACTTCTCACCATCGGGCGCATCAGCGTTGATATCTACCCGAATGACATCGGCGTGGACTTGGAGGATGTGCAATCCTTCGGTAAGTACCTCGGTGGCTCGCCGTCGAACGTCGCTGTTGCTGCTGCTCGGCACGGGCGCCGCGCGGGCGTCATCACCCGCACGGGAGACGACGCTTTCGGCAGATACCTGCACCGTGAACTGCATAAATTCAACGTCGACGATTCATTCGTTTTACCGGTCAAGGCATATCCCACGGCCGTGACATTCTGCGCCATCAAACCGGCCACCGACGAGTTCCCGCTTTACTTCTATGGCCGGACGCCTACGGCTCCGGACCTGCAGATCCAAGCGGAGGAGCTGCACCTTGAGGCCATCCGGGAGGCCGGGATTTTCTGGTCAACCGTCACCGGCCTGTGTCAGGAACCGTCACGTACGGCGCACCTCGCCGCTCATGAGGCACGTCCCCGAATTGGACTGAAGGAAGGCCAATTCACCATTCTGGACTTAGATTACCGGCCGATGTTCTGGGCCTCCGAGGATGAGGCCCGCGCCGAGGTTGCCAAGATCCTCCCGCACGTCACCGTTGCAATCGGCAATGACAAGGAATGCGCGGTAGCAGTGGGGGAGGGAACGCCCGATGAACAGGCCGACCGCCTGTTGGATGCCGGAGTCGAGATTGCCGTGGTCAAACTCGGCCCCGAGGGCGTGATGGCCAAGACCCGCACCGAGCGCGTTGTTTCCGCCCCCGTCCCGGTGCAGACCCTCAATGGCCTCGGAGCAGGTGACTCCTTCGGAGGGGCGTTCTGCCATGGCCTGCTGTCCGGCTGGCCACTTGCACAAGTGCTTGATTTCGCTAACGCCGCTGGCGCCATCGTGGCTTCCCGCCTGTCCTGCGCAGACGCAATGCCGACGCCGGATGAGGTTACGTCGCTGCTTGCTGAACGCGGCCGGCCCGTACCCGGCGTCACTATCACTGAAGGAGCGATCCGTTGAGCCGCAACGATGACCCCCGCCGCTACGAGCACTTGAGCCGGATCCGGTTGGAGGATCCGGAAGCCGTGGCACGCGCAGCCGCGACCCGGCGTCGGCATCCAGGCCTGAAGTACGGGCAGCAGAGCTTCATCGTAGCCGCTGACCACCCTGCCCGGGGCGCGCTCTCCGTCGGTTCGGAGCCAATGGCAATGGCCGATCGCCGCGACCTGCTGGACCGTTTGCAAGTGGCCCTGGCCAACCCTGCAGTTGATGGCATCCTCGCTTCGCCGGACATCATGGACGATCTCCTGCTGCTGGGGGCGTTAGAGGGCAAGCTGGTCTTCGGTTCCATGAACCGTGGCGGACTGTCGGGCCTGGTGAATGAACTTGACGACCGTTTTACCGGTCATACGGCCGCGGCACTGGAAGCTTTGGGGGCTGACGGTGGGAAGATGCTCACGCGAATCTGCCTGGGGGATCCGGACACGGTTGCCACGCTGGAGGCCACCGCCAAAGCCATTGACTCCCTCGCGGAGCGCAAGCTCATCGCCATGGTTGAGCCGTTCCTTTCCGTTCGTGATGCTCACGGCAAGGTCCGCAATGACCTCCGTGCCGATGCCGTGATCAAGTCTGTCGGCATCGCCGAGGGCCTCGGATCCACGAGTGCCTATACCTGGATGAAGCTTCCGGTGGTGAAGGACATGGAGCGCGTCATGGCTTCGACCACCCTGCCAACAGTCTTGTTGGGCGGCGATCCGGATGGCAGCCCGGACGAAGTCTTCGCTTCGTGGCAGGCGGCCCTGGCCCTGCCTGGTGTACAAGGCCTGACGGTCGGACGTACGCTGCTTTACCCGCACGACGGCGATGTGGCTGGTGCCGTAGCTACGGCCGCCTCGCTGTTGAATGACACTGCCCCTTTGCCCCCAGTCGCGGCACAGAATGGCGCTGATGCCCGCGTTCCAGTGAAAGTATCGGAGTAAGAACAGATGTCTTCCCGTCGGATGACCGTGGCGCAGGCTGTGGTCGAGTTTCTTTCAAAGCAATACACCGTGGATTTGGTCGGTGGTGTGGAATATCGGGAGCGGCTGATTCCAGGCACTTTCGGTATCTTCGGGCACGGGAACGTTGCCGGTGTGGGGCAGGCGTTGAAGCAGTATCAAGCTGCTGATCCGACCATCATGCCGTATTATCAGGGCCGCAACGAGCAGGCGCAGGTCCACCAGGCTGTGGGTTACGCCAGGCACACCCGCCGCCGGCAGACGTTTGCTATCAGCACCTCCATTGGCCCCGGTTCTTCCAACCTGCTGACAGGTGCTGCGTTGGCCACCACCAACCGCCTGCCCGTCCTGCTCCTTCCGAGCGATACGTTCGCAACCCGAGCAGCGGACCCCGTGCTGCAGCAGCTCGAGCAGCCCTACGCATACGACATCACCGTCAATGACGCCTTCCGTCCGTTGTCCAAGTTCTTCGACCGCGTTTCCCGCCCGGAGCAGTTGTTTTCAGCCTTCCATCACGGCCTGCGTGTATTGACGGATCCGGCTGAGACCGGTGCTGTCACAATCTCCTTGCCGCAGGATGTCCAAGCCGAGGCCCTCGAGGTTCCGGAGGAGTTCCTGTCCGAGCGCGAATGGCGGATCCGCCGTCCTGAGGCCGAAGACGAGGACATCCGCCGCGCGGCGGAAGCCATCCGCGCCGCAAAACGCCCGCTGATCATTGCTGGCGGCGGTGTGCTCTACGCGTTTGCCAACGACGAACTTACCAAGTTTGCTGAGCTGACTGGGATCCCGGTTGGCAACACTCAGGCTGGCGTCGGGGTGCTGCCTTGGGACCACAAGCAGTCCCTTGGGGCCATCGGTTCAACCGGCACGACGGCGGCGAATGCCATCGCGGCCGAAGCGGACCTCATCATAGGGATCGGCACCCGCTATGAAGACTTCACCACGGCCTCCCGTACCGCGTTCCAGAACCCGGATGTGAAGTTCGTGAACATTAACGTTGCGCCGATCGATGCGTACAAGCACGGCACGGCTATACCGGTGGTGGCTGATGCCCGCAAGGCGTTGGTCAAGTTGAACCAGGCTTTGGGCGGCTATCGCGTTGGCGGTGACTTGGAACAGAAGGTCGCAGCCGAGAAACAGCGCTGGAACGCTATCGTGGATGAGGCCTTCGAGACTCGCTACACCCCCTTGCCGGCCCAGAACGAGATCATCGGTGCTACCAACAAGGCCATGGACGACCAGGACGTCGTTATCTGCGCCGCCGGTTCCTTGCCCGGTGATCTGCACAAGATGTGGCGTGTCCGTGACCCGTTCGGATACCACGTCGAATACGCGTACTCGTGCATGGGCTATGAGATTCCCGGCGGGTTGGGTGTGAAGCGTGCGGCTCTGGCGGAAGCAGCCGCTGGCGGTGCCGATCGTGATGTGGTGGTGATGGTGGGGGACGGCTCCTACCTGATGATGCACACCGAACTGGTCACCGCCGTCGCCGAACGCATCAAACTGATCGTTGTGCTGATCCAGAACCACGGTTACGCCTCCATCGGTTCGCTGTCCGAATCCTTGGGTTCCCAGCGGTTCGGTACCCAGTACCGGGTTCTGGACAAGGAACAGCACAGCTTCGACGCCGGCGAAAACTTGCCCATCGATTTGGCCACCAACGCCGAATCCCTTGGCGCGAAGGTTATCCGTATTGAACCGGGTGAGAACGTCATTGAGGCCCTCGGAGCCGCGATCAAGGAAGCAAAGGCAGCTCCGGAGACGGGACCGATCGTGATCCACGTTGAGTCCGATCCCCTCCTGGACGCCCCGTCCTCCGAGTCGTGGTGGGACGTGCCCGTCTCACAGGTCTCAGACCTGGAATCCACCCAACAGGCCTACAAGACCTACACAGACCACAAGAACCGCCAGCGCAAGCTGCTCGGCTGAACACTTCACTTTTCACTACTCAAGGAAGTCCGCATATGTCGACGACGACCACACTGACCACCATTCACCACTTCATCGATGGCGCTGAGACCACCGGCGAAGGTGACCGCACGCAGCCTGTGTACAACCCGGCCACAGGGCAGGTCACCGCTGAACTGCGTTTGGCCAACGAATCCGATCTGAACACCACGGTTGCAGCCGCGAAGAAAGCGGCCGAGTCCTGGGGTGATTTCTCCCTTGCCAAGCGCACCGCCGTGTTGTTCAAGTTCCGCGAGCTCGTCGCCTCTCACGTGGACGACCTCGCCGAACTGATCACCGCCGAGCACGGCAAGGTCCTCTCCGACGCCAAGGGCGAGATCGGACGCGGCCTGGAAGTCATCGAGTACGCCTGCGGCATCCCCACCCTGCTCAAGGGCGACTACTCGGACCAGGTCTCCACCGGCATCGATGTCTTCTCTTTCCGTGAACCCCTCGGCGTGGTCGCGGGCATCACCCCGTTCAACTTCCCCGTGATGGTGCCATTGTGGATGGCTCCTATGGCGATCGCGACGGGCAACGCGTTTATCCTCAAGCCCTCCGAGCGTGACCCGTCAGCGTCCATGCTCCTGGCTAAGCTGTGGAAGCAAGCCGGCCTTCCCGATGGCGTGTTCCAGGTCCTGCACGGTGGCAAGGAAACCGTGGATGGGCTGCTGACCCACCCCGACGTGGACGGCATCAGCTTTGTTGGCTCCACCCCGATCGCGCAGTACGTCCACGAAACCGCCACCAAGCACGGTAAGCGCGTCCAAGCACTGGGCGGGGCCAAGAACCACGCGATCGTCATGCCGGACGCGGATCTCGATAACGCTGCAGACCACCTTGCTGCCGCTGCTTTCGGATCCGCCGGCGAGCGTTGCATGGCCATCTCCGTGGCTGTCGCGGTGGGGGACGCGGCCGACTTGATCGTGGAGAAGGTTCAGGAACGTGCACTGGCCGTGAAGGTGAACAACGGCACCGAACCCGACGCCGAGATGGGCCCGGTCATCACCCCGGCCTCGAAGGAACGCATCGTCAAGATCGTCACCGAAGCCGAGACCGCCGGAGCAGCCATGGTCGTTGACGGCCGCGACCTCGTGGTGCCCGGCCACGAAGAGGGCTTCTGGGTAGGGCCCACCGTCATTGACCAGGTCACCACCGAGATGACCGCTTACACCGAGGAAATCTTCGGGCCTGTCCTGGTGGTCGTGCGGGTCGCGGACCTGGACGAGGGCATCAAACTCATCAATTCCAACCCCTACGGTAACGGCACCGCGATCTTCACTTCCTCCGGCGCGAACGCCCGGAAGTTCCAGCGCTCTGTGACCGTGGGCATGGTCGGCGTCAACGTTCCCCTCCCCGTCCCGGTGGCGTACCACTCCTTCGGAGGTTGGAAGAACTCCCTTTTCGGTGACAAGCACATCTACGGCCCCGAAGGCGTGTCCTTCTACACCCGCGGCAAAGTGATCACCTCCCGCTGGCCCGAGCCCACCCACGCCTCCGGCGCCTCCTACAACTTCCCCTCCAACTAAGCTCACCGCCGTCGCGCCATAAAAGAAAGACAACGCAGTCATGACTGATGTCGAGAACAAACTGATCATCGGCACCGCACCCGATTCCTGGGGTGTCTGGTTCCCGGACGACCCCCAACAGACCCCGTGGGAACGGTTCTTGGACGAAGTGGCTGAGTCCGGCTACAAGTGGATCGAACTGGGCCCCTACGGCTACTTGCCGAACGATCCCACACGCTTGGCCGAGGAACTCAAGCAGCGTGACCTCAAAGTCACTGCCGGGACGGTCTTTACGGCTTTCCACCGCGGCGCCGCACAGTACGAGGAAGCCTGGGCACCGGCCCGCGCGGTTGCCGAGTTGACGGCGGCCATGGGCGGGGAACACATCGTGGTCATTCCTGCTATGTGGCGTGACGATGTGACGGGCGAGGCTGTAGAAAACGGTGAACTCTCACAGGAGCAGTGGGCAGATCTCTTTTCCGGGCACAACCGCATGGGCAAGGTGCTGCTGGAAGACTTCGGCCTCAGGCAGCAATTCCACTCCCACGCCGACTCACATGTTGGTGCCCAGCAAGACATCGAAACCTTGCTTGATGCCACGGACCCGCAGTACCTGAACCTCTGCTTGGACACCGGCCACGCCGAATACTGTGGCGCTTCCAGCCTGGAACTTATCAAGAATTACCCCGAACGCATCGGCTACCTGCACCTCAAGCAGATCAACCCCGAGGTCCTGGCCGAAGTCAACGAAAAGAACATGACCTGGGCCGCAGCCAACATCGCAGGCGTCATGACCGAGCCCCCGAACGGCCTCCCGGACCTGCGCGCGGTCATCGAAGCGGTGGAAGCGCTCAACCGTCCCATCTTCGGCATCGTCGAACAAGACATGTACCCGGTAGCGTTCGATGTGCCGATGCCCATTGCCAAGCGGACCCGAAACTACCTGCTCTCCTGCGGCTCCCGCACCCGCGTTAAGTAACGCCTGCCCAGCAACAGCAATTCAAGAACCTCACGAAGGATAGAAACAGTGACCAAGACTCTCCGCGTTGCCGTCATCGGTGCAGGCCGCATGGGTGCGGACCACATCAAGCGCCTCAGTACACGCATCCACGGCGCCGAAGTGGCCGCCGTCGTCGACGTCGACCTTTCCAGGGCGCAAGCTGCCATTGAGGGGATCGAAGGCGCAGTAGCGCTGGCCAGCGCTGACGAGGCGCTGAATAACGGCGATGTCAACGCCGTACTGATTGCCACCCCGGGATTCCTGCACGAGGAAATCCTTTATAAGGCACTGGAGAAGGACTTCCCGATTCTGTGCGAGAAGCCGCTGACTCCGGACGCTGAAAGCGCATGGAAGGTGGTCCAGGCCGAGCAGGCACTGGGACACAAGCGCATACAGGTGGGGTTCATGCGCCGGTTCGACGCTGAGTACTCTGCGCTTGGTGCGATCATCCGCAACAGGGAATTGGGGGAGCTGTTGATGTTGCACCACCAGCACCGCAACCCGAGCACTCCTGAGGGCTTTACCAATGAGATGCTGATCAACGACTCGGTGGTCCACGAGTTTGACGCCGTCCGCTACTTCACCGGTGAAGAAATCACTTCCGTCCAGGTTCGAATGGGCAAGCCGACCAGCAACGCTCCGCAGGGCCAGCACGATCCCCAGCAGGTGTTGCTTGAAACCGAGTCCGGCGTGCTGGCCGACGTCGAAATTTATGTCAACGCCAAGTTCGGTTACCAGGTTGCCACGCAGGCTTCTTTGGAGGACGGCATTGTGAGCATCGGCGGTGACAGCGGTCCCTACGTCCAGTCGGCAGGCAAGTGGGGCGGTAGCGTCCCCCCGGGTTTCGAGGACCGTTTCGGAGCAGCGTACGACGTCGAGGTGCAGGCTTGGGTGGACGCCGCCCTCCGTGGCGAAATCGGCGGACCGACTGCTTGGGACGGCTATGCGACGGCGGCTTGCTGCGAAGCCGGCGTGGAGGCCCAGAAGTCCGGCGAAAAGGTCAAGGTTCAGTTGAACTCCAAGCCCGAGCTGTACGGCTAGAGGACACAGCATGAAAATCGCCCTTGACCCTACCCCGTTCCATCACAGCCACAGCTTGCTTGAGTTCCCCCGGGTTGCAGCTGACCTCGGATACAAGTACCTGCAGCTGACTCCGCACGCAGACATGATCCCGTTTTACAACCACCCCAAAGCCGATGATGAACTTGTGGCACAGCTGAAGGCATCGTGCAGGGACGCCGACGTCGAAATCGCCTCCGTCCTGCCGGTCCTGCGCTGGTCGGGTCCGGACGAGGACGCCCGCGAAGCTGCGGTGCGGTACTGGAAGCGCGCCATTCAGATCGCCGTCGACCTCGGTGTCAGCACCATGAACACCGAATTCAGCGGTCGGCCGGAAAAGGCCGAAGAATCCGAACGTGCGTTCTACCGTTCCATGGAAGAACTCCTGCCGATTATCGAGCGTGAGGGCATGGACGTCTTGATCGATCCGCACCCGGACGACTTCGTTGAGGACGGGTTGGCCGCCATCCGCGTCATTCGCGGGGTGAACTCGCCGAACATCGGCATGGTCTACGTGGCTTCCCACACGTTCCATATGGGCAATAGCCCGTTGGAGATCATGCGCGCGGCGGGAGACAAGCTGAGGCTGGTCCATGTATCGGACACCATGGACCACCATGCCTCCCACGGTCTTCGCTACATCACCAACCCGCCGGGCAACGCCGTCCGGGTCCACCAACACCTGAAGATCGGCGATGGTGACGTGAACTGGGACGAGTTCTTTGGCGGGCTCCATGAGATCGGATTCCTGGATAAGGACAACACCGTGATGGTGTCCAGTGTCTTTGCCGAGGATGACAATGCCGAGGACGTGTCCATCTACCAGCTGGAAACGATGAAGCAGCATATCCAGAAGGTCAATGCATGAGTGCGCCGGTACCTGCCGAAACCAGGACGCGCACAGTCAACCATAAGCGGGCGCTGCGGACAGTCACGTTGGTTTCAACGTTCGGTGGTCTACTGTTCGGCTACGACACGGGGGTCATTAATGGTGCCCTGCCGTACATGCAGGCGGACTTGGGACTGACACCGCTCACGGAGGGGATGGTCACATCCTCCTTGTTGTTCGGCGCAGCCTTTGGGGCCCTTTTCGGCGGACGGCTGGCCGACCGCAACGGCCGCCGGAAAATGATCATGGTCCTGGCCATGATCTTCTTGCTGGGAACGCTGGCCTGCACCTTCGCCCCGAACACGGAAGTCATGATCGTGGCCCGGTTCGTGCTGGGCCTGGCCGTGGGCGGAGCTTCCGTCACGGTCCCCGTGTACCTCGCGGAGGTTTCACCAAGTGCCCGGCGCGGACGCATCGTCACCCAAAACGAGTTGATGATTGTCAGCGGCCAGCTTCTGGCTTTCATCTTCAACGCCTACCTCGGGAATGCTTATGGGGAGGCGGGGGGTATTTGGCGGTGGATGCTGGTCATTGCAACGCTGCCTGCCATTGCTTTGTGGATAGGCATGAACTTCATGCCGGAAAGCCCGCGGTGGCTGGCTTCCATGGGCAACTTCGGCGAAACCCTTAGCGTTTTGCGGCGGATCAGGTCACAGGAAGACGCCCGGACCGAGTTCGAGGACGTCAAGTCGATGGCCGTGGAGGACTATAAGTCCAAGATGGGCAGCTGGCAGGACCTCGGCGTCCCTTGGCTCCGCCGGATCTTCGTTGTGGGCCTCGGGCTGGCAGTCATACAGCAAATTACCGGTGTCAACTCGATCATGTACTACGGGACCCAGATTCTCGCCCAGTCCGGTTTCGGCCGCGAGGCTGCGTTGACCGCCAACATCGCCAACGGCGTCATTTCCGTCCTTGCGACGTTCGTGGGGATTTGGTTGCTGGGTAGAATCGGTCGCCGAAGGATGCTCATCACGGGCCAGATCGGCACTACCAGTGCGCTCTTGCTGATCGGAACCTTTTCCCTGGTCCTGCCTGAAGGTACCGGGCGCGGCTTCGTTATCCTCGCCCTGACCATCACCTTCCTGGCGTTCCAACAAGGAGCTATCTCTCCGGTGACGTGGTTGATGTTGTCGGAGATTTTCCCCTTGCGGATCCGTGGGCTGGGCATGGGAGCCTCGGCCTTCGTGCTCTGGATCATCAACTTCCTCGTCGGTTTTGGGTTCCCGCAGCTGCTTGCAGCCATAGGACTGTCCAGTACCTTCTTCACATTTGCCGTCCTGGGAATTGGGGCGATTCTCTTTGCGTCCAAATTTGTTCCTGAGACCAAGGACAAGAGCCTGGAAGACTTGGAGCACTATTTCAAGAGTGCGGCCGGGGAGCGCCACACACCCTGAATGCGTGAACGAATGGCCGGCACCGCTGCATGCGGCGCCGGCCATTTTCGCGTTAAATTCGCGAAACCGCGAGTGCGGGTGCACGGACTTCGCCGCTTTGTTACGTTCATACATACTAATGTCAGGACAAACTATTGACAAAGTGTGAGGCCAGTCACGATGATCTACATAGCAGATGATCCGGATACGAGCCTCCGGACGGCTGACCTGAAATCAAAGGAGATAATGGTGGCAAAATTCTCATGGCGCAAGGCGGCGATCGTCGCGGCAGTGGTTCCCTTGGTGGCGCTGAGCGCTTGTTCGAGCCAAGGCGGCAAGCCAGCCGATTCCGGCGCAGCAGCCGGTGCCGGGCAAGTGGCCAGCACCCCTCGCATCAAGATCGCACTGATCACCCATGCCGCTCCCGGAGACACGTTCTGGGACATCCTCCGCAAAGGCGCCGAAGAAGCAGCTGCGAAAGACAATGTGGAGCTGCTTTACACATCCGATCCCGAAGGCGGCAGGCAGGCACAGCTGATCCAGCAGGCGATCGATCAAAAAGTGGACGGGATCGCTGTGACGTTGGCGAAGCCTGATGCTCTGAAGGACGTCTTGAAGAAGGCAACAGCAGCCGGCATTCCCGTGGTCAGCCTGAACTCCGGAGCCGACGTCTGGAAGAGTGTTGGCGCGTTCACGCACTTCGGATCCGACGAAAACCTGGCGGGCGCAGCAGTGGGCGACAAGCTCACCACCTTGGGAGCCAAGCACCCGATCTGCGTCATCATGGAACAGGGCAATGTCGCCTTGGACTCGCGTTGTGCCGGCGTGAAGTCCAAGATTCCTGCCACTGAGAACCTGTTCGTCCAAGGCACGGACATGACACAGGTTTCCTCCACCGTTACCGCGAAGCTCCAAGCAACTCCCGATGCCGACGCCATCATCGGGCTCGGAGCTCCTTTCACGCTGACCATTGACAAGGCGGTGGAATCTTTGAACCTGCAGAGCAAGGTCAAGGTGGCTTCCTTTGACATGAACGGTGAGCTGGCCCAAGCCATCATTGATGGGAAGGTCGCTTTCACCGTGGACCAGCAGCCTTGGCTCCAGGGTTACGGGTCGGTGGACGCCTTGTGGCAGGCCAAGCGCGGAGGAATCCACGTAGGTGGCGGACTGCCCGTTCTGACCGGGCCTTCCATCATCGATAAGACCACAGCTTCTGACGTGCTCAAGTTCGCCAAGGAAGGCATCCGCTAAGGATGCGCTGAGCCGGGTTCAGGGTCCCTGTGGCCCTGAACCCGCATAGCAGGAGAAATATCATGACTCAGACCATATCCAAGCCCACACTTTCCGTGGCTGATGAGCGAATCGGCACGCGCAACCCGTTGCAGAAGTTGCTGAGCCGCCCGGAGGTCGGCGCCCTTGTCGGCGCGATCGTCCTCTTCATCTTCTTCGCGTCGGTTTCGTCAACCTTTGTGCAGCCCGCTTCCTTTGCAACTGTGCTTTACGGCAGTTCCACCATCGGCATCATGGCGGTTGGTGTTTCCCTGCTCATGATCGGGGGCGAATTCGACCTTTCAACCGGTGTTGCCGTGATCAGTTCGGCGCTCACGGCATCAATGTTCAGTTGGTACTTCAGCACCAACGTCTGGGTTGGCGTTGTCCTGGCATTGGTGGTTTCCCTTTCCATCGGATTCATCAATGGCTGGATTCTGATGAAGACGAAGCTGCCCAGCTTCATCGTCACGCTGGCAACGTTCCTGATGCTGACAGGCATCAACCTCGGATTGACCCGCATGATCGGCGGGGGAGTCTCCTCGCCGTCGATCTCCAACATGGATGGCTTCCAGTCCGCACAAGCGGTGTTCGCTTCCTCCGTGAACATTGGCGGCGTGGACGTCCGGATCACAGTATTCATCTGGATCGCCTTGGTCCTGATAGCCACGTGGGTGCTGATGCGTACGCGTGTTGGCAACTGGATCTTCGCCGTGGGCGGAGACGCGAACGCGGCGCGCGCAGTGGGCGTCCCGGTCAAGGCAACGAAGATCGGGCTCTTCATGGGAGTTGGCTTCTGCGGCTGGATACTCGGCATGCACAACCTCTTCGCCTTCGATGCCGTGCAGTCCGGTGAAGGCGTGGGCAACGAGTTCCTCTACATCATCGCCGCAGTGATCGGCGGTTGCCTTCTCACTGGTGGTTACGGCTCAGCCGTTGGCGGCGCCATCGGTGCATTTATCTTCGGTATGGCCAACAAGGGCATCGTTTACGCGCAGTGGAACCCGGACTGGTTCAAGTTCTTCCTCGGCCTGATGCTGTTGCTGGCCACGATTGTCAACCTCATCGTCAAACGCCGCGCGGAACTGAAGTAAGGGACCCAGGAACATGAATGGCCAGGAGATTAAGCAGCAAACATTGCTGAAGAATGAAAGCGATCCTCTCACGCACACGCCGGTGCACCTGCTGTCGCTTGACGACGTCGGCAAGCACTACGGCAATATCGTGGCGCTCAAGGACGTGACAATGGCAGTTGATAATGGCCGCGTCACGTGTGTGCTCGGTGACAACGGAGCGGGTAAGTCCACGCTGATCAAAATTATCGCGGGGCTGCACCAGCACGACGCCGGTCAGCTCAAAATCATGGGAGAGGAACGGAAGTTCGGTTCACCCCGTGACGCCTTGGATGCCGGAATCGCGACCGTCTACCAAGACCTCGCCGTGGTGCCACTGATGCCGATCTGGCGGAACTTCTTCCTCGGTTCGGAACTAACCAGTGGTTTTGGGCCTTTCAAGAGTATGGATGTCCAGCAAATGAAGGACATCACCAAGAAAGAACTCGCCGCAATGGGCATCGACCTGCGCGATGTCGAACAGCCCATCGGCCAACTCTCCGGCGGTGAACGGCAGTGCGTGGCAATCGCCCGGGCCGTCTACTTTGGTGCAAAGGTCCTGATCCTGGACGAACCGACCGCAGCACTCGGCGTGAAGCAGTCCGGCGTCGTCCTGCGTTATATCCTGCAGGCCCGTGACCGTGGGCTCGGGGTCATTTTCATCACCCACAATCCACACCACGCGTTCCCTGTGGGCGACCGCTTCCTGCTGCTCAAGCGCGGCAAGTCCATTGGGTACTACGACAAGAAGGACATCAGCCTGGACGAGTTGACCGCGCAGATGGCCGGCGGGGCCGAGTTGGCTGAACTTGCACACGAGTTGGAGCAACTCGGCGGACACAACGATCTCCTCAAGGAAGTCAAAGCGGAGGTTGCCGACGTCGTCAGCACACGTCCGGAAGGTCAGTAGCCCGCATAGGCGCGCATTCGGTGGGGTGCTTTGGCTGGTGTCGAAGCACCCCACGATGCTGCCTGCTTCCACCACCACACCGCTGACAATTACTTAACCTGAAAAGAGGAGCATCATGTCCATCCGGGTAGGCGTTATCGGCGCCGGAATCATGGGCGCAGACCACATCAGGAACCTATCTACCGCCGTCAAGGGGGCGGAGGTGACGTTTGTGGCCGATCTGGACATTGACCGCGCTGCCAGCGCCGCGCCGTCGTCGGCCCGCCTGACCACAGACCCCACCGAGCTGATCAACTCCAGTGAGGTGGAGGCCGTCCTGGTTGCCTCACACGATTCCACGCACGCAGGGTTGGTCCTTGAGTGCTTCGAAGCGATGACGCCGGTGCTGTGCGAGAAGCCGTTGGCGCCAACTGTCTTGGAAAGCCTCGAAGTGGTTGCTGCCGATGCGGACATGGTGGCAGCTACCGGCACCTCCCTGTTGTCCTTGGGGTTCATGCGCCGCTTCGACCCAGGCTACGTGGCACTCCGGGAGGGGATACAGCAGCGTGTCCAGGGGGAGCCATTGATGCTGCACTGCGTTAGTCGCGGTATCTCGGCCGGGCCTGGAACCACCTCGGAATCGGCCATCACTAACTCGGCAATCCACGAATTGGACATCGTCCCTTGGTTGTTGGGGTCCCCGATCATCGAAGTTTCATGGCAGGGTGGCCGCAGTTCCGGCGCCGCGGGCCCGGGTTTGCAGGATCCCGCGCTCATGACCTTCCGCTGCGAAGACGGCACTCTCACCACGCTGGAGCTTTTCCTCAACGCACAGTACGGCTACGTGACACGCTGCGAGGTGGTGAGCGAGCGCGGGACTACCGCGCTCAGGGAACCTGCCGTGCTGGACGTTGAGGAACAGGGCGCCAAACACGTCCTGGTTCCCCCGGATTGGCGCCCCCGCTTCGCTGACGCCTACCGGCTTCAGCTGCAGGCCTGGATCACTGCGCTCGCTGCGGGTGAGCGGCCGCCACTGGCGACTGCCCGGGATGGGCTCAACGCCTCCCTGGTGGCTCAGGCATTGACCCTGTCGCTTCGCAGCAACGGCGCCTTCACGAAAGTCAGCTACTCATGACGCATTCCGGCCTGCCGGCCTCACGGGTGCCGGATTCCCGCGATGCACCTGTCCTCCGCTGGGGCGTCATGGGTCCCGGATGGATAGCGGAACGTTTCACCGAGTCGGTCCAAGCCCACACCGGACAGGTCATCGCCGCCGTCGGCTCCCGCTCCCTCAAGCGTTCCAAGGCATTCGCCGAAGCGTACAACATTCCGGCAGCGTACGGCAGCTACGAGGAATTGGCTGCTGCGCCGGACATCGACATCGTCTACATCTGCACGCCGCACACGGGCCACCACGCAGCCGCTGTTCTCGCGATAGAGGCCGGCAAGCACGTTCTAATCGAGAAGCCGATCGGACTCGACGCTGCTCAAGCGCGCGATATCGCGGCCCGGGCCGAACAGGCCGGTGTATTCGCCGCTGAAGCCATGTGGACCTTCTTCCTCCCGAAGTTCGACGTTATCCGTCAGGTCCTCGAAGCCGGGATGCTTGGCGGGATAACCACCGTCGTGGCCGAATACGGGGAGCATTTCGATCCAAGCCACCGGATCTTCAATCCAGGGCTTGCAGGTGGACCTCTGTTGGACTTGGGAATGTACCCGTTGGCACTGGTCACCGAGGTCCTTGGTGACCCCCTTCAGGTGTTCGCCGTCGGCCAGCCCCACCCGTCCGGGGTCAATGCGCAGCTTTCGGCCATCATGACGTTCGACGGCGGTGCCCAAGCGGTGGTGAATACGCACCTGCACAACTTCACCCCCACGTCAGCCACGATCGTCGGCTCCCATGCCACATTGACAATCGACGGCCCCTTCAATATGCCCGGCGGCTTCGACGTGCGCTTTCCCGACGGAACCCGGTTGCGCTATGAGGAAGCCAAGGGAGGCCATGTCGAGGGGCTGCATCACGAAGCTACTGCTGTTGCGCGGGCAATCGCTGAAGGCCGCAAGGAAGCCGAACCGCGCACACTCTCCGCTTCCGTCCGCACCTTGGAAGTCGCAGATGAGATACGCCGCCAGTTAGGGATAGCTTTCCCGGAATCGACGAAGGAATGACCCAGATGAAAATCGTAGTTCTCGGATTAGTCGGAGTGGGACGCATAGGCGTAATGCATGCGAACAACATCGCAGGCCTACGCGATGTGCTTCATCGGCGTGGAGTGGACCTGCAGCTGAGGCTCACTGACGTCGCAGCGGACCATGCACGCACTATCGCTGCCGGGCTCGGTGCGGAGTTCTTCCCTTCAGCGGCAGCGATGCTTGCTTCGGGGCTGGACGGATTGATCATCGCCACGGGAACTGCGACGCACCCGGAGCTTATTCGTGCGGGCGTTACAGCCGGCATCCCGGTCTTTTGCGAGAAACCGGTGGCCATGAACGTCGCAGAATCCCTACCAGTGTTGGACTTCATCAGGGATAACCGCGGGGTGGTCCAGATTGGCCACCAGCGTCGGTTCGACGTTGGGTACCTTGAGGCCAGGCGTGCTTTCCTGGCCGGTGAGCTTGGCTGGATCCATTCACTGCGCGCGGTCACCTGCGACATGGCGCCGCCGCCGGTGGAATTCCTGGCCACCTCCGGCGGCCTCTTCCGGGACTGTTCGGTGCATGATTTTGATATTGTCCGGTGGTTAACCGGGCGGGAGATCGTTGAGGTCTACGCGAAAGGATCCAACCGCGGCGACCCGGCTATCGGGGGAGTGGGAGACGTGGACACCGCCTTGGCCCTGATAACGCTCGACGACGGCACCGTAGGCACGGTTTCGGCGAGCCGCTACAACGGGGCCGGACATGACGTCCGGCTGGAGATTCAGGGTTCGGACAACTCGGTCCTCGTTGGGCTGGACGATAAAACGGCATTGGTATCGGCTGAAAGCGGTGTCTCCTTTCCCGGCGGCCACCCGCACCAGACCTTCGCTGAACGCTTCGACCAGGCCTACCGGTTCGAGATGGCCGCTTTCGTCGAGTTGATTTTGGGAGAGCGGAGCAATCCCTGCACGCCGGAGGACGCCGTGGCGGCTTCCTTGGTAGCTGATGCTGCCCAGGAGTCCCTCGCTACCGGAGCGCCAGTACGGGTGGGAGTCAGTGTTCTCAGCTGACTAAGTGCAGCCTGAAAGCCCTGGAGAATAAACAGAGTGCTCCTTCCGGAACGTATTTCCGGAAGGAGCACTGTTCTGTTTGCGGGGAGTTGTACCGGTGGCAGCCGGGAGGAGTACTTTTGGTCAGGCCCCGAACGGTAGCCGCGGGTCGATCTCCATGCCGTCCCAGCTTTGCCTGACCCAGCCGTGGTGCGGATCATCGCTGATCAACCATTCGCGTACCGGTCCGGGGCCAGCCATGACGTTGAGGTAGTACAGGTCGTAACCCGGGGCCGCCATCGCCGGGCCATGCCAGCCGTAAGGAACCAGGACCACGTCCCCTGTCCGCACCTCAGCGGAGACATCGATAGGCCGTTCGTCAGAGGCATACACGCGCTGGTAACCGATCGCATCAGCGTCGCTCGGGGCCCCCATACCTGCAGCCACCTGCGTTTCGAAGTAGTAGATCTCCTCGAGATGTGTCTCGCCCTCCTTTTCTTCATCATGCTTGTGCGGAGGGTAGGACGACCAGTTACCGGCTGGGGTAATGACTTCGCAAACGATGAAACGATCTGCTTCCAAAGCCGCAGGGGTCCCGAAATTGTGGACCTGCCGGGAGCAGTTGCCGCCACCGCGAAGTTCCACGGGGGTTTCCGCGGCGGTGATCAGCCGCGTGGGGTAAGACGACTGTGCAGGCGCGGTCGCTACGGCTACGCGTCCGCCGTCGCTGGCCTTGATGGTGATCGCCCGCCCGATGCCTGAATACAGGACGTCGCTTGGGCCATGGAACACCGAGGGCCGCCCGGCGAGGGCGTAGTCGACGTCGTCAACCGTAACGCTGAATGATCCGCTCAGGGGTATGACGATGCGTTCCTCATCAACAGCAGGAAGGTCAACCGCATTCCCGGCTGGGAGGGTGGCAACTTTCAACCCGGTATGTTTCCAGCCAGCTACCGCAGTAGTGGAATCCGATGTTCCAAGGGAGATATCCCAATTACCGTCGGAAGCAGTTCCCAGAGGGTAGACCCAATTGGTCATAGTAGGTGTCCTTGCGTTAGCGCTGTACGAGGGTCATTTCAAAACTGTAGGAATCGGCCCGATACACGTGGTGGCCAGTCTCGACGTTGCGGCCGGTGTCGTCCACGGCCGTGCGCTCCATGGTTACCAGGGCGGAGTTGACGTCTGTTTCGAGGAGGGGCGCTTGGTAGTCATTAGCGATCATGGCCCCAATCCGTTGGGTTGCCAATCGGAAATTCACACCGCCACGTCGAAGAATGGAGTAAAGGCCTTCGGAGGCGAGCATCTCTTCATCCATCGCCGCAATGTCGTCCCGGACCCAGTTCTCCATCAGCGCCAGCGGCTTGCCGCCGACTTTACGAAGGCGGGTGAAGTGGTAAACCATGGAGCCCGCCGGAAGCTGAAGCGTGGCGAGGGTCGGTGCATCTGCCTCGACGTGGGAGAAGGTCAGAACCTGTGTGGTTGGCTTCTTGCCGTCGTTGGTGAGGTCATCGAACAGGCTCGAAAGTTCCAAGGGGCGCCGCACTTGGCTGGATACCACTTGGGTCCCGACTCCCCGTTTCCTGACCAAGAGACCGGAACGGACCAGTTCGTCCATAGCTTTCCGCATTGTGGGGCGGGACAGATTGAGCTGGGCGGCAAGGTCGATCTCGTTCTCCAGCCGGCTGCCGGGTTCCAAAAGGCCGCTATGGATAGCCGCTTCGATGCCCTGGACGACCTGATGGTACAAGGGCACCGGAGAGGAGCGGTCGATGTTGAGACCCAGTTGATTTGCCATTGGACATTCCCCACGTTTGAGGCCCACCCGCAACGTTGCGGATATGTCGCCATTTGTTCTCTTGATAGGACATACTTTCAAGATGATGTTAGCAGGATGGTAGAAATGGTCAAGATTCGGGGTTCCAGACTGTAAGCAAACTGTCTATTCTGAACGTGGACCGGAGTGGTGCCGGTCCGGCAGGCCACCCGTACGTTCCGGGAACCCTTCCTGATGCGGGAGCCGTCTTCATAAGGAGGCGTCCATGTCCAGTGCCGATATGCCGACCAGTCCCGAAGGGCCGGCCCGTCCTGATGTGCCGACCGACCACGATATGCCAACCAGGAGCCCGGCCAAGCCGGCCCCGTATGTGATCGCCGGTATCCTCCTGGCCATCGCAATCGTTGTGCCCTTGTTTGTGCCCAGCTACTCGAGCGATAGCCCGCGCTTGGCCGGCATCCCCTTCTTCTACTGGTACCAGATGCTGTGGGTGCCCATCACCGCAGGCCTGGTTGGCATCTCTTATCAGGTGGTGGTCAGGGAGGATCGACGACGTCGGGACGCCATACGCGGTGGGGTCGGGCAGGGGGAGGTCCGATGAACGCCATGAGCGTGCCGGTGGCTACGCCTGACCGGCCGGTGAACGGCGTGGCACTCACCGTCGTCATCGTACTTTTCCTGGTGGTGGCCGTCGTTGGCTTCCTCGCCGCCCGCTGGCGCGCCGGGGAGGAAAGTGGCCTTCATAGCCTCGACGAATGGGGACTCGGTGGCCGTGGATTCGGCACATGGGTCACTTGGTTCCTTCTGGGCGGGGACCTTTACACGGCTTACACTTTCGTGGCAGTCCCGGCCGCCATGTGGGCCACCGGGGCGGTCAGCGGATTCTTCGCCGTTCCCTACACCATCGTGCTCTACCCGATTGTCTTCGTGCTCATGAGCCGGCTATGGTCCGTCTCCCACCGCCACGGGTTCGTTACACCGGCCGATTTCGTCGGCGGACGCTATGGAAGCCGGGTGCTTACCGTCGCGGTAGCAGTCACGGGCATTGTCGCGACGATGCCCTACATTGCGCTCCAGTTGGTCGGCATCAAGGCTGTCCTGACCGTACTGGGCCTAGGCAGCGCCGAGAACGCGCTTCTGACGGACCTGCCACTGATCGTCGCCTTCGTCGTCTTGGCTGCTTACACCTACACCTCGGGACTGCGTGCTCCGGCGCTTATCGCCGTCGTCAAGGACCTGCTGATCTATCTCGCGGTCATCGTCGCCGTCATTTACCTGCCGATCAAATTCGGCGGCTGGGACAGCATTTTCGGCGCGGCACAGCAAAAACTCACTGCAGTGAGTCCGGCGACCGGGAAACCTGCTGGCGTCTTCATTCCGGGAGCAAGCAGTTACTCCGCTTACTGGACACTGGCACTGGGTTCGGCATTGGCGTTGTTCATGTACCCGCACTCAATCACCGGAGTCTTGGCAACGAAGAGCCGGAATACCATCCGTAAGAACGCCGCCGTCCTGCCGCTGTATTCATTGATGCTGGGCTTCCTGGCCCTTCTGGGTTACGTCGCCATCTCAGCGGGTACCAAACCCATTGACCTAAACGGCACAGTCAACCCCCAGCTGGTGGTTCCACAGCTCTTCCTCGACCACTTCCCGGCCTGGTTCGCGGGGATCGCACTGGCCGCCATCGCCATTGGGGCCTTGGTTCCAGCGGCCATCATGTCCATTGCCGCGGCAAACCTGTTCACGCGAAACATCTACCGGGACCTCATTCGGCCCACCGCAGACCCGCGGCAGGAGGCCAAGGTCTCCAAGATCGCGTCCCTGGTAGTCAAGTTTGGTGCCCTTGTGTTCGTTATCGGGATGGATCAATCGGCTGCGATCAACATGCAGCTCTTGGGCGGGATTTGGATCTTGCAGACCTTCCCGGCCATCGTCGCCGGCCTCTACACCCGCTGGTTCCACCGGTGGGCTTTGTTTGCCGGATGGGCCGCCGGCATCTTGTACGGCACTATCGCCGCCTACAACGTGGTTAACCCGGCGACGAAAGCGCACTTCGGCGGCTCTGTCGCAGCCATTCCGGGCACCGACATCCAGGTGTACATCGCCATCGTGGCTTTCGTGATCAATATTCTGGTGGCGGTCATCCTCACGCTGGTCTTCCGGGCGATGAAGATGGCAGATGGCAGGGACATCACCCGGGAGTCGGACTACGGTGCGGATGAGCATGATCCGAAAGTTGCCGAGATCGAACGCGCCTACCCGTTAAGCGAATCGGGTGATGCGCTGGGGTAGCGGGGGAAATCGGCCGTCGGCAATCGTCTTCTGTCCAACTTTGAAGCAAACAAGAATTTCATGCATAGTTGAGATGAAGTTTTTGCGCTGAAGAAGTCCGGCGATTCATTGGCTTACGCCCGGAGGATAACGCTTTGCACGACTTCAACGATGCTCTTCTGGGCGGCCACCATGGCAACTGAAGAACAGCACGATGACTTTCAACGGCTTCACCGGCTCATCACAGGCAGCGGGGATGTCAAAGGATTCCTGGATGGCATGACCAGGTTCGCAGCCACCACCATGAGCCGGGCAACGGGCGCACAGGTCGAGTGCGCGGTGACGTTGTGGCGCCGGAAAAGAGCGGTGACCATCGCGGGAAGCAGTGACGACGCAATTCTGCTGGACGGGATTGAGCAGTCCAATGGTGACGGCCCCGCCCAACTGGCGTTGGAAAGTTCAACGCCCGTGCTGCTCGCTGATGTTGGCACGGACCAACGGTGGCCCAAGTACTGCAAAGATCTATCCCTGTCCGGTGTTCGGAGCGTCCTTGGTGTTCCGTTGTCCTTGGGCGAGGACGCAGCGGCGGCCCTGAACTTCTTTGCTGGTGACATCGGCCTTTTCACTGAAGAAGCTACTCAGGAGGCGTCCGTCTTCGCCGATATCGCGGCCCAAGCGTTGCGGCTTTCCCTTCGGATCGCAGCCGCTGACTTGCTTGCGGAAGACCTGAAGGCGGCCATGGCGCGAAGGACCGCCATCGACCTGGCCAGCGGCATGATCATGGCGCAGAACAAGTGCACACAGGAAGAAGCCTTTGACTTCCTCTTGAAGGCCTCCCAAAATCGAAACCAGAAGCTGCACGACGTCGCGCTTGCCATGGTCAGTGGGCATTCCGGTAAAACGGAAGTGTCCGCTACTTTCGACAACTAGGATTTCGACAACCAGAGCACCCGCCGTCAACGGCCCAAACTACGGCGACACCTCCACCTGTGTCTTCACAGCGCCCGTACAGCCTGACGACAGGGCAGGCACAACGCACAACTCGAAGCTGAGTACATGGCCGCTCCTGCGGCCTGCCGGCGTGCCGGGTAACCCGACGCGCCGGGTCCAACTCAGGAGGAATGCACATGGCAAAGATCAATACGACCACCGCCGGCATCATGCTCGCTGCTGTGATCGGAGGCGGCGCGGTTGGAGTTTCAACGTTGCCGGCAATGGCTGACACTGGAGGCACGTCATCCAGTTCGACGGCGGCCACCAACGGCTACGGTACGGAAACCCAAGCTGCCCAGGGACCGCACCAAGCCAACGGCATCACGGAGTCAGTCCTCACCGGCGATACCGCGGCCAAGGTACAGGCGGCCGTCAAGGCGGCGCAGCCAACCGCCACCATCGACCGCATGGAGACCGACGCCGATGGTGCCACTTATGAGGCGCACATCACCAAGTCCGATGGCACCCACGCAACGGTGAAGCTCGACGCCAACTTCAAGGTCACCGGAACCGAGGCCGGTCCCGGCGCGGGCGGCCACGGCAGGGGAGGCAACGACGGGGACGCGGATGATGCCGGCGGTTCCAGTGGAAGCACGCAGTCCACGACGCCGGCCCCCTCTGGTTCCTAGCGGCCCTGGTTCCTAGCGGCTCTGATCCCTAACGGCGCGGGCACAGCCACGAGTGAAATGAGGTGATTGGGGCGCCGTCCCCTTGGGGCGGCGTCTCTCCCCGCGTCGCCGGATAGGCTGGCCGTTGTGACTACCATTGAAACCCTGAGTCCCACCCTGTTCTGCGTGGTGCTCTTTGTGGTGGTGTCGATCGGGGTATTGGGGCTTTTTGGAGTCCGTCCCCGGATGACTCTTGCCGTCGCGGTCTTGCGCGGAGCCGTCCAACTCGCGATTATCAGCGTGATCCTCAGCGGGATCATCACCAATCCTGCTTTCGTGGCATTGGCTTTGCTGGTGATGTTCAGTGTCGCCGTGCTGACTGCCACGCGCCGCATCGCGTGGTCGCGGCAGGGCCTCGCAATGGTCGCCGGCTCAATGGCGGCGGGAGTGACTGTCACGCTGCTGATCGTGTTTGCCTCCGGGGCAATTCCGTTGACGCCACGGTACGCGTTGGCTATCGGGGGGATCATCATCGGAAACACGATGACTACGGCCACCTTGGCCGGCCGTCGCTTCACGGAAGCAGTGGATGCCCGCTGGGAAGAAGTGGAGGGCTGGCTGGCGCTTGGAGCAACGCCCAGGCGGTCCACCCAAGACTTGGCCAGGACCAGTGTCTATGCCGCGATCATTCCCTCCATTGACCAGACCAAGACCACAGGCCTCGTGACGTTGCCTGGAGCATTTGTCGGCGCAATTTTCGGTGGCATCTCTCCTCTCGAGGCGGGCAGGTTCCAGATTGTGGTCCTTGCCGGCATCATGGCCGCCGGCACGGTCACGGCGACGGCGGTGATTGCGGCGCTGGCTCCCGTCCGGGTTCGCCCGAAGTTGCCCAGCTAACGGCCAGAACCGTTGGCCGGTGGCAAAGTTGTTGGGATCTGCTCGCGTGATCCATTCTTGGAGCATGCGAAGAACGCGTTGGGGGATCCGTAAACGTGCCACAGCCACCGCGGTGGGTGTCGTTGCGGCTGCCCTGCTGGTGGGGGCGATCGTCTTGCTTGTCCTCCTTCAGACCTCGCTCGCCGCGGACGCTGAAGGGACCGCGCGGCAGAAGGCTCAGGATGTGGCCGCCCAACTCGGCGATCCGGACGACACTGAGGCTGCCAGGTATGTGTCTTCTACGTCGCGTCCGGACCAAATCGTTCAAATCATCAATTCCGCAGGTGCAGTGGTTGCCGCGTCAGTCCCGGCCGCGGCAAAGACGCCCCTGACTCAACTGCGGCCGGCCGACGGCCAAACATTGACCCAGGATGTGTCTGACCTTTCGATCATCGGAAACGACGACGAGTTCTTGGTGGTTGCTACCGGGGCCAGCTCAAACAATAAAACCTTCACTGTGGTGGTGGCCGCGGCGGAGGCCATTCAGAAGCAAACAATCATCACGGTGGGATGGTTCATCCTAGGGGCAACTCCCGTGCTCCTGATGGTGGTGGGAGTATCCGTCTGGGCGTTGGTGGGACGGTCATTGCGACAGGTGGAAAGAATTCGCGCCCAAGTGGCAGCCATCAACGCCCGTCGATTGGACGAACGGGTGGAAGTACCCTCAACAGCGGATGAGATCCAAGCGCTGGCATTGACCATGAACAACATGCTGGAGCGGCTGGAGTCTTCGGACCGGGAACAACGCCGTTTCGTTGCAGACGCATCTCACGAGCTGCGCAGTCCGCTGGCAACCCTCAGCGCGGGAGTAGAGATAGCCTCTGCTGACCCCACAGGCGAGACGTGGCGGGACATGAAAGGGGTGCTGGGCGAGGAGACTGACCGTATGCGGTATCTTGTGGAAGACCTGCTGACCCTGGCCAAAACCAATGACGAAAGACTTGAAGTCGACGCCATCGACGTGGATTTGGACGATGTTGTCGACGCCGAACTCAGAAGGCTTAAGTCCACTGGCCGGAATGCGATCAACGCGCATTTGGGCCCTGCGCGCGTTCTGGGGGACGCGCGGCAGCTTGGCCAAGCCGTCCGCAATATCCTGGACAACGCGGACCGCCATGCCACCTCGCGGATTGACATTGACCTGCTGAGCCACGACGGAAACGCTGTGCTGACGATAGAGAATGACGGTCCTCCGATTCCCCTGGAAGAACGACAGAGGGTTTTTGAACGGTTTGTCCGCTTGGATGAAAGCCGGTCCCGGGAAAGTGGTGGCAGTGGCTTGGGGCTTGCGATCGTGGCCGGGATTGTGGCGGCGCATCATGGGACGGTTGAGGCGGGTGAAACGGCCGCTGGCACCAGTCGCTTCCGGATGGTGCTGCCTTTGGTGGGCAGCTAGTCCGCAGTCAGCCGATAGCCCATTCCCCGAACCGTCGACAACGTCTGCACGCCGAATGGCGAATCGATCTTGCGCCTCAAGTAGCCAATGTAAACCTCGACGACGTTGTCGCGGCCGTCGAAGTCAGGGTCCCATACGTTGTCGAGTATCTCGGCCTTTGACACCACTTGATCGTGCCGGCGCATCAGGTATTGCAGTAGCCCGTACTCCCGGGGCGTCAGGGTGATGGGTTCGGCGCCGCGACGGACAGTCCGGGCGACCGGGTCCAGTGAAAGGCTGCCCAAAGACAGAATCACCGGACGTTCAGGGGCCCCGCGGCGGATCAAGGCCCGGATCCGGGCCACGAGAACCAGGAAGCTGAAGGGTTTGGTGAGATAGTCGTCGGCACCGAGATCAAAGGCGTCAGTTTGGTCGTACTCGCCATCCTTGGCTGTCAGCATCATGACAGGGGTCCAGATGCTGCGGCTCCGCATCTCCCGGAGGACGTCATAGCCGTTCTTCAACGGAAGCATGAGGTCGAGCAAAACGACGTCGTAGGGGTTTTCCGTCGCCGCCCACAGACCGCTCACGCCGTCGTGGGTGACGTCCACCACGAATCCTTCGTTTGCCAAGCCGCGACGCAGCGTATCAGCGAGCGTCTTCTCATCCTCAACGAGCAGGATCCTCATGGTCTGGCCCTTTCGCCTCTCAGCATCTTCTCAGTACGCGGACCCCATGGTGTAACGAGGCCATTTACCCGTCCCGACGATAAGGACTAATCCTGTGGAGACTGCCACACCCGCGCACGACGCGCAAAAACCATCCGTGGGGATACTGCCTCTGCGATCATGGCTATGGATAATGCCGGCTGCTGTTCTGTACCTCGCAGGCCTCGGCCTAGGTTTGCTGGCGAAGTCGATGGGACGGACCACACCGGAACTGGGCGTTGATGTCGAATTAAGCCACGGACGGAGCGCTGTTCTGACAGGGTTCAGCGAAGTCATCAATTATGTCCTGGCACCAGCGGGGACAATCGTCCTCCTCGTGCTGATATTTTGTTGGATGGCCTGGCGTAGGCGCCGTCCACTGCAGGCTCTCGCCTTCACCTCGGTGGCGGCCGTTGGTTGGCTCAGCTCAACTGTGGCAAAACAAGTAGTCAGCCGACCCCGGCCCCCAGCGGACGCAGTTTCTGCCCTTGTCCGGGAAACGCAACTCGATAGTTTTCCCTCCGGACACACCGCAGTTGCTGTGTCTTTGGCTTTGGCGGTGGTGTTGGTTGTGGCGCGGAATCGGGCCCAGCGCCTGTTGGCAGGCGTGGCAGGACTCGTTTTCGTGGCACTCGTTGCGTTCTCCCGGTTGTACCTCGGCGCCCACTACATTTCGGACGTGTCCGGTTCGTTGCTGATCAGTGGTGCCGCAATCCTGGCCTGGCTGCCCATCTGGAACAACCTGCTCGCGCCGCCACTGGCACGCCGATGGGACAGCACTCGAATGCAGCGCGCCCCGCGGTAGTCCGAACCTTCCACAGGCCTTTCTCAGGAGGGCCCACATACCGTTGAACCATGGACTTTTCTCCGCGATTCATCAGTGCACTCGGCACGGGCAGGGTCGGTGCCGGCTTGCTCCCGGACTGGGCTGACCCCGCCGTCGTTCTTCATCAACCAGCCTTGGCTCCCTGGCTCCTGCTCATTATCGGCGGGTTCGTCTTCGCCGAGTCGGGGCTGTTGGTGGGTTTCTTCCTTCCCGGAGACTCGCTCCTCTTCACCGCTGGGCTGCTGGTGGCGACGGGAGCACTCAACATCAACATCTTCCTCTTGGGTGCCCTTGTTTTTGTCTGCGCATTTGTGGGGGACCAGACGGGCTACCTTATTGGCAAGAAGACCGGTCCCGCTCTCTTCAGGCGACCAGACGCCCGGTTGTTCAAGCAGGAGCGCCTGGCTAAGGCGCACGCATTCTTTGACAGGTACGGCGGCCGTGCGGTGATACTTGCCCGCTTTGTTCCGGTCATCCGCACCTTGACCCCGGTGGTAGCGGGAGCTGCCAACATGAGCTACCGCACATTCATCCTTTTCAACGCGATGGGTGCGTTCGTGTGGGGGATGGGCATGACATTGCTCGGCTACGGGCTGGGCCAATTCGACTGGATCGGCAAAAACATCGACCTGATCTTTGTTGCCATAGTCCTGGTGTCCGTGGTGCCAATGATTGCCGAACTGATCAGGTCCAAGCGCCGCCAGCCGGTAACGAGCGGGAGCCCCGAGCGGAACTAACCCGGAGCAACATCGCCGTCAGGCCGGACCTAGCTCCTGGCGTCCTGTCCATTCCTTACCTGCCCAGGGATCGTAGTCCGCAATAAGTTCTCCTTGGGCGGGGCGATCCGCTTGGGGAACGTGCTGCAGGTTCACGCGCACTCGGTACCACAAGGAACTTGAGCCACGCATGCCATCGACCAGTACGTCGGCAGGGTGGAGCGCAGGAACAACGCTAGCGTGAACTGCTTTCCACTCATCGAGCGCTGCCAGCGCTTCAGGCTTGGTCTTGGTTCGCGCTACCTCGATCAGCGGCATGGTGGATTGCCGCCTGCCGGTGCCGTCGCCAGCACGTGGTGCTTTCTCGGCCGGCCCCATGTCCGCGGCCATGGCGAGGAGTCCGTCCAGGGATCCCGCCACGTCATCGATGGCATGGTGGGGATCGCCGATCTCGGCGAAACGGGCAGGCACGGTGAGAACGGTGAACTGTTCGGGTCGGGCGCTTCGGACCTCGTCCCAGCTCAGCGGCGTCGAGACCCGGGCATCCGGCAGGGCCCTGACCGAATATGCCGACGCTACGGTCCGGTCCTTGGCGTTTTGATTGAAATCGACGAACACGCTTTCGCCGCGCTCCTCTTTCCACCACCGCGCCGTGGCCAGGCCAGGGGCCCGGTTCTCCACCTCACGGGCCAGGGTCTCAGCTGCCAGCCGCACGTCCCGGAACGACCACTGCGGCGCTATGCGCACCAAGATATGGAGTCCGCGCGAGCCGCTCGTTTTCGGCCATCCGATAAGCCCGACGTCGTCCAGCACCTCCCGCACCACATAGGCGACATCCACGATCTGGGACCAATCAACCCCGGGCATCGGATCAAGGTCCACCCGCAGCTCATCAGGGTGGTCCAGGTCTTCGGCGCGCACCGGGTGCGGGTTGAGATCGAGGCAGCCCAGATTGATTACCCACGCCAAACCGGCGGCATCCCGAATAACGGCTTCCTCCGCGGATGTCCCGGACGCGTAGTGCAGCGTTGCGGTGTCGATGAACTCCGGATGGTTCTCGGGGACGCGTTTTTGGAAGAACGGTTCGGCACTGATGCCTTTGGTGAAGCGCTTCAAAACCATCGGTCTGCCCCCGGCGCCGCGCAACGCGCCGTCGGCTATTGAGAGGTAGTACCGAACGAGGTCCAGCTTGGTGACCCCGGCTTCCGGGAACACCATCTTGTCCGGACTCGAGACGCGGACCTCATTGCCGGCAATGTCAAGGATCTCGGCCGGGGCCTTGGACGGACTCATGTCGCCACGCTAGCAACGATCCCCGGTCACAGCCAGACCATAAGGAGGCAGACTATATTGGCCATGTCAGCCCACCACCACAATCGCGGGAGCCTGCACATCATGGCCAAGGAACTTGCCACCCAACTCATCGAACAACTTCAGGCTGCCGGTGTGCAGCGGATTTACGGGATCGTGGGGGACAGCCTCAACCCGATCGTGAACGCAGTGCGGCAGACCGGCGGCTCAACCAAGGGCGGGATCGACTGGATCCATGTCCGGCACGAGGAAGCGGCGGCCTTCGCAGCGGCCGCGGAAGCGCAGCTGACCGGCAAGCTGGCTGTCTGTGCCGGTTCGTGCGGGCCCGGCAACCTGCACTTGATCAACGGACTGTATGACGCCAACCGCACCGGCGCCCCGGTGCTCGCCATCGCCTCGCACATTCCAAGCAAGCAGATCGGCAGCGGCTTCTTCCAGGAAACCCACCCCGACCGCCTGTTCAATGAGTGTTCCGTGTACTCGGAGATGATCAGCACCACGGATCAAGCACCTCGAGTCATGCACAGCGCCATTCAAAACGCGATCGGCCTGGGGGGAGTCGCCGTCGTGACCCTTCCCGGTGACATTGCCGGACTGGAGGCAACCGCGCCCACCCCGCTGCCCGCGACCTTCCGGCCTGCCAGCTTGGTGCCGGACGCGGCTAGCGTCCAGGAGTTGGCGGATGCCATTAACGACGCCGGCAAGGTCGCCATTTTCGCCGGGGCCGGCGTCGAGGGCGCCCATGACGAGCTCATTGCCCTTGCCGAGCTGGCCAAGGCACCCATAGGTCATTCCCTGCGCGGAAAGGACTTTGTCCAGTACGACAATCCGTTCGACATCGGCATGACGGGTTTGCTCGGCTACGGCGCGGCCGCGGAGGGCATCGACGATGCCGACCTGCTCATTCTCCTGGGGACCGACTTTCCCTACGACCAGTTCCTGCCGGATACGCGCACTGCGCAGGTTGATCGGGCGCCGCAGCGACTCGGACGGCGGACCGACGTCGACATTGCAGTCCACGGCGATGTCCTGCCCACCCTGCGGGCGTTACTGCCGCTGGTGACGCCGAAAAAGAGCAGCCGATTCCTGGACCAGATGCTCAAAAAGCACGATCGCCTCATGAACAAAGCTGTAGGCGCCTACACACGGAAGGTGGAAAAGAAGCAGCCCATCCATCCCGAGTACGCGGCGTCGCTGCTGGACCAGGTGGCCTCCGAGGATGCCATCTTCACGGCTGACACCGGCATGTGCAACGTCTGGACTGCCCGTTACATCAACCCGCTGGGCACGCGCCGCCTGATTGGTTCGTTCCTGCACGGCTCCATGGCCAACGCACTGCCCCATGCGATCGGCGCGCAGGTGGCCTATCCGGACCGGCAGGTGGTCTCTGTCTCCGGCGACGGCGGCCTTTCGATGCTGCTTGGCGAGCTGGTGACTGTTGCGGCTCACAAACTCCCCGTCAACGTCGTGGTGTTCAACAACTCCACTTTGGGCATGGTTAAGCTCGAGATGCTGGTGGACGGACTTCCGGACTTCGGCGTGGACGTTCCGGATGCAAACTACGCCGCTGTTGCCAAAGCACTGGGCTTCCACGCCGTGCGGGTCACCGATCCAGCCAAGATCGAGGCAGCTTACCGCGAGGCGTTCGCCTACCCCGGCCCGTCATTGGTGGAGCTCATTACTGATCCGAATGCGTTGTCCATTCCGCCCAAAATCTCGGGTTCCCAAGTGATCGGGTTCGCCACGGCCATGTCCAAGGTGGTGCTGAACCGCGGCGCCGGTGAAGCGGTCAGCATGGCGCGCAGCAACTTGCGGAACATTCCCCGGCGCTAGCGTTTGCGTTCCTCCACGGCCAACGCGGCAGCGAGGTACGGTGCCGTGCGGCTGGTGGTGGAACGGGCGACGACGGCTGGCGGCCCGGCGGCGACAATCGTGCCACCGGCGTCGCCTCCGCCTGGCCCGAGGTCGATGACCCAGTCGGCCGACGATACGACGTCCATTTCGTGCTCCACCACCACTACGGTGTTACCTGCATCCACGAGCTTGTGCAGTTGGGACATCAGGAGCTGGACATCAGCGGGGTGCAGGCCCGTGGTCGGCTCGTCCAAGAGGTAGAGTGTGTGGCCCCGTTGGAGGCGCTGCAACTCGGTGGCGAGCTTGATGCGCTGCGCTTCACCGCCTGAGAGTTCAGTCGCCGGCTGCCCGAGCCGGAGGTAGCCGAGCCCCACGTCCCGGAGTGTCTGCAGGCTGCGGGACACTGCGGGCAGGTCAGTAAGGAAGTCCGAGGCCACGTCCACCGTCATGCCCAGAACGTCGGCGATGGTGCGGCCCCTGTAGGTGACTTCCAGGGTTTCGGGATTGAACCGGGACCCGTGGCATTCGGGGCAAGGGCCATAGCTCCCGGGCAGGAACAGCAGTTCCACCGCAACGAAGCCTTCACCAAGGCAGGTCTCGCAGCGCCCTCCGGCCACGTTGAAGGAGAACCGGCCGGCACCAAAGCCGCGGGAACGTGCCCCGTCTGTGGCCGCGAACTCTTTCCGGACCCCGTCGAAAAGCCCGGTGTAGGTGGCCAGGTTTGATCGCGGCGTGCGGCCGATGGGCTTTTGGTCCACCGTGACCAACCTGTCCAGCCCGCGCAGGCCGGACGCCAGGCTCCCGGCCGTGGGTTTCAATCCATCCTGGCCCGCCGCATCCTGTCCCGATTCATCTTGCCCGGCCGGGTGTAGCGCGGCGCCCACCACCTCGGCCAGCACCTGGCTTACCAAGGTCGACTTTCCTGAGCCGGAAACCCCCGTGACGGCGCTGAGCACGCCCAACGGGAACTCAGCCTCGAGGCCGCGGAGGTTGTGCCGGGTGATCCCACGGAGCTTCAACCACTCTTGCGCTTCCCGCGGAGCAGCCGACCCGTCCGCCCTTGCAGCGGTGACAGGGCCGCCGTCGTGGAAGAGGAACGGCCGCGTGATCGACTCCGGTACGTCGTTGAGGCCCTGAACGGGGCCGCTGTAAAGGACGTGGCCGCCCGCCTCTCCGGCGCGGGGCCCGACGTCGACAATCCAGTCCGCTGCCCGGACAAAGTCCATGTTGTGCTCCACAACGAACACGGAGTTGCCTGAGGCCTTAAGTTGCGCCAGAACGTCCAAGAGTGGCTCGGCGTCGGCGGGGTGAAGGCCTGCGGAGGGTTCGTCGAGGACATAAATCACGCCGAAAAGCCCTGAGCGCAGTTGGGTGGCGATCCGCAGGCGCTGCATTTCGCCGGGGGAGAGGGTGGGGGTCGGCCGTCCGAGCGCAAGGTAGCCGAGCCCAAGGTCCATCAAAACCGTGAGCCGGCCCAGCAGGTCGCGGGTGATCGCGACGGCTACCTCATTGTCCTCCCCGGACGTCTGGGTCCGCGAAGCTGTGTTGGTGACCGTGAGTTCAGTGGTGGGGCGGATGGCGTCGGCCAGCTCGGTCATGGGCAGTGCATTGAGCTCTGCGATGGTCTTGCCCGCGAAGGTCACCGCGAGTGCGTCAGGCCGGAGGCCACTGCCACCGCATCGGGGGCAGGGGCCGGACTCCATGAAACGCATCACCCTTTCACGCATGCCCGGGCTCTTCGAATCGGCCAAAGTATGGAGCACATAGCTTCTGGCGCTCCAGAAGCGGCCCTTGTAGGGTTTGGCGACCCGATCCCGCTGTGGCGTGACTTCCACCACGGGCTGTTCTTCGGTGAAGAGGATCCAGTCCCGGTCCTTCTTGGGGAGTTTCCGCCACGGGGTGTCGACGTCGTATCCAAGGTGGGTGAGGATGTCGCGGAGGTTCTTGCCTTGCCAGGCTCCCGGCCAGGCGGCAATGGCACCGTCCCGGATGCTGAGGCTCGGGTCCGGGACGAGGGAGTTTTCGCTGACTGTGTGGGCTGTGCCCAGGCCGTGGCATTCGGGACAGGCGCCTGCGGCAGTGTTGGGCGAAAACGCATCGGAGTCCAACTGGCTTACGCCTGGCGGGTAGCTGCCCGCACGGGAGTAAAGCATCCGGAGAGAGTTGGAGAGCGTTGTTAGAGTCCCGACGCTGGAGCGGGACGTCGCTGTGCTGCGGCGCTGTTGAAGCGCGACGGCGGGAGGCAGGCCGGTGATCTGCTCCACCTTGGGGTTGTGGCCCTGTTGGATGAGTCGTCGGGCGTAGGGCGCCACTGATTCCAGGTAGCGGCGCTGAGCCTCCGCGAAGATGGTGCCAAAGGCCAACGACGACTTTCCCGACCCGGAAACGCCTGTGAACGCGACGATGGCATTCCGGGGCACGGCCACGTCAACATTGCGCAGGTTGTTTTCGCGGGCACCCCGGACTCTGACGTAGCCGTCTTCTGCAGGGTTGGCATGTCCCGCGGGGTGGAACGGCGTGGGGTGGAGCGGAGCGGGCTGTCCGGAAACCATCAGTTCACTGTCCATTTGAACGACTCTATCGGCAGTCCGGGCTGGGGACGCTCCCACTGACGCTTCGTTCATGGACGCAGGCCGCACGCTAGCCAACACCTTCGTGAGAGCCGTCACATGACGGGCCTTCGAGTTGGCTTCTTAGGGTTGGCTAACCTACGCTTCGATGGAAGGGTTTTCCCTTGCCCTGGACGTGCTCGCAGAAAGTAGCCCCGAATGAAGATCCGCAAAAACGCGTTGGCAGGCATCGCCGTCGTCGCCACCACCGCGCTTGGCCTCGCTGCCTGTGGCTCGGCCTCCACGCCCGCTGCCTCAGGCTCGGCAGGCTCCGTCTCCGGTGCGATCACTGTGTACAACGCCCAGCACGACACGCTGGCCAAAGAATGGGTTGACGAGTTCACCAAAGAGACCGGCGTCAAGGTCACCGTCCGCCAGGGCTCCGACACCGAGATGTCCAACCAGATTGTCCAGGAAGGCGCAGCTTCCCCGGCCGATGTCTTCCTGACGGAAAACTCCCCTGCAATGGCGCAGGTGGAAAATGCGGGCCTCTTCGCAGACGTCGACAAGAGCACCTTGGACCAGGTTCCTGCTGAGTTCCGGCCGTCCACCGGCAAATGGACGGGCATCGCAGCCCGATCCACGGTTTTGGTGTACGACAAGAACAAGATCAGTGCCGACAAGTTGCCCAAGTCCATGCTGGACCTTGCCAACCCGGAGTGGAAGGGTCGTTGGGCCGCATCCCCCTCGGGAGCTGACTTCCAGGCAATCGTCGCCGCTTTGCTCCAGCTTAAGGGCGAGGACGCCACGCAGGCTTGGCTCAAGGGAATGAAGGACAACGCCAAAATCTACAAGGGCAACAGCACGGCCATGAAGGCCGTAAATGCCGGTGAGGTGGACTCCGCCCTGATCTACCACTATTACTACTACGGCGACCAGGCCCAGACCGGCGAGAACTCCAACAAGGTCACGCCCTACTTCTTCAAGAAGCAGGACCCGGGAGCCTTCCTGTCGCTGTCCGGTGGTGGGGTGCTGAAGTCCGCCAAGAACGCCGCCGCAGCACAGGCTTTCCTGAAATTCATCACCGGCAAGAAGGGCCAGGACATCCTCAGGACGGGAACCTCCTTCGAGTATGCAATTGCTTCCCAGGTTGATTCCAACGCCAAACTGGTTCCCATCAAGGACCTTCAGGCACCCGTCGTTGATCCTGCGAAACTGGATTCCACCAAGGTCACGGACCTTATGACCAAGGCAGGACTGCTGTAGTTCAGTGACCACCAAGCACGTCGTTGTCGGCCCTACGGGCCCGGCAAGCACCACGGCAGGCAAGGGCAGCCGCCCTCGCCTGCCGATCGGTGTTTCCACCATCTCCCTGCTGGCAGTCCTGATTGCCCTCTTCTCCCTCCTTCCCCTTGGCTATGTGGTCTACATGACCGTCGCCACGGGTTGGGACACCGCCGTCGGACTCATTGTCCGGCCGCGGGTGGGCGAACTCTTGGCCAATACGGTGCTGCTTACTATTGTGACCGTGCCGCTTTGCCTGGTGCTTGGTGTGGGCGGCGCGTGGTTGGTGGAGCGGACACATTTGAAGGGTCATCGATGGTGGGCGGTGGCGCTGGCCGCTCCGCTGGCAATACCGGCGTTCGTTAACAGCTACGCATGGGTCTCCGCCGTTCCTTCCTTGGAAGGCCTGTGGTCCGGCGTGCTCATCGCCACGCTTTCGTACTTCCCGCTGGTCTATATTCCCGCCGCGGCCACACTAGGCCGCCTCGATCCGGCCATCGAACAATCAGCGGCGTCCTTGGGCTTGGGTCCTTGGGCGGTCTTCTTCAAGGTGGTCCTCCCACAGCTGCGCATCGCCATGTCCGGGGGAGCCCTGCTGGTAGGCCTGCACCTCCTGGCGGAGTACGGCGCGTTCGCCATGATCCGCTTTGATACCTTCACGACGGCGATCATGGTTCAGTTCCAGTCCACGTTCAACGGTGCCGCCGGCAACATGTTGGCCAGCGTGCTTGTACTGCTTTGTTTGTTGTTGCTCCTTGGCGAGGTGAAGAGCCGCGGCAATGCCCGGTACGCGCGTATCGGCTCCGGTGCCCAAGCAAAGGCATTGCGTTTGCCCCTGAGGGGCTATCAGATCCCGGCGCAGCTTGGATTGCTGGCCCTGACGTCGCTGGCGTTCGGCCTCCCGGTCTTCTTCGTTGTGCGCTGGGTCATCATGGGCGGACCGGGTGTGTGGGAGGCAGAAGAATTCCTTCCGGCCTTGCTGCAGACCCTGCTGTATGGCGCCTTCGGCGCTGCCGTCACAACTGTGGTGGCATTCCCCATGGCCTATTTGGCGGTGCGGCACCCGAGCTGGTTCAGCAAGATGCTCGAGCTATCAAACTATGTGACCAGCTCACTGCCGGGCATCGTCGTCGGGCTGGCATTTGTCACCGTCAGTATCCGGGTGGTTCCCGGTTTGTACCAGACCGCAGGTGTTTTGATCGCCGCTTACGTGCTGCTGTTCTTGCCGCGGGCCCTGGTGAATATCCGTTCCGGACTGGCCCAGGCGCCCAAGGAGCTTGATGAGGCCGCGCAATCCCTTGGCCGGCCCCCGCTCGTCTCGTTTTTCCGGGTCACGTTACGACTCACGGCACCGGCGGCAGCAGGGGGCGCGGCACTGGTGTTCCTCGCCATCGTCAACGAACTGACCGCCACCTTGCTCCTTTCGCCAAACGGTACGCGCACGCTTGCCACCCAGTTCTGGAGCAAAAGCAGCGAGATCGACTACACAGGTGCTGCCCCTTACGCCCTGCTGATGATCCTCCTTTCAGCCCCCATGACCTACCTGCTCTTCCAACAGTCCAAGAAAGTGGCCGGACAGTGACCGAACAAACCCCCTCCCGGCTTCCGACCCCCCGTGTTTCGCCGTCGGTGGCCCCCACTACCAACGCTCACTTGGACATCTCCGAGGTCACCAAGGACTTCGGGTCCCAAGCCGTGTTGAAGGGTGTTAACCTGTCCGTGGCTAGGGGAGGAACCACAGCAATAGTGGGTCCTTCCGGCTCTGGGAAGACCACCTTGTTGAGGCTCATAGCCGGTTTTGAACACCCCGGGACGGGTTCCATCAGCCTCGGCGGCTCGCCTGTTGCGGGAGACGGTATCTGGGTTCCTGCCCATAAGAGGCACGTGGGTTACGTCGCCCAGGACGGAGCACTTTTCCCGCATCTCACTGTGGGGCAGAACGTGGCTTTCGGCTTGAGCCCGGCCAAGCTCGACGGCGGACGGCGGGCTGTCGCTGCCCGCGTCGAGGAGTTGCTCGAGATGGTGTCCTTGGACGGTGCCATGGCCAAGCGGCGCCCTCATCAACTATCCGGCGGGCAACAGCAACGCGTGGCACTGGCGCGGGCGCTGGCCCGCGAACCTGAACTGATGCTCCTGGACGAGCCGTTTTCCGCCCTCGATGCCGGCCTACGGGTGGCTACGCGCAGGGCTGTGGCCAAGGTGTTGAACGCGGCAGGCGTGACCACCATCTTGGTGACCCATGACCAGGCGGAAGCCTTGTCGTTTGCCGATCAGGTTGCGATCATGCGAGGCGGTAAGCTCGCCCAGATCGGCAACCCTTTCGTGGTCTACACGCGCCCGGCAGACCGGGCCACCGCCGAATTCCTCGGCGATGCCGTGATTTTGGAAGCCTGGATGGAAGGCTCACTGGCCACGTGCTCGTTGGGCGGCATTCCCGTTCGCAGGCCCCCGGCCCAAGGGAAAGTCCAGCTCATGCTCCGCCCGGAACAGATCCGCATCGCACCCGATGGACCCATCAGGGGCGTGGTAGTGGATACAGACTATTTCGGCCCCGAAACAACGGTCCGGATCAAACTTGGCGAGAACGCCGCAGCCACAGCGGAACCTGGCTCCAGCCACCGGTACCCAGGCGGCGGGGAGATCATCACTATCCGGCATTGGAATGCTTCCATCACCCGTCCCGGCACCGAACTGTGCCTTCGCGTGGTGGGCGAGGGCGTTGCCTTCCCGCACGGAGACTAGTTTCCGCCCAATCCGGCGATTTTCCGCGGCGGCGAGTCTTTTATCGTGACCACGTCACTCGGCGGCAGGGCGTCGTCGTTGCTGTTTCGTGGCGGAGCGTTGCTCCTTGGCTGCACGGTGTCGGCGCGCCGAGCCGCGAGTGGGTTTGGAGGCGCGCCGCACTGACTCAGGTGCAAGTCCTGCAGCAATGAGTTGGGCCAGCTTATCCAGGGCGCTCTCACGATTGCGTAACTGCGATCGTTGCTCTGATGATGTGACGGCAATCGTGCCGCCGATAAGCCGTGAGCGGAGGCGCTGGAGCAGGACTTGCCGTTGGTAGTCCGTCAACGCTGCCGAATCCGCGACGTTCCAGAGGAGCTCCACGCGGCTGTCCGACGTGTTGACGTGCTGCCCTCCAGGGCCGGAGGATCGCGAAAAGCGCCACATGAGCTCCGACGCCGGAATTGTCAGCGTCGGGGAAATCTCCAGGTCCATCTGACCAGCGTTGCACAGTCTGGCCAGGACTGCGGTGCTGCGCGTACGTCGTTGCCGTCCGTGCAGCCAGCGTTTGGCGGACGCAGCATTTCCTGCAGCTGAGCCTTGCCCCCACATAATAAGCATGCTTACTATGTGGGGGGCGGCAGGAGGATGCATGGACCAGGACAGAACGCCGGTGCTTGACGCGCTGGCGGAGCACCAGAAGTTGGGTCGGTACGGATATACGCCGCCGGCCCATCGGCAAGGACGCGGCGTGGACCCCCGGGTCTTGGAAGTGCTGGGCGAGCAAAGCTTCCGCTCAGACGTAGTAGCGAGTTCCGGGCTTGATGACCGTTCCAATTCAAACGGCCATTTATCGGACGCAGAAGCGCTCATGGCGGACGCCGTGGGAGCGCGGCAGGCCTTCTTTTCCACGTGTGGAAGTTCGTTAGCCGTCAAGGCGGCCATCCTCGCCGTGACGCGCGATGACGGCGAGCTGTTGATTGGCCGGGACGCGCACAAGTCGGTCACTTCGGGCCTGGTCTTGTCCGGCCTCCAGCCGCGGTGGCTCAAGCCCCAGTGGGACAACGACCTGAAACTGGCCCATCCGCCGTCGCCCCGGACGGTTGAGGAGATGTGGAACCGCTATCCGGATGCGTCCGCGGCGCTGATCGTGAGTCCAACACCGTACGGGACGTGCGCGGACCTTGAGGCCATCGTCCGGATCTGCCATGACCGTGGCAAACCCTTGATCGTGGATGAGGCGTGGGGTGCCCACCTCCCCTTCAACGAGGACACCCCCACGTGGGCCATGTCAGCGGGAGCGGACATCTGCGTTGTCAGCGTCCACAAGATGGGTTTGGGCTTCGAGCAGGGTTCAGTCTTCCATCTTCAGGGTGACCTGGTGGATCCCGTTCGGCTGCAACAGTGCGCGGACGTTCTCACAACCACCAGCGCCAACGTGATGCTGTACGCGGCCATCGACGGCTGGAGGCGCCAGATGGTCCAGTCCGGGAGGGCCATGATCCAGGACGCGCTCACCCTGGCCAAACGCCTGCGGCGTGACATCGAAGCCCTGCCTGGCCTGCACGTGCTCGAAGATGAATTGGTGCGGAAAGAGGCATCCCATGACCTTGACATCCTGCACATCATGATCGACGTATCCGAGTTAGGGATCTCCGGCTTCCAGGCCACCGAATGGTTGCGGGAGAACTGCCTACTGGACATGGCTACCACCGATCACCGACGCATCGAGGCAGTGATCTCAGTGTCCGACGACGCCGAGACGGCAGGCTGGTTGATGGAGGGGCTGGGAAAGCTCATCGAGGCCGCGCCTTCACTTCCGCGACGTCCCAAGGTCCTGATCCCAGACGAAAGCGAACTATACCTGGAAACAGTTATATTGCCCCGGGACGCCTTTTTCGGACCCGTGGAAGTGGTGCCCGCGGATGAAGCCCCCGGACGGATAGCGGCCGAAATGGCAACTCCGTACCCGCCGGGAATTCCCCTTTTGCTACCAGGTGAACTGATCAATAAAGCCGCAATCGATTACCTCAGGAGCGGAGTCAAGGCGGGCATGGTCCTGCCCGACCCCGCTGATCCATCCTTGGAGACCGTACGGGTGGTCCGCAAGGAAGAGAAGAAACCCGAATAACCGGCAAGGTGAAGCGCAATGTGTGGAATAGCAGGTGAAATTGCGTTCAGGGGGAAAAGCGCAGACAGCTCAGCGGTGACTGCCATGGTTGCCGCAATGGTGGACCGAGGGCCGGATGGTTCGGGAACCTGGGACGGAGGGTGGGCGGCGTTAGGTCACCGTCGCCTGAGCATCATCGATCTTTCAGATGCCGGGGCTCAACCGATGCTGGACGAAGAACATGACCTCGCCCTAACGTTCAACGGCTGTATTTACAACTACAAAGAGCTCCGTACGCAGCTGGAAGCGGAGTACACGTTCCACTCCACCAGCGATACGGAGGCCATCCTCAGGGCGTACCAAAAATGGGGCGAAGACTTCGTCCATCACCTCGTCGGGATGTTTGCCATCGCAGTCGTGGACGGCAGGCAAGGCAAGGTAGTGCTGGTGCGTGACCGCCTGGGCATCAAGCCGCTATATGTTTCAAGCACCCCGGACTCAAGCACTTCAGACCGTGTCCGGTTTGCCTCGAGCCTCCCCGCATTGATTCAGGGTGGTGGCATCGATACGGGTATTGATGAGGTGGCGCTGCATCACTACCTCAGCTGGCATTCGATCATCCCGGCTCCGAGGACGATTCTTCGAGGAGTGAAAAAACTGCCGGCGGCAACCATTCGCGTCATCAGGCGGGACGGAAGCTCAACGGACCGCCGGTACTGGCAGCCCGAGTATTCCCGGCAGGACCGGTTCGCGAAGTGGACGGACGCCGACTGGCAGGACGCCATTCACGACTCCCTGCGCGTGGCCGTGAAACGCAGGACGGTGGCCGACGTTCCCGTTGGCGTCCTCCTTTCGGGCGGGTTGGACTCCAGCCTGTTGGTGGCGCTATTGGCCGAGGAAGGTCAACACGGCTTGTCCACCTTCAGCATCGGTTTCGACGACGTCGGCGGGGCCGAAGGGGACGAGTTTCAGTACTCGGATGTGGTTGCACGGACGTTTGGGACCCGCCACGAGCAACTCCACATCAGCACCGCGGACTTCGCTCCGGCAGTGGATGCAGCCGTAGCCGCGATGTCCGAACCCATGGCGAGCCATGATGTGACGGCTTTCCATCTGCTTTCAAGGGCAGTCGCTGACCACGTGAAAGTAGTGCAATGCGGCCAAGGAGCGGATGAAGTCTTTGCCGGATACGCCTATCATCAGCCCGCTGCCGA
The DNA here is from genome assembly GCF_046535135.1 of Arthrobacter sp. SIMBA_036. Classification (NCBI taxonomy): domain Bacteria; kingdom Bacillati; phylum Actinomycetota; class Actinomycetes; order Micrococcales; family Micrococcaceae; genus Arthrobacter; species Arthrobacter sp. SIMBA_036. The sequence continues at coordinate 173,554 of NZ_JAWRXG010000003.1, forward strand.
CGTTGGCCGGGACCACGCCTTGGCGTCCTTTAGATCGGCCTTCGTGGACCGTAGCCACGCCCAGATCGTGGATTGCCTGGAACCGGAGTGGTACTGCGAGCGGGATGTCAGCGAGGACGTGTTGGCCTCCAACATGGCCGAACCCGGAGCGGACACGGCCCTGGATGCAATCCTGCGCCTGGACACCCACCTCCTGATGGTGGATGACCCGGTCAAGCGACTGGACAACATGTCCATGGCATGGGGGCTGGAAGCCCGGGTTCCTTTCTTGGACCAAGACCTGGTGCAACTGGCAGCGGCCTGCCCGCCCCATCTCAAGGCGGCCCAAGGTGGGAAGGCCATCCTGAAGGACCTGGGCCGGAAGCTACTTCCTAACGAAGTGGTGGACCGACCCAAGGGATACTTCCCCGTCCCCGCGCTCCAGCACCTTGAAGAACCGTTCCTTTCCATGGTGGAGGACGCCCTCCATGCACCCGAGGCCAAGCAGCGGAGACTATTCCGGCCCGACTACATCCAGGGCCTTCTGGCAGAGCCAAATCGGCGTCGGACCCGCGGAAACAGCAACGTGCTGTGGCAATTGGCAGTTCTGGAGATGTGGTTGCAGCGACACGGGGTAGGTTAACCGGCGGTGGAAGAGGCAACGGCGGGCCGGATTCGCCGGTACGTAGACTCTGGCCTTCCTGCGGTTCTGACTGAGTTGTCCGCCTTGGCCCGCATCCCGGCCATGGCCTGGGCCGCGTTCGATCCTGCGGAGCTGGACCGGGCGGCGGAAGCGGTTGCCGGGCTCTTCCGGGGAACGGGTTTCGACGACGTGCGGATCCTACGCGCGGACCGCCCTGACGGCTCGCACGGAGCGCCCGCGGTCATGGCGCGGAGGCAACCAGCTCCGGGGCAGACGACCGTCCTCCTCTATGCCCACTACGACGTCCAGCCCCCGGGCCGCCTGGCAGACTGGTTAAGCCCACCGTTCGACAGCGTCGCCCGGGACGGCAGGTTGTTCGGCCGCGGGGTTGCCGACAACAAAGGCGGCATCATGCTGCACGTGGCGGCTGTTCGCGCAGTTCTGCACGAGCTTGGTCCTGATTCGGGACTCGGCCTCATCGTGCTCATTGATGGTGAAGAGGAAGCCGGCTCGCCCAGCTTGCCGGAGCTCCTGGACCACGAGCTATCGCTGCCACACGACCAACCGCTGAAGCCTGACGTGATGATCATCGCCGACTCCGGCCAATGGAAGGTTGGAACTCCGGCCCTCACAACCAGCCTCCGGGGTCTTATCCTCGGCACCATTGAGGTCCGGGTTCTTGATCACGCACTGCACGCCGGCACCTACGGCGGACCGTTGGTTGATGCCATTACGGTTCTGTCGCGGCTGATTGCCACCCTGCACGACGACGACGGCAATGTCGCCATTGCCGGGCTGCCTGGCATGGAAGAGCCGGGCCCTGCTCTTTCCGAGGCCGAGTTCCGGAGGGACTCGGGGGTCCGGCCGAGTGTCCGCCTCACGGGGTCGGGCAGCCTGACATCACGGTTATGGACCAAGCCTGCCCTGGCCATCATCGGTATCGACGCTCCATCGGTGGCGGTGTCTTCGGACACCTTGCAGCCGACGGCGGCTGCCAAGTTCACCCTGAGCCTCGCTCCGGCGACCGACACAGCGGAGGCAATGGACGCCGTCGTGCGCCATCTCCAGCGCTACGCGCCATTCGGCGCGGAGGTTCGGGTTACCCCGGGTGGCCGCACGGAGGGTTACGCGGGGGACGGTGCCTCCCTGGCAGCGCGGTCGATGGCCGGCGCGATGTATGAGGCGTGGGGCGTTGATGCGGTCCGGATGGGCGTGGGTGGGTCGATACCCGCGGTGAGCATGCTCAAGGAGCGTTTTCCGGATGCTGAGGTACTGGTCACCGGCGTCGAGGATCCGGATTCCCGGGCACACGGCGCCAATGAGTCCATCCACATAGGCGACTTTGCCAAGGCAATCGTGGCCGAGAGCCTCTTCCTCGCGGGGCTTGCTCTTCCGGTGGCGGACTAATGCAGGTATCTTGAATAATAAGTACCCTGATTACTTTTGAAGGTACCCATTGGTGACTCGTGCAGGAGGGTCTTTTTGTTCGTATGGCAAGCGCCGCGTCGCGCTTGCCGCCACCGCTAGGGGTAGCTATGAAAACTTCTCCCATCTCATCCCGAGACCCGCAGCCCGCCCGGGGTGGCCTCAGAACCTTCGGCATTGAGGAGGAGTTCCTCCTCGTCGAGCCCCTCACTGGAAAACCGGTACCCAAGGCCGAGCAGGCCCTGATGATGACGCGGACCCGGCGAACCGCACGGCAAGGCAGCGCGGGTCCCACGCTTACATTGGAAGTCAAGCAAGAGCAGATCGAGGCTGTCAGCCCTGTATGCTCCACGTTGGACGAATTGGTGGACGTTATCCGGCGAGGGCGCCACCTTGCTGACACCGCTGCCCGTAGAGTTGGAGCGCGCGCAGTGGCCTTGGCCACCAGCCCCGTTGCGGGCACGCCGACCCTGGTTGAGCGTCCCCGATATGTCGATATGGCGTCCCGGTTCGGGATCACGCTCCGTGAACAATTGACGTGCGGCTTCCATGTCCACGTTGGCGTCACTTCGGGGGAGGAAGGCGTAGCTGTCCTGGATCGGATCCGGGTGTGGTTACCGTTGCTCTTGGCGCTCAGCGCCAACTCTCCGTACTGGCAAGGTTCTGACAGCGGGTATTCAAGCTACCGCTACCAAGCATGGAGTCGATGGCCGACGGCGGGACCTTGCGAAAGGTTCGGATCCGAGCCCGAGTACCGGCGTTACGTCGACTCGCTTTTGGCATCAGGGGTGCTTGTTGATGAAGGCATGGTGTACTTCGATGCCCGGCTCTCGCGGAACCACCCCACGGTGGAGATACGCATCGCCGACGTCTGCATGGAGGCTACGCACGCGGCGGCCATCGCTGCGCTGGTGCGGGCCTTGGTGGAAACAGCATCCAGCCAGTGGAGGGCTGGTGTGCGCCCGGCCCGGATATCCTGCGAACAACTCCGGCTGGCAAGCTGGAAGGCCAGTGAGTCCGGCATGGAAGGAGATCTGTTGCACCCACTGCTCAACACTCCCTGCCCGGCGTCCGAGGCATTAGAGGTTCTCCTGGCCCACGTCCGGCCGATGCTTGTCCGCAGCGGAGACGAGGCCGCTGTCCTCGCGGCGATGGCGGACATCATGACGGTGGGCACCGGGTCGCAACGTCAGCGGGACGCACTCCCAAGCAGCGGTGACATGGGCGCTGTGGTCCGGGACGCCGTCGTCCGAACCCACGGGACGGGAACCCGGGAGCGGGCCCACGGCCGCGATCGGCGCCTTCATCTCGCCGAATCGGAACTGGCAGAAGCGAACTAGGGGCAGGCCATGAACCACGACGACGCCGTCCGGAACTACTTGGACCACACCACACCGCAGTACCTTGACAAGCTCGCCGAATGGATCCGGATCCCGTCGGTGGCGGGCGTCCCCGAGCGCCAGAGGCACCTCACCCGGTCCGCGAACTGGCTCGCGGGTGAGCTTCGCGACGCAGGCTTTCCATCGACCGAGATCTGGGAGGGTGTCCAAGGCCCTGCCGTCTTTGCCGAATGGAAGGCAGCCCCAGGCGCGCCGACGATCCTGATCTACAGCCATCACGACGTTCGCGCCGTCAAAGACGAAAACTGGGACCAAACGGCTCCCTTTGAGCCGGTGCTCCGGGACGGGCGCCTGTATGGCCGAGGCAGTTCTGATGCAAAGGGCCAAGTGCTGGCGCACATCTGGGGCCTCGCGGCGCACCTTGCCGCCACGGGTCGGACGACGCCGGCCGTGAACCTTAAGTGGCTTGTTGAGGGCGAGGAAGAGGCTGGATCGCCGGGGTTGTCAGCCATCCTCGACGAACACCGGGCAGAGCTTGGTGCCGATGCCGTGATCTTCAGCGACACCTTGCTCTGGAAGGCCGAACACCCTGCCCTCTGCACCACCGTTCGCGGCATGGTCCCTGTGCACTTGGAAGTCCTCGGTCCACTCACCGATATCCATAGTGGTGCAGTGTCCGGACCGGCTCCAAATCCAGCGCTTGAGATCAGCAGGATGCTAACGGAGCTGCACGACGAGAAAGGCCGCATAGCGTTTCCCGCCTTCTATGACTCGGTGGAGGAAATCTCGCCGACCCGCCGCGAGGAACTCGCGGCGCTACCGTTTGATCCCGCTGACTGGCTGGAACGTAGCCATACCCGCAGCATCAGGCCGGAGGCCGGCTATTCGGTGCTTGAACAGTTGTGGGAGCGTCCCGCTCTTGAAGTGATCGCGCTGGTCGCGGGCGATCCCGTGGGAGTCAAAAGAGCCACCGTCCCGTCGATGGCATCGGTCGACATCAGCGTCCGGACCGTTGCCGGGCAGAGCGTCAACGAAGTGGCGGCCCTTATTCGGCGCTGGTTTGAAGTGCACAAGAGCCCCGACTTCGACTACCGGCTGTCCGTGGACACGGAGACGGCCCAAGAGCCGTACCGGACACCCCCTAATCCGGTTCTCGATGCCCTCTCACGCTCCATGGCGAAGGGCTTTGAGGTGCCGAGCGTGGGGCGGATGGGCAACGCCGGTGGCGGTCCCGCCGAACTCTTGTCCTCCAGGTTGGATGTACCTGTTGTGTTCTTCGGGACCGGGCTTGTTGAGGACAACTGGCACGATAGCGATGAGAGTGTGCGGGTGGACATGCTCAGGGCCGGTGCCGCAACCCTGGCATTCCTCTGGGCGGAGCTGGGCTCCTGAATGATTGACACCACAGGGTTCCGGCTCCTTCTGGAGGACGAGCGCGCCCAAAAACTCACACTCCTGAAGGACCTGGACCGGGACATAACCTCGGTCAACGCAGCCCGTCAAGACTCCAACGTGGACGACGAACACGATCCTGAAGGGAGCACCATCGCTTTCGAGCTGTCCCAAGCGACCGCACTCCTGAAACAAAGCCGGGCCAGCCTGGCGCAGATCGAGGCGGCGTTGGGCCGGATCTCCCAAGGGACCTACGGAGTGTGCAGCGTATGCGGCGCTGCTATTCCCGAGGGTCGCCTGGAAGCCCGGCCGTGGACACCTTTTTGTGTGGCGCACGCCTCCGGGCGCCCGTGACACTGTACGCCTACGGAGCCATTCGCGCCGGTTCCTTCTGTCCGGAATGCACGGCGGCGAAAAACTCGCCCAATTCTGCGGTTGCGTTCAGCGGCAGGATGTTCGCGACGTACTGGTCCGGCCGCACTACCACCACTACGCCGTCACGGCTCAGGCCGCGCTGGTCGAAAATGTCGTTGGTGGGGTCGGTGCCGAAAACCTTTTCCAAGTAGGTGAGCTTGAACGGTCCGACGGTGGGCTTGAAGGCGGCAGGGACGGCGTTGATGTCAACAGCCGTGTGGTCCTGCTGGTAAATCACCTTCACATCGAACCACGCATCGCTGTCCAGGTCCGACGGCGTTCCAACCACCGGCGAGTCCGGCGAGTTCGCGATCCACTCGGCGAAGTCTGCAACCGGTCCGGGGGCTCCGGCAGGGGCCGCGTCAGCGAACACGTAGATGCGCCAGCGCCCATCGGCCTTGGCATGGTGGCCGAGCTGCAGGGGGTTGGTGTCGCAGACACGCAGCACAGGTGCTGACTTGAATCGCTTGCCCAACGGGAATCCTGCCGCGAGTTCCTGGTACTTGGGCTCGGCAATAAGCATCGAGGGGGCATACTGCGTCATGAACCCGGCGGGGAACTCTGCGGTGCGGGTGTAGAAGTTCTCCAACTCCGTGGGATCTTCGAACTCTTCAGGTTTTTTCGCCATGAGGCTTGACCACTGCTTGTCGAAGTCGATGAGGTTCTTGGCAACCACCTGCCGCTCTGCCGAGTAGGTGTCCAGCAAGCTCTCGGGGCTGCGGCCCTCCAGCACGTGCCCGAGCTTCCAGCCGATGTTGAACCCGTCCTGCATGGAGACGTTCATGCCTTGGCCGGCCTTCGCGCTGTGAGTGTGGCAGGCGTCGCCGGTGATGAACACCCGTGGTGTACGGTGCCCGCGTTCCTCCGGCAGTACGTCGTCGAACCTGTCCGTGAGGCGGTGGCCGACCTCATACACGCTGTGCCACGCAACGTTGCGGACCTCCAAGGTGTACGGGTGGATGATGTCGTTGGCTTTTTCGATAATGTGCTCGATGGTGGTCTTGCGTACCGCACCGTTGTCGTTGGGATTGACCTCGCCCAAGTCCACGTACATGCGGAACAGGTGACCGCCTTCGCGGGGAATCAGGAGGATGCTTCCGCCAGCACCGGACTGGATGGCGCACTTCAATCGGATGTCGGGGAAATCGGTGGTTGCCAGGACGTCCATGACTCCCCACGCGTGGTTTGCTTGGTCTCCGGCCAGCGTGCAGCCGATGGCGCTGCGAACCTTGCTGCGCGCTCCATCGGCACCCACCACATACTTGGCCTTGATGATGCGCTCGGTCCCCTCATTGGGACCCGACGTGTGTCCCAAGGTCACCGTGACGGGGTAGTCACCCTTGCCGGTTGCCTCAAGGCTGTGGAATTCGTATCCATAGTCCGGGGTCATCCGTGTGGGGGAGTTGGCCATGACCTCAGCGAAGTAATCCAGAACCCGCGCCTGGTTAACAATCAGGTGCGGAAACTCGCTGATGCCGGCCGGGTCATCCACTGCCCGGGCAGCACGGACGATCCGTGAATGGTCGGCAGGGTCCGGCTTCCAAAAGGCCATCTCCGTGATCCGGTAGGCCTCGGCAATGATGCGCTCCGCGAAGCCGAACGCTTGGAATGTCTCCACGCTCCGGGCTTGGATGCCATCCGCCTGTCCGATGGCGAGCCGCCCAGGGCGGCGCTCGATGATGCGGGTGGTGACGTCCGGAAATTGGGACAACTGCGCCGCGGTCAACATGCCCGCCGGACCAGTGCCAACTATCAGGACGTCCACTTGGTCGGGTAGCTCAGCGGGGCGATTGATTCCGACGCCGGCAGCCGGCTCAACGCGCGGGTCACCTGAAACGTAACCGTGATGGTGGAACTGCACGGGCTTTCCTCACTTCTTTGTGTGTCGAGCGGTCTTTGTTCGATAATTGAACTCAGTGTTCGATTATTGCTCGTTCAATGGTAACCTCGGTCACAAAGATGGGCAAATTCTTTCGCCGGTGTCCAGTTCCTGGGCGCTGCATCCGCCAGCGGTAACTTCCATGTCAGGATCAGGTATGGCCCGCCTGATGCTCTTGGACACCGCCTCCCTGTACTTCCGCGCCTTCTACGGCGTCCCCGACACCATTCGCCGCTCCGACGGGACGCCGGTCAACGCCGTACGCGGACTCTTGGACATGATTGCCCGCCTCACCACCGACTACGGCGCCACCCATCTGGTGGCGTGCTGGGACAACGACTGGCGGCCCCAATGGCGCGTGGACCTGATCCCGAGCTACAAATCCCATCGCGTGGCCGAGGTCGTTGACGATGGCCCGGACCGTGAAGTGGTACCGGATCCCCTTGAGGCGCAGATTCCTCTGATCCGAAAAGTCCTTCAGTTGGCGGGTATTGCCGTGGTGGGAGTGGACGGGCACGAAGCCGACGACGTCGCAGGAACCTATGCCACCCACGCCACCATGCCCACAGACGTTGTCACCGGTGACCGGGATCTCTTCCAGCTGGTGGACGACGAACGCAACGTCAGGATCATCTACACTGCACGCGGCATGAAGAACCTTGAAGTGGTCACGGACGTGGTGGTGGTGGGCAAATACCGCGTTTTGCCGCAGCAATACGCTGACTTCGCGACGCTGCGCGGGGATGCGTCCGATGGCCTGCCCGGAGTCGCCGGGATCGGTGAGAAGACGGCGGCGTCCTTGCTTGGACGCTACGGATCCCTGGATGGCTTGCTCGAAGCTGCCCAGGACCCTGACGGTGGGGTGTCTGCACCTGTTCGCGCGAAATTGGCGGCCGGGTCCGAGTACCTCAAGGTGGCGCCCGTCGTCGTGAATGTGGTGCGGGACCTGCCGGTTCCCTCTCTTGAAGAGGTCCGCGCCGAGCTCGTTCCCGTCACGGGGGAAGCTCGGAGTGAACTTGAGAGGCTAGCGTCGGAATGGAATTTGGGCGGGTCCGTGAAGCGATTGCTCGAGGCTTTTGACGCCCGGTGATGAGATTTAGGTGATGAATGTACCGGGCAGGAGCCAACGCATCGAAGGGGGCCCTAACAGTACGTGTCCTGCCAGTACCTGCCTACACTCAGGGAATGAGTGTTAGATGGAAACGTCCACTTACGCCAGATACGTAGGAGAAACATGTCTACCGCTTCCGCTTACGCTTCACCCTCGGCCACGGGCGACCTGACGCTGACCACCATCGAGCGCCGGGACGTAGGATCCCACGATGTCCACATCGACATCAAGTTTGCCGGTATTTGCCACTCGGACATCCACACCGTTCGCGGTGACTGGGGTCCCCAGCAGTACCCGCTGGTGCCTGGACACGAGATAGCGGGCATCGTGACCGAGATTGGCTCGGAGGTCACCAAGCACAAAGTCGGCGATCGCGTCGGCGTCGGCTGCATGGTCAACTCGTGCAAGGAGTGCAAGAACTGCCTTGCCGGCGAGGAGCAATACTGCTTGAACGGCAACGTGGGCACCTACGGTGCGGTTGACCGGGACGGCACCATTACCCAAGGCGGATATTCCACCGATGTCGTGGTGAATGAGGACTTCGTCGTCTCCATCCCGGATGCGCTGGAGCTCGACGTCGCAGCGCCCCTGCTCTGCGCGGGCATCACCACCTTCTCCCCGCTGCATCACTGGGGTGCGGGTCCGGGCAAGAAGGTCGCCATCGTGGGCCTTGGCGGCCTGGGCCATATGGGCGTCAAGATCGCCCACGCCATGGGTGCCGAGGTGACTGTCCTTTCGCAGTCACTCAAGAAGATGGAAGACGGCCTCAAGCTGGGCGCCGACCACTACTACGCCACCAGCGATCCAGCTACGTTCGAGGAGCTTGCAGGCACCTTCGATCTCATCGTCAACACCGTCAGTGCCTCCATTGACATCAGCGCCTACCTTCAGTTGCTGACCCTCAACGGCACCCTTGTCAATGTCGGGGCGCCGGCTGAACCGCTGCCCGTCCAAGCCTTTGCCCTCATCGGCGGGCGTCGCCGGTTTGCAGGATCCATGATTGGGGGGATCCCCGAAACGCAGGAGATGTTGAACTTCTGTGCCGAGCATGGCCTCGGGGCCGAAATCGAGGTCATCCCCGCCAGCAAGATCAATGAAGCCTATGAGCGTGTCCTGGCATCCGACGTCAGGTACCGCTTCGTGATCGACACTGCGACGATCGGCTGATCGTCTCATCACACCAGATCAACATTCGCGACGCCCCTTCCACGTGGTGGAAGGGGCGTCGCTGTTTGAGAGGATGGACCGGTGACATTCCAACTGGCCGAGATGAGCGCGGGATTGGCTTTCGCGGAGTCCCTGGACCGGCTCGCTGCCGCACTGGCGGAACAGGGCGACGGCGGTGCGGCGGTGGTCCAGGCTCCGCCCGGCACCGGGAAGACAACGCTGGTGCCCCCGCTGCTGACAAACCTCATGTGGGCCGGCAAGAGCGGCCGGCCCCGTGTCGTCGTTACCCAACCCCGGCGCGTTGCGGTTCGCTCGGCGGCCCGGCGATTAGCCTCGCTGGACGGTACTCGCCTGGGCGATCGGGTGGGTTACACGGTCCGCGCTGAGAGCAAAACTAGCACCAACACCCTGGTGGAGTTCGTGACGCCCGGCATCCTGATCCAGCGCCTGCTCACGGATCCGGGCCTGGAGGGCATCCATGCGGTGGTGCTGGACGAGGTCCATGAGCGCAGCCTGGACTCTGATCTCCTCGTCGGCATGCTCGGCGAAGTCCGGGCATTGCGGGAAGACCTCATCCTCGTGGCCATGTCGGCAACCCTGGAAGCCCAGCGGTTTGCGGCGCTGTTGGGGCAGGCTCCTGTTGTTGACTGCCGTTCGGCCCTGCACTCCTTGGAGGTCCGGTGGGCGCCCGCGAGGGAACACCGGCTAAACGAGCGCGGGGTTTCCGCTGCCTTCCTCCACCACGTTGCCGATACTGCCGCCAGCGCTCATGCAGAGGTTCTCGCGATGCAGCCCGACGTCGACGCTTTGGTCTTCCTTCCTGGCGCTCGAGAGGTGTCCGACGTCGCGTCCCGGCTGCGCGGCCGCCTGGCCGGGACCGTTGAGGTTCTGGAGTTACACGGCCAGATCGGCCCTGAAGCACAGGACCGTGCCGTGTCCGGGAGGGAGCCCGGGGGCCCGCCACGGATCATCGTCTCCACCGCTTTGGCGGAGTCATCCCTCACGGTTCCCGGGGTGCGGTTGGTTATCGACTCCGGGCTGTCCAGGGAGCCACGCCGGGACCGTGGGCGCGGCATGTCGGGCCTTGTGACTGTGTCCTGCTCCCGGGCTTCGGCCGAGCAACGCGCCGGCCGTGCTGCGCGACAAGGACCAGGTACGGTCATTCGTTGCTACGATCCCCAGGCGTTCGCAGCTGCACCGGCGCATACAACACCGGAAATCACGGTTGCCGACCTGACGGGTGCCGCCCTGGTGCTGGCATGTTGGGGTGCCCCGGAGGGGCGTGGCCTGGACCTCCCCGACCCGGCGCCCCACCCGGCCATGGAGGAAGCCATGACAGTGCTGCGCGAGCTGGGCGCGGTGACGGGGGAGGGAGGAGCCACTTCCCTTGGCAAAGTCTTGGCTCGCGTTCCCGCCGACCCCCGTCTCGCGCGCGCATTGCTGGGCGGGTCCGCGATCGTCGGCCATCGGGCAGCCGCAGAAGCCGTGGCCCTGGTGGCAGGTGACATGCGGGCACCTTCGGCGGACTTGACGCAATTACTTGCCGCGCTGCATTCCGGTTCCGAACCGGCCTCGCGGCGATTTCGGGAGGATGTCCAGCGGCTGGAATCAATTGCCCGCAGGGAGGCGGCCGTCGTCGCGGGTTCCCTGCCCGACGTGAGCGTCAGTACGCAGCAGGCGCTGGGATTCGTCGTCGCCCTGGCCTTTCCGGACCGGGTGGCCCAGCGCGTCCCGGGGAAGGACTCCGGGACGTACCTCATGTCATCGGGCACGCGTGCCGGATTGCCGATGGGAAGTCCGTTGTCCGGCCACGAATGGCTCGCCGTTGCTGAGGTGTCGCGCGCCCACGGCCGGGCAGCTGCCGGCACGGGTGCGGTGATCAGGGCGGCCGCTCCGTTGTCTCCGGCGTTGGCTGAGGCTGCGGCGTCCGCTTTGATGACCGAGAATACGCGGGCGACGTTCGCGGACGGTCGCGTGACGGCAAGGGCGGAGCGCAGCCTGGGCGCTATCGTACTATCGTCCACTCCGGTCCGCCCCAGCGCGGAAGCCGGACGGAAGGCGGTCGCGGACGCCTTGCTGGGGGCGGGTTTATCCCTGATCGGCTGGTCAAGCGCAGCTGACTCCTTGCGTCGGCGCCTTGCACTCCTGCACCGTGTGCTCGGGACGCCGTGGCCCGATGTCACTGACGCGGCACTTCTTGCCTGCTTGGACCTGTGGCTGGCGCCCGAGATGGAGGCCATGGCCACGGGGAGCCCTGTCCGCGCCGTGGATCTTCACGAGCCGCTCGGGAGATTGCTTCCGTGGCCTGAAGCGGCACGTCTTGGGGAGTTGGCGCCCGAGCGGCTTGAGGTGCCGAGCGGCTCCCTGGTGCGGGTCCAGTATCCGGACGTGGACGACGACGGACGCCCGGTCCTGGCGGTCAAGCTGCAGGAATGCTTCGGCTGGGACCGCACGCCACGCTTGGTGGACGGCCGGGTTCCTGTGCTGTTCCATTTATTATCCCCGGCCGGACGGCCCCTGGCTGTCACGGACGATCTCGAATCCTTCTGGTCAGGGCCGTACGCGCAGGTCCGGGCCGAGATGCGTGGGCGTTACCCCAAGCATCCCTGGCCCGAGGATCCGTGGTCGGTCACACCTACTGCCCGGACCAAGAAACGGATGTAGCGGTGGGCATGGCTGCAGCTATTGCAGCCGCTCAAGCATGAACTGGACCTCCCCGTCCACGAAGGTGCCTAGAACCCCGCTGGCGGCAAGCTCATCCGGTTCCGTGGTCAGGGGATCGAGTTCGAACGCGGTCAAGTCGGCCCGTTTGCCCACCGTGATGGAGCCGGACACCTCCCATAAACCCGCGGCCTTGGCTGCATGTGAGGTGTAGCCTTCCAGCGCTTGGAGTGCCGTGAGTGCTTGGTGCGGAGCGATCGGTTCCTGTTCAGGATGCCCAGACCTTCTCCGGAGCCGGGCGTCGGCCATAATTGGAAGCGGCGCGAACGGTGCAACAGGCCAGTCCGAGCCCATGGCGACGGTAACCCCCGCCTCCCTGAGATCCCGGCAACGCCAGGCCCGGTTGGCGCGTTCGGGCCCCAGCCGCGTGGACCAATTGTCGCTGTGGTCAGCCAGCGAGTAGTGCGTGCAGTGCGTTGGCTGCATGCTTGCAACAATGCCTTGCTCTTTGAACCGCGCGATGAATTCGTCCGGAATAGTCTCGATGTGTTCAATCCTGTGCACGGATCGGCGCTGACCCGCTGGCAGGGCCTCCTCCGGTAGCGTCTCCAATGCCGCCAGAACGTGGGCAACGCCCGCGTCGCCGATGGCGTGGGTCGCCGTCGGAATGCCGCGTGTTGCAAAGTAGTGCACTGCAGCGCGGTAATCCTCCGGGCGTGGCCAGAATGGCGCCGTTGATTGTCCGTAGAGGTCCGGCTCGTAGAGCCAGGCGGTTCCGTTGTCCACGGTTCCGTCAACGAACAACTTGATGGCTTCAACGGACCAACGTCGTCCACCCGTGGCTGTTGCACGGGCCAAATCCTCCCATTCGGCTTCGCCCGTGCCTGGCATGCACCATGGTGCACTCCGAATCCGGAGGGGCAGCTCGGCTTCAGCTTCCAAGGCCCGGAACAGTGCTGCGGATTCCTCGCTGTGGTCCATGACGTGGACACTGGTCAAGCCCGAGCGTGCCAAGTCCTGCAACAGCGCCCCAAGCCGTGCCTTCCGCTGGGCAAAGGATTCCTGCGGCATATGCCGCTTGACAAGCTCCATTGCGGCGGCTTCCAGGAGGAAACCTGTAGGAACCCCGTCTGCGTCGCACACCACTTCCGCCGCCTGCCCGAACTCATGGCGGCCTCGGATTCCGGCGATCTCCAAGGCCTTGCTGTTGGCCAAGGCCGAATGGGCATCGAACAAGCGGATCAGTGCCGGCCGATCACCGGTGATGTCATCGAGGGAGTCCCGGTGCAAAGGGACTGTGCCGAAAGCGTTCGGGTTCAGGCCCCACGCACGTATCCAGCCGCCGTCGCCCGCTGGTTCCTGGCGCAGCAGCGCCCGCACCTCCTCCAGCGTGGTGGCACCGGACAGGTCCGCACCCATGGTGAGGTCAAGGCCGAAGACCGGATGGATGTGGCAATCCACCAGCCCGGGCGTGAGGGTCGCATCCCAAAGGTTAATAACGCGGGTGCGTGGACCGGCCCACTGGTTGGCTTCATGGCGGCTCCCCACCGCAGCGATAATGCCGTCGGTTATCGCGACAGCCTGCACCGGAGCCTGCGGATCTCTGCCGTTGTCTTCGTCCAGCGTGTGAACGGTGCCGGCAAGAATGATGAGGTCAGGATTCATGGGTTTCAAAGCTTCCAATTCGGGCGTATACGGCTGGTCGGGTGGTACGCAGTTTGCGGGCAATGAGCAACCCGGCAAGGAACACGACAGGTGCAACCAGCAAAAGGATGATGTTGGTGACGTCATCGGCGAAAGTCAGGAGTTCGATGTTGACGGCGATCAAGACCGCCACACCGAAGAGCAGGACCGCCGAGGCCACGCTGAGCGGAATCAGGAGGCGGTTGGTGACAGCAGCGGGATTGCGCCGCAGGTACAGGAAGGCTGCTACCGACACCAGGCCCTGCAGGCCAACGATGCCGAAGATGCCCGGCGTATTGACCCAGATGAGCAGCTGCTTGTACGGATCCGCGCCAACTACTGCGCAGATGAGGATGACGACGGCGGCCAGGATGGTCTGGATCTGCCCGGCACGGTGCGGGGATTTGTACTTGGGGTGGGTCTTTGCCAAGAAGGCGGGCAGCACACCGTCTTTGGCCAACATGTACACGTACCGGTTGATGGCGTTGTGGAAGGCCAACTGCGAAGCGTAAACGCTGGTGACGATCAGGACATACATCACCACCTCTGCCCAAGGACCCACATAGTGGTTGATGGTGGCGAAGAACATTCCGTCCGAGAGCTCTCCAGCGGCTTCGACCACACCGCCGTCACCGTAAGCCTGAACCACGGTCCATACGATGAAGGCGTAGAAGACCGACATGAAACCGACGGCGATGTAGGTGGCGCGCGGAACGGACCGGTCCGGATTCCTTGCTTCGCGACGGTAGAGGACGGTGGATTCAAATCCCATGAACGCGGCGAAACAGATGGCCAGGATGGCCAGGACGCCGGGAGTGAAGGCGTGCTCAGGGGAGAACGAGGCAAAACTGATGCCGGAAGCGCCGCCTTTGGCGAGAATGCCCACACCCATGACTGCCAGGATCGCTGTCTCGGCGACCAGCAGGACGCCCAAGACTTTGGCGCCGACGTCAATGCCACGGTAGCCAAGGAACCACACTGCGGCGATGGCAACCAAGGCCACCACCGGCCACGGCACGTCCAAGCCAAACAAAGTATGGAGCATGGCCTGCGTCTGGACTGCGAACAGTCCGTAGACGCCGATCTGGAGGCAGTTATAGGAGACAATGGCAACGATGGCAGAGGCCAAGCCCACCGTCTTCCCCATCGCCAACGCGATGTAGGTATAGAAGCCACCGGCCGCTTTGACGTGCTTGGTGATGGCCATGAAGGAAATAGCGAAAATCAAAAGCACCGCACCGGCTATGACGTAGCCCATAGGGGCGCCAATGCCCCCGATGCCGATGGCGACAGGGGCAACGCCCGCCATCACCGTCAGCGGTGCAGCTGCGGAAATCACCAGGAAGGCAATGCCACCTGTTCCAATGGCATTCCGTTTCAGCCCAGTGGCCGCTTCGGCCGTGGGCGGCCGGGTTTCGAGATCTGACATGGTGGTCCTCGGGGTCAGGAAGGGGGAGGGAAGCCAAGCGTAAGCGAAAGGCTTTCGTTTATCGTAAGGCTTTGTGATGCACTGCACAAGGCCTCACCGGTAACTTCTGGCTAGAGTCGTAACTACGCCGTAGATAGGAGAACCGAAATGGCACGCCCCCGCGTCCCGTTGATTTCCGTAGATGCCTTAGTTACTGCCGCACTGGAGTTGGTGGACGAATCAGGGGACTTCAGCCTGCCCAAGCTGGCCAAGCGGATCGGGGTGAGCCAATCCTCGATCTACAACCATGTCAGTGGCCGCGAGGAAATCCTGGAACTGATGCGGGGCCGGATCATTTCGGAAAGCCCGTACGACCTCGACGCCGCGGACGGTTGGGAAGCTGCCTTGGGCTCGATCGTACGCAGCTACCGTGATGCCTTCGCCAGGCACCCCCGTTTGGCGCCCTTGATGGTCCTGCAAACGGTCCAGGACAGCCAGGTCCTGGCACTGTACGAGGACCTCGCGAAGGTCCTGGAGCAGGCTGGATTTCACGGTAGGGACGTGGTTTCTGCGATCTCCACCGTGGACAGTTTCGCGCTCGGCTTCGCCCTTGACCTGGCAGCGCCCGACGTCGTATGGGCGCCTCCGGCGGACGGGTATCCCGCCCTGACCGGCGCCTTGGCCCAAGGAGCTTCGCCTGAGGACCGTGGAGGAGCCGCTTTCGATTTCGGCCTGGAGATCCTGATGGCGGGCCTCCGCAGCCGACTCAAAGCGACGGTCCGGTGAGCTTCGCCGCTACGTGGTGGGCCGCCGTCGTTCGTGGTTTCACGGAATCACAAACCACTGCGGTTCCGATGCCTGTGTTGGTGGGGATAGTGGCGGCCGCAATCGTTCTTAGCGTTCCGGCCGCAACGTGGCGGTGGTTTGGGCTCTATGTGACGTTCGTCCACGAGCTTGGCCATGCTTATGCCGCGCTCATGACCGGGCGGTACGTCCACGGGCTCCGCATTGGACTGGACCACTCCGGCCGCCTGGTCAGCAGTGGGCGCAGTGCCTTCGGCGCGGCCTGGTCAGGGTTCTGGGGCTACCCCGCACCGGCTGTCGTGGGCCTGGGGCTGATAGCGTCATTCACGGCGGGGCGGGCAGGCGCGGCCATGTCCGTAGGGGCGGTGCTCCTCCTGGTCTCACTGATCTTCCTGCGGAACATCACGGGGATCGCCGTAGCCCTCTGCAGTGCAGCTATTGCCCAAGCCCTTGTACTTTTCGCCTCTCCCACTGCCGTCAATTATGTAGTTCTGGGGCTCGGAATTGCCCTGACAGTGGGGGGAGTCCGCGACCTCGTCAAACTCGTCGGCGTCCACACACGGCGTCGCCACCAATTGGCGTCCTCAGATGCCTACATCCTTGCCCGCACCACCGGTGCGCCCTCGCTCCTATGGCTGACGGGTTTCACGGCAGTAATAGTTGGAGCCGTGTCACTGAGTGCCTGGCTTCTGTGGGAAATGTTCCGCCTGACGCAGTGACATTGGCGCCCAGAGCCGGCACATCAGGTCGCCTGCCGCAGGAACGCGGCCACTGCAGGCGCGAGCGAGGCGCCTACCTCCGCGGCGGTGCGCTTCACGCCTTTGATGGCAAAGGAATGGTCCCCGCCCTCAACCCATTGGAGGGCCGCCGTCGGGCCTATAGCGGCAACCACCCGTTCAAGGAGCTCCGTTGTGGCGAACGTGTCCCTGGGGCCTTGGAGGAAAAGCATAGGCGCGGTGAGCCCGTACAGGTGTTCATCCCGCAACTTCTCCGGCTTGCCGGGTGGGTGCAACGGGTAGCCGAGGTATACCAAACCCTTGGCATTCATGCCTTCCGCGACGGCCATAGAGGCCATCCTGCCCCCAAAGGATTTCCCACCGGCCCACAGGGGCTGGTCGGGCACTATCGCTGCAACGTGCTCCATCACCGCCCGCCACGCGGCGACGGCAACCGGGGGCCGATCCGGGAAGCGACGCCCGGCCTCCCGGTAGGGAAAGTTGAATCGCACCGTCGCCACCCCTAAACCGGCGACCGCTTGCGAGAAGCCGTCAAGGAATGGGTGATCCATCCCTGCGCCAGCGCCGTGTGCCAGCACCAAGGTGGCGAAAGGCTGCTCCGGGCGGAGGTGGATGGCGGAGACGGCTCCCTCGCCTACGGCAATCTTCAAGGATGTTTCCGTGGTCGGCATGTCTCCATCATGCTGCAATCGGGGACGCTGAAGCGGCGAATAACAGGGAAGCCGGTAAGGCCAAATCAAATATGCGACGCACTGGCGGCGGGGATCAAGACGCAATAGGGTCTGGCGGGGTAGTTTGTGGCCATGGCAAGCGAAGCAACCACTGTCACCGTCCCAGGTCCCCACGGTCCCCGGGAGGTGCGGATTTCAAGCCCCAGCAGGGTGATGTGGCCCGAGGCAGGACTGACCAAGCTGGACCTCGCGAATTACCTGATCGACGTCGGTGAGGCTTTCGTCACGGCCAACGGGAACCGGCCCGTGAGCCTTCAGCGGTACTCAGGCAGCATCGACGGTGAGATGTTCTTCTCCAAAAATCCGCCCAAGGGCGCGCCGGAGTACGTGCGCTCGGTGCCGGTGACCTACCCCAGCGCCCGGTCCCACCCGCAACTCGTCATCGACGAACCAGCGGCAGCGGTGTGGGCGGCGCAAATGAATACCGTGGTCTTCCACCCGTGGGCGTCGCGTGCGGACAATTCGGACAACCCCGACCAGTTGCGGATAGATCTGGATCCCCAACCGGGAACAGACTTTGCCGACGCCATTCCGGCTGCCCTTGAACTCCGTAAAGTCTTGGCCGACGCCGGACTGACCGCGTTCATCAAGACTTCGGGCAACCGTGGGCTTCACGTCTATGCACCCATCGATCCGGTCTTCGAGTTCCTGGATGTGCGGCACGCGGTGATAGCGGCCGGACGGGAGCTGGAGCGAAGAATGCCCGAGCAGGTGACCACTGCCTGGTGGAAAGAGGAGCGGGGCTCACGAATCTTCGTCGATTTCAACCAAGCCAACCGCGACCGGACCATCGCCGGTGCCTATAGCCCCCGGGCTGTGCCCCAAGCCCAGGTGTCCTGCCCCCTGACGTGGGAGGAACTAGGCAGCGCCGATCCGGCCAAATACACCATCAGGACTGTTCCTGAGCGTTTGAAGACAGCGGGAGACCCTTGGGCAGCCATGCATGATCACCCTGGCAAAATTGACGTGTTGCTTCAGTGGTGGGAGCGCGACGTCGCTAACGGCCTAGGCGAGATGCCTTTCCCGCCCGAATTCCCTAAGATGCCCGGAGAGCCAATGCGGGTCCAACCGAGCCGGGCCCGTAAGCCGGAGTAGGACTCATTCGAACCGGGAGGGGTCCCCGGTACCGCGACGAACAACCTCTGCAACACCGCTTGAAAAGTCGATCACGGTGGTGGGCTCGGACCCGGTGTCCCCGGAATCGATCACGGCGTCCACCTCATTGTCCAATCGTTCCTTGATCTCCCATCCTTGGGTGAGGGGTTCCTCTTGGTCTGGAAGCAGCAAGGTGCTGGAGAGCAACGGTTCACCGAGTTCGGCCAAGAGTGCTTGGACCACCTTGTGGTCGGGAATTCTGACGCCCACGGTCTTCTTTTTGGGGTGAAGGAGCCGCTTAGGCACTTCACGCGTTGCCGGGAGGATGAAGGTGTAGCTTCCCGGAGTAACGGCCTTGATGCTCCTGAAAACGTCATTGTCCAGCATGACAAATTGGCCCATCTGGGCGAAATCCTTGCAGACAAGGGTGAAGTGGTGCTTGTCGTCCAAGTTCCGGATGGTCCTGATGCGGTCAAGTGCCTCCCGGTTCCCGATCTGTGCTCCCAATGCGTAGCAGGAGTCCGTGGGATACGCGATCAATCCGCCGTCCTGCAGCATCTTCACCACCTGGCCGATGGCTCGCGGTTGCGGATCTTCAGGATGCACATCAAAGAATCTGGCCATGGAAAAAGCGTACGGCAAAGCTAAGACAACACGTCTTTATTGGAGAAATTCGCGTAAGCCAAAGCGCCGCACACTGCGATGTAGCCGCCCTGCAGCAGGAGGTTATCTCCGAACGACGCCCACGATATGGGCTGACGTAAAAGATCGGCGAAACCCACCCAGTGGTGGCTGAACAACCAGGGATGGAGCGAGTCCAGTTGCGGCAGCGTATCCAGGACCTGCGAGACCACGGCGAGTACGATCGTGGCCGCCATTGCACCCACGGGGACGTCCGTCATGGTGGAAATCAGTAAGCCGATGGCGGACAGTCCTATCAGGGAGACCGTGGCGTACGCAGCTATCAGCAACGATCTCACGGCTGCCTCGCCCACGCTGACAGTTTCACCGGACAACAGGGTCACCGGTCCCACAGGAAAGAAGACGACGCCGGCCAAGGCACCTGCCGCCGCAACAGTCGCCGTCGCCGCACAGCAGAAGGCGACCGCGCCGGCGTATTTGACCAGGAGCAGCCGGGTCCTTCCGGTCGGCGCCAGCAGCAGGTAGCGCAGTGTTCCTATGCTGGCTTCCCCGGCAAGGGTGTCACCGGCCACCACGCCAACGGTCAACGGCAGGAACAGGGGCACGCATACCACCAGCGCCGTGACTGCGACGAAGAGTCCATTCTGGCTGATCCGGTCCAGGAACAGTGGGCCCCTTCCTGGCGCTGTAGGCCGCGACGAGAGCTTGACGGCGACGGCAATCAGGACGGGAACAGCCGCCAGCGCCGCCAACATTGCCCACGTCCGCACCCTGCGGAAAAGTACCGATAACTCCGAGGCAAGGAGGGGCCAAGCCACCGATGCCCGTCCGGAGTTGGGGCCTGCCTCAGGACTGCCTGCCGTATCGCCGCTTCCCTTGGTGCGGCCTCGCTCAACCCGCGACATCAAAACCCTCCCCGGTCAGGGACAGGAAACGGTCTTCCAAGCTCGCGCTTTCCACTGAAAAGCCCCTGACTCGAACCCCATCAGCAACGAGGGCTGCAACCACTGTTTCTGGTTCACGTCCGTCCAAGCCGGTGGCAAGCACTGCATCGGCGGCAAGGGAAGGACCATCCCAAGGCTGGGGGACCAAGCCCAGACGGGTCAGTACGTTTTTGGCGCGGTCGACGTCGGGCGTGAGAACCCGGACCCGGGACTGGCCAGCAGATCGGAGCTCTTCCAACGGCCCCTGCGCCACCAGGCGGCCAACGCTCATGACTCCCACGTGGGTGCACATCTGCTCGACCTCGGCGAGCAGATGGCTGGAAACGAATACGGTGGTTCCGCCGGCGGCCAACGAACGGATCAACCCTCGGACCTCCCGAGTGCCTTGCGGATCAAGTCCGTTGGTCGGTTCGTCCAACACCAACAACCGGCGCGGCCTGAGTAGCGCATTGGCCAAGCCCAGGCGCTGCTTCATGCCCAAGGAGTATGCCCGAACCTTCTTTTTCGCCGCGTGGCTGAGGCCCACCTGGTCCAAGGCCTCGTGAATCCGCTGCTTTCGGGTTTCGGATGGGGCAAGCGGGTCCGCCGAGTCAAGCCGCCGCAGGTTGTCGGCGCCCGTCAAAAAGGGATAAAAGCCCGGTCCCTCAACCAGCGCCCCGACGTCGGACAGCACCGAAGCCAGCGCCGCTGGCATCTTCCTCCCGAGCACCCGAACATCGCCGCTGTTGGCCGATGCAAGCCCCAGCAGGAGACGGATGGTGGTTGTCTTTCCGGAACCGTTCGGGCCCAGGAAGCCGAAAACGGAACCAGCGGGTACGGCTAGGTCGATGCCGTTGACAGCAATTCGTCCACCGAAGCGCTTGGTCAAGCCCTGGGTTTCGATGGCCCACCGGTCGGGCAGGTCAACGCTGTCCTGGTGCGGAGATTGCCCGCCTTGCTGGGACCTGTCGAGCCAGGTTCCGCTCACTGGGCGGCAGCCGCGGATTGGAGTCGGTCCAACGGCACCATGCCTGCGAAGACGCGGCCGTCGTCAAGGACCAACACGTTGACCAGGGACGTGGTCAGCGCATGCCCACCCGGAACCGGTTGCATCACTTGGGCGTACGTCGGATTGGTGGTGATCCCGGAAGGGACTGATCCCGCGGGCAGCGCAACGATTGCGCTCCAGCCTTGGCCCGTTACTGTGAGATTGGGATGGGAGAGTTTACCTGTAGGGCTCGGTGGGACAGCGCTTGAAGCAGGCGTGGGTTTCGCCGGCAAAGCCTTCTCGGTGACGGATGCGCCCTGCGGGGGAGTGAAATCGAACAATCCCGCGTCGGGCGAGGACAAAGACAAGTCTGTATAGGCCAACGTGTAGGCCGGATCAGTTTGCCCCTTGGCCTTGACCTCCACTGCCAGTGGCAGCCCTGTCTCGGAATCGACGTCGATGCCCACCGAGTCAACCAAGGTGTCCGCACTGCCAGGCGCCAAGTCCAGGCGGTATGCGGTGCGACCGGCGATTGTGGAAGACGGCCCAACAGTCATGCGGGTGTCCGCCTTGATCGCTGTCAGGAAGTGGTTGGCCATGGTTCCCGGCGTGGGAACCGGGACTGGCGCCGGAGTCGCCTCCTGCGGTGTAGCCGGCTCCGTACCGCCACTCACGTGGGTAGCGCTGTTGTCCGCTGAGTTGTAGAACCACACTTGATGCTGGTTGACCACCAGATCCCGTTCGGCGAGCGCGTCCATGATTTGTATCCGGGCTTTGGCCGGACCGTCCACATAGACACGGGCGGTGTGCGTCCCGGTCAAGAACTCCAGGGCTGGGGCCGCCCCCGGAACGGTGCCGGGGCCCAGCGTCGGAACCGCAGGTAACCCGAGCCCTGCCGTTTGCTGCACTGTCCCGGATAAAGCACGTACCGGAGTGTGGGTCATCATGGACACAAGCTCGTCCGGTGTCTTGGGCGGCAGGGAGACAGTGGCTCCCGCCCGGACTGAAGCAGTCATGACAGCGAGCATCAAGGCAAGCGGTATCAGAAGGGCCGTGAGCCACCGCCGCCTAGCCGGTCCCATTGCTACAGATCTTCCTGCAGGAACGCCATGTCACCAGAATACTCCCGTTGAACCCTGCGAACGCGGGATGAACAGCAGGAACCGGATCAGGCTGGCAGGAGCCGGCGCGCGAGCTCAACGGCTCCACGGACGGGTAGCTGGTCCAGGATGCGGACCGATGACGGGTCGTCCAAGGAAACCTTCCGGGACACTGCTGCTGCCAACTCGTGATGGTTGACCAAGACGCGTCCGGCCATGACCAACGGCAAGTCGAGGCCAAGCTCGCCCAACACCTGACGGGCCAGGGCCGCGAGCGAATGGGCGGCCTCCGCTTGGATGCGCAACGCGGCCGGCTCGCCCTCGGAAGCAAGTTCGAGGACCAGGGGAGCCAGCCCGGCCCAATAGTCCGGTTCGCGTTTGGTATAGAAAGAATCCATGAGCTGGAGGGCGTCCACGCTTCCTGTGGCTGCCATCAAAGAGGGGACCAGGGTGCCAGGTTCCAATCCGGCGTAGTACTCGCGCAATGCCTCGCGAACGGCGTCGCGCACCACCGAGTAGCCGCCGCCCTCATCGCCGAGCAAGTAGCCATAGCCGCCGCTGCGGGCTTCTCGCCCTTGGCGATTCCGGCCCCACGCGACGGAGCCGGTCCCCGCCACGAGAACCACACCGGCTTCCAGTCCGGCAGCGGCGAGCACTATGCGCGTGTCGTGGACGACGTCGATCGCTGCACCGGGGAAATGTTCTGTCAGCAAGGCAGAAAGGACCGCCCTGCTTGCGGGTGTATCGGCTCCGGCGGCTCCGGCGCACACGGCTTGGACGCCGTCGCCAACGCTTGCTGCGATGCGCCGGAGCACAGCGTCAACGCCTTGGTGCCCTACTGAGGAGAGGTTGGCGCTGCTCTCGGTGATTTCGACGTCGCTGCTGGCTCCGCCTGCTCCACCATCAGTTGATCCTGCCTCGGCCAGAACCGCGTGTGTCTTGGAACCGCCGATATGCAAACCGAGAACTTTTTGCTGCCCAGCTGTTTCCCGGTGCTGCTGTGTTTCCCCCAAGAGGCGTCCCTTCACTGCGGATGGTCTGTAGGGCCTGACGGGCTCCACGCCGGAACGCTGCG
This sequence comes from Arthrobacter sp. SIMBA_036, assembly GCF_046535135.1. Classification (NCBI taxonomy): domain Bacteria; kingdom Bacillati; phylum Actinomycetota; class Actinomycetes; order Micrococcales; family Micrococcaceae; genus Arthrobacter; species Arthrobacter sp. SIMBA_036. The sequence goes on from NZ_JAWRXG010000003.1 coordinate 196,751, forward strand.
CATAGGGGCGGCAGCTGCCGGGCAGCACAAGACTGGCACAGAGCCCGTGCCTTGTCTAGCAAAACGGCTCGTCTAGCAAAAGGGGGCCGCCTCAGGGGTCCACGAAGGCGGCCCGCCGCTGCACTCCGGCGGATGCCGCGGTGATCGGCGCGGTTCCGTGGACGTCAGCCTGAGACCCCCAACGTGGCGCGCAGGAACTGCCCACTTGGCTCCGAATAGGCCTCCACGATGCGTGTGAAGAGCTCGACGCCTTGGGCCCCGGGCCAGTCGTCCGGTAGGAACGCCAGCGGGAGCCCTGGGTCCAGGTACGGAATGACCCGCCAGCGGTCAATGCACTGCACGTAGACAGCAAAAGCTTCGGCCGAGGGTTCCACGTGGCCGCTCCGGGCTGCCCGCCCCGCAGCGTCGAGTTCCCGGATGAAGTCCTTGTGCAGCCCAGCCACGGCGTCCAAATCCCACCACGAGGACACGGCCTCCTTCAAGCTGCCGCCCGCCAGCGGAGTTTCCGTGACGAAGATAGTTGCCATCTGCCGCAGCTGCAGGTCCTCAAGGATCTCTTCGACCTCGACGCGAAGGGAATCCGGGCAGATCCACAGCCCTGCTGCCACCGTTCCGCAGCCTATCCAGTGGAACCTGCGCCGCAACTGATGGCGCTTTTCCCGCTCAGTCTCGGGGATGGAAAACGAGATGAGGCACCACGGATCGGAGGGGGCCATGCTCCGCGGGTTGAAAATCCGGCGATCGCCCCGGGAGAGCATTGCCGCGGCGCCGTCGGTGAGCATGAATCCGGGAATTCCGTCACGCACCTCCTGGACCACCACGTCCTTCTTGCGCAAGCGGCCAAGCGCGGTCCTAGTCACTGTTCCGGAGGTCCCTAGTGCTTCCATGAGCGCAACGATGTCCTTGGCGGCCATCCATCCACCGGCGTCGCGCAGGTACAGCCCGATGATCGTGCGTAGAAGTGACGTGGTACTCCCGGGCCGGGAATCCATGTCATCGAGGACTGCACTCACAGCTGGCTCACAGAAGCTCGGAGAGGGCACTGCGGATTGCTGCCACCCCCACTTCCACCTCTGCGTAACTGGTGCTCAAGGGTGAAAGGCCGATGCGCAGTCCATGTGGAGGACGGAAGTCGGGAATGACGCCCTTCTCCCACAGCGCGGCTGTGACGTCGGCAAAGAGCGGGTGGTCCACGGTGATGTGGGAGCCACGCTCGGCGGCATCCCGGGGGCTCACGATTTCGGCACCCAGGGGAACCAGTTGTTCCTCGGCGAGCGCGATTGCGTATTCGGTCAGCTTGATGGACTTCTCCCGGACAGCCTCCATGCCCACGGAGGCGATGAGTTCCACCATGTCCTTGATGGGCTGCATGGCCAAGACCGGGGGAGTGCCTGTGATGAAGCGGCGGATGCCCTGCGCAGGCCGGTACGCCTCGGTCATTCCGAACGGATTATCAGCTCCCATCCAGCCCCAAATGGGCTGCTGGAGCTGTTCCTGGCGGGATGCGTTGACGTAGGCGAAGGCCGGGGAACCGGGACCGCCGTTGAGGTACTTGTAGGTGCAACCTACTGCCAGGTCGACGCCCCATGCGTCGAGCTCCAGCGGCACCGAACCAACGGAGTGGCAGAGGTCCCACAGCATCAACGCACCGGCCTGGTGCACCTTGGCGGTGATTGCCGGCGCATCGGCGAGGAACCCTGAACGGTACGCGACATGGCTGAGGACCACGACGGCGGTACGCTCGCCCAGCAGCCCGTCAAGGTCGGCCGGGCGGACACCGCTGGCAGGGTTCGCGGCGATCCATTTGATGCTCGCCCCGCGTTCCTTGGCAATTCCCTCGATGATGAACCGGTCCGTGGGGAAGTTATCGCGGTCAATGATGATCTCGTCCCGGCCCGGTTGGGAATCTACCGCGGCGCGGATCATCTTGTAGAGCATCACGGAGGTGGAGTCACCCACCGTGACTTGGCCCGCGGCGGCTCCCAGCGTCACTTCACCGATGCGGTCGCCAACGGCGGCGGGCTCGTCCATCCATTGTTCGTCCCACCCGCGGATGAGCCGGCTGCCCCAGGCGTCGTGGACAAAGGAAGTGAGGTTTTCGGCCGTGACTTTAAGGGGCCTGCCAAGTGAATTTCCGTCGAGGTACGACGTGAGCTGTCCGGCGTCGGGCGCGTAAAAGGCGTCCCTCTGAGCGGCGAGGGGATCGGCGGCGTCCAGTTCGGCCGACGTCGGCCATTGGGTCTGGGGAGCGGTGGTCATGGTGTCTCCTGCTGCTGGTGTTGGTCCGAGGCCTTGGGTGATGAGCGAAAATCAGCTTCCGATGAGCGTGCGTACGGCGTAGAGCTCGGGGAAAAAGGTCAGGTCGAGGGCGCGTTTGAGGAAGTCGACGCCCGAGGAGCCGCCCGTTCCCACCTTGAAGCCAATGGTTCTTTGGACCGTGCGGAGGTGGCGGAAACGCCAGGCTTGGAAGTTGTCTTCAATGTCCACGAGGTCTTCGCAGGCTTCGTACAGTCCCCAGGGGGTTTCGTCCGACTCGTAGATTTTCCGGAATACCGGCACGAGGTCCTCGCGAAAAGTCCAGGGTTCGCTGGTGTCGCGCTCCAGGATGTCCTGGGGGATCTCGAAGCCTGCCCGGGCAAGTACAGCGAGGAACGCATCATAAAGCGTGGGTTCATCGAGCAGGGAGCTCAAAAGGGCATGTGCTTGGGGATCGCTTTCGAAGACACGCAGCATTGCCCTGTTCTTGTTGCCGAGCAGGAACTCCACACCGCGGTACTGGTAGGACTGAAAGCCCGATGAACTGCCGAGGAAACCACGGAACTGCGAGTATTCGCGAGGCGTCAGGGTTCCCAGGACAGACCACTGTTCGGTCATGGTGCGCTGGATGGCTTTGACGCGCGCGATGCACTTCAGTGCCTTACCGAGGTTGTCGACGTCGAAAAGCCTCCTTGCTTCCAGGAGTTCATGCAGGACCAGCTTGAGCCACAGCTCACTGGTCTGGTGCTGAATGATGAACAGCAGTTCATCGTGGTGCTCCGGCTCGCTGAGTGGGTGCTGGGAGCTGAGCAGCCGCTCGAGGTCCAGATATCCGCCGTAGGACATCGCGTGCCTGAAATCAGTGCGCACGGTGTCCTCGATGGGACGGACATTCTGCTGTGACTGGTCTGCGGGCTTTTCCATGGTTCAAGAATATCACTTCCATGACGAACGTCAGCAGATTGATGGGTTCTCGCAGTGGTGTAGCTCACTGGTGTACCGATTTTCCTGCCGATTCTCACGTAGTCTGATGGGAGCCTGTGGGGGAGGGGCGGTGGACATGGATGCAGGCATGAACTTTGACATAGAACCAGCGGCACCCGGTTCCAAGGCATCCCGACTGTCGATTTATCTGGACGTCGACGGCGTCGTGAATCCGTTTAGTCCCACCGGCGCCACTGACTGGGGTGGTGAATGGCGGAAAGTCGACGCCGGCGTCGTTGACGTCGCTTATGCGCCCGAAGTCGTCGCCGAACTTAACGAGCTCGCCCGCCACCCCGCTGCCCGCTTTGTTTGGTTGACAACGTGGGAGCAGCTTGCGCCGGGTATGCTCTGCCCGGCCATCGGCCTCAACGGAGAGGACTGGCCCGTCCTCTCCAGTGACGGCTGGGAGGGATCCTCTGACTGGTGGAAGCTTGTGGCACTGCAAAAGGACCTGTCGGAGTCCGGGAGCGGACGCTTCATCTGGGTTGATGACCAGCTCGACCAGGAGCCCCAAGCTCGCTCCTGGGCAGAGGATCAGCGTGATCTTGCCCTCTGCATCTCGCCGGATCCCCGCAAGGGCCTGACGCGCAAGGACATCGAGGCTTTGCGGGATTACTTGGAGCGGATGGGCTGAGCGGATCGTCCCGTCATTCCCGGTGCCGGGCACGTTTGTCCGCGCGGCTTTGTCCGCCCCGTCAATGCCACGTAGGATTCTTAAGGTTTCACGCCTGCGCCACTGAAATCCGCAAGCCGCGTCAGTTGAACGATCGCTGAACTATGCTGTGGAGGGCAGGTATGGGGAAGAGAAACTGCTGAACGTCGACTCTGCAGATTGGGCAACAGGTGGCAATCACCTTCATGGTCGCGCTGGTTATAGCGCTGGCCCTATTTTTTGACTTCACCAACGGCTTTCACGACACAGCTAATGCGATGGCCACGCCTATCGCTACGGGCGCCATCAAGCCCAAGACGGCCGTGGCGCTGGCGGCGGTGCTTAACCTCGTGGGTGCCTTCTTGTCCACAGAGGTGGCCAAGACAATTTCCGGAGGCTTGATCCGTGAAGGAACTGACGGCATCCACATCACTCCTGACATTATTTTTGCCGGACTTATGGGCGCCGTTCTCTGGAACATGATCACTTGGCTCAAAGGCTTGCCGTCAAGTTCCTCGCATGCACTCTTTGGCGGCCTGATCGGCGCTGCCATCGTCGGCATCGGAATCCACTCCATCAATTTCGACACGGTATTGATCAAGGTCATCCTTCCTGCGCTCTTCGCCCCCCTGATCGCCGGCGGCGTGGCCTATATCTGCACCCGGTTGGCCTACGCGCTGACCTCGCGGCACGATCCGGAGACCGGAGACAAACTGACGCAGAAGCGCGGTGGATTCCGTACGGGCCAGATCTTCACTTCAAGCCTGGTGGCCCTTGCACACGGAACCAACGACGCCCAGAAAACGATGGGTATCATCACTCTTGTATTGATCTCCGCCGGCACCCAATCGCCGGGTTCCGGACCCCAGCTCTGGGTCATCACTGCATGTGCACTCGCCATCGCCGTGGGGACGTATGCAGGCGGGTGGCGCATCATCCGGACCATGGGATCCGGCCTGACCGAAGTCAAGCCTGCCCAAGGCTTTTCCGCAGAGACCAGCACCGCGACGGCGATCCTCGCGTCCTCGCACCTTGGCTTCGCCCTTTCCACAACCCAGGTCGCTTCCGGGTCCGTCATTGGATCGGGCCTCGGCCGCAAGGGAACCTCCGTCCGCTGGGGAACCGCGGGAAAGATTGCCCTGGGGTGGCTCTTTACCTTGCCCGCCTCAGCCATCGTCGGCGCCCTGACGGCGTTGCTTGTGAACATCGGCGTCGTAGGTGTTGTTATCGCTGCAGTGGTTGGCACGGCCGCTGTCGCGTACATGTTCATCGCCTCGCGGAAATCGCAGGTCGGCCACCATAACGCCGTCGAGGTCGATGAGGCCGGCCGCGCCGTGCGGTTCCGGAAAAAGAAGAAACCGGGCAAGAACAACCGGAGCGAAGGTGTGCAGCGATGAAATGGATGGAAGTGCTGCAGGTAGCCGGGGTTACCCTGGTGGCCGCCGTGACGTTGGTGGTCCTCTACTCGCTGGGTGTCCGGCTGACGGCGATCGCGGCGGACGCACGGCAAAAATCCACGGTGGCGGCCCGTTCCCTTGCCTACGCCTGCTTTGCCGCCTGCGCAGTGGCCGTGCTTTATGGCATCTACCTGATCGTCCCGTACTTCGGGAAGTAGCTAGCATGGGCCTATGGCCATCTTCCAGTACTACGTTGCCTCCACTATCGACGGCTTCATTGCCTCGCCGGACGACGACCTTGGCTGGCTGCTGCAGTTTGACGGCGTCGACGGTCTTGATGCCGGAATAGAGACGTTCATGGACGGTGTGGGATGCATCGTCATGGGCGGTAGTACATACCGGTGGCTGATGGCGCACCAACCGGACCCTTGGCCGTACCCGGATCACCCGTGTTGGGTGTTCACACGCCAAAAGCATGAGCCGCCCGCAGGGGCGGACGTGACCTTTGTGGAGGGCGATGTTGGGGACATCGCGCCTCGGCTCTTGTCCGACGCCGGGGAGAAGAACGTATGGCTCGTGGGCGGCGGCGACCTTGCAGCCCAGTTCGCGAAGGCGAAACTCCTGCATGAGCTGATCGTCACGGTGGTGCCCGTGGTCCTCGGCGCCGGTAAGCCCCTGCTGCCCCTGGATGGCCCCACGCCGCCCATGGAGTTGGTCTCGTCCAGGATCCTTGGCGGAGTGGCCGCCGAATTGCGCTACCGCTTGTCCTGAATGGTCAGGTTGTCCCGAACGCTCACGTGGTCCTGAACGGTCAGAGCCTGCGGAACAACCTCAATCCCGATTGTCCCGGATCATGTTGGTGATTCGGGCCGTGGACAACCGGCGGCCTTGGTCGTCGGTCATGACAACCTCGTGGGTGGTCAGCGTTCCGCCCAAATGGATGGCCGTGCAGGTCCCTGTCACTGTTCCTCCCGCAACAGAGCGGTGGTGGGTGGCGCCCACTTCAATGCCCACCACGTGACGCCCTTCGCCTGCATGCAGGGAAGCCGCGAAGGATCCCAAGGTTTCGGCGAGGACCACATGGGCCCCGCCATGCAGGATTCCGGCCACCTGGGTATTTCCTTCCACCGGCATGGTTGCCACGGTGCGTTCGGGGCTCATTTCAACAAACTTGATCCCCATCTTCACCACTAACGCACCCACCCCGTGGGCGGAAAGCCAACCGTGAAATTCTTCGGGCACCCCGGCGAGGTAGAGTTCCTCAGCGATGTGCTCGGGCGTGAAATTGTCCATCATGCCAACTAGGCTGGCACCTGTGAGTGAAACAACCAAACCGGACCACGTTCCCGCAGCCCCCGCTGCTGCCATTGCTACAGCCAACCCCTCGGCCTCCGCCCCCACGGAATCTCTCGGCGAGGGCAGGCCCCGGTTGCTGGTGCTGGACGGCCATTCCATGGCGTTCAGGGCTTTCTACGCACTTCCGGCGGAGAACTTTTCCACGGCCAGGGGGCAGTACACCAACGCGGTCCACGGTTTCACGTCAATGCTCATCAACTTGATCAAGGATCAGAAGCCCACGCACGTCGCCGTGGCTTTCGACGTTTCCGATGACACCACCTTCCGCAAGGCTGAATACAGCGAATATAAGGGTGGCCGCAATGCAACCCCGGCCGAGTTCGCAGGCCAGATCTCCCTCATTGCCAGGGTCATGGACGCTTGGGGCATTAAGACCATTGCCCTGCCCGGCTATGAAGCTGATGACGTCTTGGCCACGTTGGCCGCACAAGGGGATGCTGCCGGTTTCGAGGTATTGCTGGTTTCCGGCGACAGGGACTCGTTCCAGCTCATCAATGAGAACGTGTTCGTTTTGTATCCCAAACAAGGCGTGAGCAACATTCCCAAGCTGGATGCTGCGGCCATTGAAGAGAAGTACTTCGTGAAGCCTTCTTTGTACTCGGACCTCGCAGCCCTGGTGGGTGAATCGGCTGACAACTTGCCCGGGGTTCCGGGCGTGGGGCCCAAGACGGCGGCAAAGTGGATCAATCTCTATGGGGGTTTGGAGGGAATCCTGGAAAACCTGGACGCCATCGGCGGCAAGGTAGGGGGAGCCCTGAAGGAGAACCTGGAAAACGTCAAGCGGAACCGCAGGCTCAACCGACTACTCACAGACCTTGAACTGCCAGTGACCCTGGAAGATCTTTACCAGCCACGCCCGGACCGGCGAGCGATTGAGGAGCTTTTCGAAGAACTCGAATTCCGTACCCTCCGCGCGCGGCTCTTCGACCTCTACGGTGATGACACAGCCGGTGAAGCACCTGACACCATCGCTGTTCCGGAGTTCTCCACGCTTTCGGACGCCGACGCCTTGGCGGAATTCTTCACGGCCGGTGCGGGTGTCCGCTCGGCACTGGCGGTACAGCTGCTTCCCGGCCGGATCGGTGACGACGCCACCGCGCTGGCCGTCGTTCGCGCGAACGGGGCGGGCTACATCGACCTAGCAGGCCTGGACGCCGCCGCTGAGTCGGTCTTGGCGCGATGGCTGCAGGACCCGGAGGAAGCAAAAGTCCTCCACGAATTCAAGTCTGCGCTCAAAGCCCTGCATAACCGCGGATTTGGGTTGGAAGGCGTCGTGGATGACACGTCGATCTCCGGCTACCTCATCCAGCCGGACCGCAGGAGCTACGATCTGGCCGAACTCGCCCAGGTTCACTTGAAAATCAGTGTGGCTTCGGCCTCGGCCCAGTCGGGGCAACTGGAACTCGATCTCTCCGGCGGCTCTGACCTTGCTGCCGCCACCGCGCTCGTCCAGCAGGCCGCCGTCGTCCACGCACTCAGCAAGCACTTCGAGAAAGAAGTGGCCGACATCAAGGCCGATGCCCTCCTGACCACGCTGGAGCTGCCGGTGGCGCGCGTCCTGGCCCTCATGGAGCTCACAGGCATCTACGTGTCCCAGGAGCGCATGAACGAGCAGCTCGCGGACCTGACCAAGGTGATCGAGAATGCCCAGGAACAGGCATTCGCGGCCATCGGGCATGAGGTCAACCTCGGTTCACCCAAGCAGCTGCAAACTGTCCTCTTCGAGGAATTGGGGCTGCCCAAGACCAAGAAAATCAAGTCCGGTTACACCACGGATGCAGCGTCCCTGAAGACCCTGCTGGAGAAGACCGGACACGAATTCCTGGTCCAGTTGATGGCCCACCGTGAGTCCTCCAAGTTGGCGCAAATGGTGGAAACACTCAAGAAGTCCGTGGCCGATGATGCCCGGATCCACACCACGTACGCCCAAAATATCGCTGCCACGGGTCGTATTTCTTCGAACAATCCCAACCTGCAGAACATCCCGGTCCGTAGCGAGGAAGGGCGCAGGGTCCGCGGCATCTTCATGGTCAGCGAGGGCTATGAGTGCTTGTTGTCGGCGGATTATTCGCAGATTGAAATGCGCATCATGGCCCACCTCTCCGGCGATGAGGCCCTGATCCAGGCCTACCGCGACGGCGAGGACCTGCACCGTTTTGTGGGCTCACGCATTTTCAACGTGACTCCGGCCGAGGTAACCAGTGCAATGCGCTCCAAGGTCAAAGCCATGTCCTACGGATTGGCGTACGGATTGACGTCCTTCGGCCTGTCCAAGCAGTTGGAGATCTCGGTGGACGAGGCCCGAACGCTCATGAAGGACTACTTCGACCGCTTCGGCGGTGTCCGGGATTATCTCCGCGGCGTGGTGGACCAGGCGCGCGTGGACGGGTTCACGGCCACCATCGAGGGCCGCCGTCGTTACCTGCCCGACTTGACCAGCACCAACCGTCAGGCGCGTGAGGCGGCCGAGCGCATCGCATTGAACTCACCGATCCAGGGCTCCGCGGCGGACATCATCAAACGGGCCATGCTGGGAGTCGCCGCCGAACTGGCAGGGCGAGGATTGAAGTCGCGGATGTTGCTGCAGGTCCATGATGAACTCGTTCTCGAGGTGGCTCCCGGAGAGCGCGAAACAGTGGAGAAGCTTGTGGTGGAGCAGATGGGTGCCGCTGCCGAACTTTCGGTCCCGCTCGATGTCCAGATCGGCGTCGGTTCAAGCTGGTATGAAGCTGGCCACTAGAATCCCATGACCGTTTTCCGCCGGTCGGCCTCCACGCGACAGTAGGGGCTAGAGGCGCGCCGCCGCATGGTGGCGCGCCTTGCTGCTTCTGGTTAGGCTCGGGAGGTGGCTGATCCCAAGGTAGAACTCATCTCGCACGTGGTGCCGGACAACCTGCCTGCAGAGATTCCGGTCCAGTCCGTCCAGGCCGAATACACCGTGCGGCAATTTGGGGCCGCCGGCCCGGACGACCCCGGGTACCGACGTTGCGTGGACTGGATGCACGCGGTCTCCCACGGATTCCACGAGCAGCGGCGCACCGATGACCATGTGGCCAAGGCTTTAGCCAGCTACAAGGTGGACGGCCGCGAATTTACTGGCGTCTACGTCAGCGGCAACATGCCTCAACACGCCCTTGGCGCCGAGGTGCCGGTTGCCACGTACGCCACCATGCGCAAGAGCCTCAACGTTGGCCTCGGCCGACTCGTGAAAGCCCACTTGGTAACTGCTGTGACGGTGCGGGGGACGCATCGCCGCAAGGGGATTCTCCGCGGACTGATCACGGCGGACCTTGAGGGTGCCAAAGATGAGGGCTTGGCCATTGCCGCGTTGACTGCCTCCGAGGGGTCCATTTATGGCAGGTTCGGGTTCGGCGTCGCCACGTTCGAACGCTCAGTAGCGGTGGATACCGGCCCGCGTTTCCGGCTCAAGGGAGAACCGACGGGTCGAGGTCGAATGGAAGTCTCCGATCCCGCTGCGCTGTTGGAGGTGGCACCTGAGGTATTCCGACGCCTCCACCAAGTGACCCCCGGGTCGGTGGACCGGCAGGAGTATTACCGGCTTATTGCTTCCGGCCAGCTCGGCCGCGACGGAAAGCCCGACGCCGGTATTCGCACCGCCCTGCATTACGACGCTGCGGGAGCCGTGGACGGCTACGTTTCCTACCGCTTCAAGGGATGGGAGACCAAGCCGTTCACCATGGAAATCGTGGACCTCATTGCCGCCACCGACGCCGCGTACTTGGACATTTGGCGCTTCCTCGGAAGCCTTGACCTCATAGACCAAGTGACGTGGACCGAAGCGCCCGTGGATGACCCGTTAACATGGGCGCTGGAAGATCCACGCTGTGTCGCGTCCTCCGACGTGCGCGACATGCTGTGGCTGAGGGTTCTTGATGTGAAGGCCGCCCTGGAGGCCCGGACACTTTCTGCATCGGGAAAACTGGTGGTGGAGGTGACAGACGCTTTGGGTCTTGCCAACGGTACGTGGGTAGTTGAGTCCGACGCCGGTGCTCCCGCCGTCGTGGAGGAAGCGTCGGGTCAGTCCCCGGAACTGACAATGGACGTAGCCGATCTTGCATCCATCTACGTGGGTGCGGTGTCGCCGGTTACCTTGGCGGCCGCCGGGCGGATCCAAGAACACACTGCAGGCTCGGTTTTCCGGGCCCAGCAGCTGTTTGCCGTTGAGCGACCGTCACGGTGCGTCACGCACTTCTAGCAGTCCCGTTTCCGTTCGCCCTGCTTTTGACCCGGCTTTGCCAATGCGACTAGAATAAGCGGGCGTGTACTACGTGCATGCATCCATTTGTATTAATCCACAAATCAGGATGACCCGGCGCTTTGCCGTGTTCTGCCGTCCGGACCCGGGCGGCAGCGGTTTGCCTGACCGACTTACTATCCACAACGGAGCCCCTACTACATGACCATCACCTCCACCGAGAAGCCCGGCACCCCCGTAGTCGCCATTAACGACATCGGTACCGCTGAGGACTTCCTCGCAGCTGTCGACGCGACCATCAAGTACTTCAACGACGGTGACCTCGTCGAAGGTACCGTCGTCAAGGTCGACCGCGACGAAGTTCTGCTCGACATCGGTTACAAGACCGAAGGTGTCATCCCTTCCCGCGAGCTTTCCATCAAGCACGATGTTGACCCCGGTGACGTTGTCGCCGTTGGCGATCAGGTCGAAGCTTTGGTTCTCACCAAGGAAGACAAAGAAGGCCGTCTGATCCTCTCCAAGAAGCGTGCTCAGTACGAGCGTGCCTGGGGCGACATCGAGAAGGTCAAGGAAGAAGACGGTGTCGTTACCGGTACCGTCATCGAGGTTGTCAAGGGTGGCCTCATCCTGGACATCGGCCTGCGCGGCTTCCTGCCCGCATCCCTCGTCGAGATGCGTCGTGTCCGCGACCTGGCTCCGTACATCGGTCAGCAGATCGAAGCCAAGATCATCGAGCTGGACAAGAACCGCAACAACGTTGTGCTGTCCCGCCGTGCATGGCTCGAGCAGACCCAGTCCGAGGTCCGCTCCACGTTCCTCAACAAGCTGGAAAAGGGCCAGGTTCGTCCCGGCGTCGTGTCCTCCATCGTCAACTTCGGTGCCTTCGTGGACCTGGGTGGCGTGGACGGCCTCGTTCACGTTTCCGAGCTGTCCTGGAAGCACATCGACCACCCGTCCGAGGTTGTCGAGGTCGGCCAGGAAGTCACCGTCGAGGTCCTCGAAGTGGATCTGGACCGCGAGCGTGTCTCCCTGTCGCTCAAGGCTACGCAGGAAGATCCGTGGCAGACCTTCGCCCGCACCCACGCCCTGGGCCAGGTTGTTCCGGGTAAGGTCACCAAGCTGGTTCCGTTCGGTGCGTTCGTTCGCGTCGAAGACGGCATCGAAGGCCTCGTGCACATCTCCGAGCTGGCAGTCCGCCACGTTGAGCTCGCCGAGCAGGTTGTCTCCGTTGGCGACGAACTGTTCGTCAAGGTCATCGACATCGACCTCGAGCGTCGCCGCATCTCCCTCTCCCTCAAGCAGGCTAACGAGGGCGTTGACGCTGACAGCACCGAGTTCGATCCCGCTCTCTACGGCATGGCCGCTGAGTACGACGAAGAGGGCAACTACAAGTACCCCGAGGGCTTCGACCCCGAGTCGAACGAATGGCTCGAAGGGTACGAGAACCAGCGCGCAGCTTGGGAGCAGCAGTACGCTGACGCCCAGACCCGCTGGGAAGCCCACAAGAAGCAGGTTGCCCAGCACGCTGCTGACGACGCTGCTGCTGCCACATCCGGTGAGTCCGATTCCGGCACCACCAGCTACTCCTCGGAGCCGGCTGCTGCTGAGTCCAACACCGGCGGCGGCACCCTGGCATCTGACGAGGCGCTTGCCGCGCTGCGTGAGAAGCTGACCGGCAACTAATTCCGCCCTCCCTCACGGGATGTGCTGATAGCCGACAGAGGACCCTCGCCTTCGGGCGGGGGTCCTCTGCTTTAACCCGAGTCAGCTTTGAGGCAGGCCGTCCGTCCCCTATGGCAAACTAGCGCCGCGCGATCCACGTCACTCAAAGTCAACATCGACCCACTCCGCTCCTTCGGGCTGGAGTTCGACTGTGCCAGCGGTCAGGGACGAGACACGGGCGTGTGCGTCAGCAAGGTCCCGGGCGTCGTCGGGAAGGGCCAGACGAAGGACCGCATGGCTGGCCAGGTACTCCGTTGGTGCCATCACCAAACCGGCGGCCCGCAGTTCATTTTCCAAGCGGCCGGCATCAGAATGGCGGACTTCCATGGCACAGAGCCGCAACCGGCGGCGCCTCACCAGCGGCGCGAGATCCAAGGCGCTGGAAACGGACTCGGAGTACGCGCGAACAAGGCCTCCTGCGCCCAACAGGATGCCGCCGAAATAGCGCACCACGACGGCGGCAACGTCACTGAGGTGGCCGCCGTCGTTGGCTTCCTGGGTCCCACGGACGGCGGTCTCACGGCGTATGAGTGCCTCCAACATGGGCACGCCCGCCGTGCCGGAGGGTTCCCCGTCGTCGCTTGAGCGTTGGATCATCCGGTCAGGGCCTATGACAAATGCCGAGCAGTGATGCCGGGCGTCATGGAATTCGCGGCGCAGCTCGGCCACCAGGGAGCGGGCGCTTTCTTCAGTGGGGGAGCGCCGGAGGACAGTGATGAACCTGGAGCGACGGATATCCAGTTCGTGGCGGAAATCCGCGCCGGGAGCAAGAGTCGTGTAGCTGGTTGCCCGGCTCTCCTCCTCACTTTCCACCGCTTCAGTCTAGTGTTGAGGAGTGCTGAAGATCGGGCTTACGGGCGGTATCGCCTCAGGAAAATCGTTGGTGGCTTCCAGGTTGCAGGAACTTGGCGCGCTCCTTATCGACGCCGACCTCATTGCCCGCCGGGTGGTGGAGCGCGGGACTCCCGGGCTGGAGCGTGTGGTGGAGGCATTCGGCCCAAGCATCCTCACTGAGGACGGCGAGCTCGACAGGCCCAAACTGGGTGCCATCGTCTTCCGTGATCCATCACAGCGTGAGGTGCTCAACGGCATCGTCCACCCCCTCGTTCGCCAGAGCGCTGCCGCAACCATGGCACAGGCAACCGATAGTGACATCGTGGTTCAGGACATCCCGCTGCTCGTGGAAACCGGGCAGGGCAGCAACTTCCACTTGGTGGTGGTGGTGGACGCGCCTGAGGATATCCGGGTTCAACGGATGGTGGAGTTGAGGGGGATGACACCGGAAGAAGCACATTCACGGATTGCCGCCCAGGCTACGCGCCAAGCGCGCAACGAAGCTGCCGACGTCGTACTGGACAACGCGGGCGACCGGAACGATCTGCTGGCCGCGGTGGACGCGCTGTGGACGGATCGGCTCGTGGCCTTTGCCGAGAACATCAGCCGCGGCACCAGGGCCAGCAGGCAGGAGGGCCCGGTGATCGTCGAATCGGAGGAGGGCTGGCCCCGTGCCGCCCGAAGGTTGGCAGGACGGATATTGGCCGCTGCGCCGGGAGACATCCTGGCCGTGGACCACATCGGCTCGACGGCGGTCCCGGGATTAGCTGCGAAGGACGTCATCGACCTGCAAGCAACAGTCACAGACATGGCGACGGCGGATCGGATCGCTCCGCTCCTGGCGACGGCCGGATTCCCGAGGGTGCCAGCGGCGGATCGCGATACCCCGAAGCCTTCGGCACCGGACCCGGAACAGTGGCAGAAGCGCTTCCACGCCAATGCTGACCCCGGCAGGGCCGCCAATCTGCATGTTCGGGCGGCCGGGACGCCTGGTTGGCGATACGCGTTGTTGTTCCGCGATTGGCTGCTGGCGGAGCCCTACGCCGTCTCAGCGTATGAGGCGCATAAAAGGGACCTCGCGGACAAGCATGCCGGCGATTCCTCTACCGTTCCTTACGCTGATGCCAAGGAGCCGTGGTTTACGGAGGTGGCGTCGCCGCTCATGGATGAGTGGGCCGAACGCACGGGGTGGGAACCGCCGTCGTACTCCACTTCCGCTGAGCGCAAACGGGGCCAATAGCTGTCGGTGGGCAGGAGTAGATTGGATTCATGAGCCTCGCCCAGGAAATCAACCGTGTTGTCGCGCCCTTTGAAGTTGTCAGTGAGTACAAGCCTGCAGGCGATCAGCCTGCCGCGATTGCCGAACTGACCGAGCGGATCAACAACGGAGAGAAGGACGTCGTCCTCCTGGGTGCCACCGGTACGGGTAAGAGTGCCACCACGGCCTGGCTCATTGAACAGGTGCAGCGACCCACTCTGGTCATGGTTCAAAACAAGACCCTGGCGGCTCAGCTGGCCAACGAATTCCGGGAACTCCTGCCCAATAACGCGGTGGAGTACTTCGTGTCCTACTACGATTATTACCAGCCCGAAGCTTACGTCGCGCAAACGGACACGTTCATCGAGAAGGACTCCTCCATCAACGAGGAAGTGGAACGCCTCCGCCACTCCGCAACCAATGCCCTGTTGACGCGTCGCGACGTCATTGTGGTGGCCACCGTGTCCTGCATCTACGGTTTGGGAACACCGGAAGAGTACATCGCCGGGATGGTCACCCTGCGCAAGGGTGCGGAGATGAACCGGGACGTGCTCCTGCGGAAGTTCGTCTCGATGCAGTACGCCCGCAATGACATGGACTTCCACCGCGGCACGTTCCGGGTCCGCGGCGACACCGTGGAGATCATCCCCATGTATGAGGAACTTGCCATCCGCATTGAGTTCTTCGGGGACGAGATCGAGAACATCCAAACCCTTCATCCCTTGACGGGCGAAGTGCTCCGCGATGAGGAAGAGATGTATGTTTTCCCGGCCTCGCACTATGTTGCCGGCCCCGAGCGGATGGCCCGGGCCATCAAACGGATCGAGGACGAGCTGGCGGATCGATTGAAGGTCCTCGAGAGCCAGAACAAACTCGTGGAGGCTCAACGCTTGCGGATGCGCACCACATATGACCTCGAGATGATGCAGCAGATGGGTTTCTGCAACGGCATCGAGAACTATTCTTCGCATATTGATGGCCGTGGCCCGGGGACCGCCCCGCACTGCCTTCTTGATTATTTCCCTGAGGACTTCCTCTTGGTGGTTGACGAGTCGCACGTGACCATCCCGCAGATCGGGGCCATGTACGAGGGCGATATGTCACGTAAGCGCAACTTGGTGGACTTTGGTTTCCGGCTCCCGTCGGCCATGGATAACCGCCCCCTGAAATGGGATGAATTCCTTGAACGGATCGGTCAGACCGTCTACCTCTCGGCGACTCCAGGAAAGTACGAGCTCGGAAAGGCGGACGGCTACGTCCAGCAGATTATCCGGCCTACGGGCTTGATTGATCCCGAGGTGGTGGTCAAGCCCACCAAGGGCCAAATCGACGACCTCCTGGGCGAGATCCGCACCCGCACCGAAAAGAATGAGCGGGTGTTGGTCACCACGTTGACCAAGAGAATGGCCGAGGACCTCACCGACTATCTGGTGGGGCATGGCGTGAAAGTGGAGTACCTGCACTCGGATGTGGATACCTTGCGCCGGGTTGAGTTGCTTCGCGAGTTGCGCATGGGCGTCTTCGACGTGTTGGTTGGCATCAACCTGCTCCGGGAAGGCTTGGACTTGCCCGAGGTTTCCTTGGTGAGCATCCTCGACGCTGACAAGGAGGGCTTCCTTCGATCGTCCACGTCCTTGATCCAGACCATCGGCCGCGCGGCCCGCAACGTGTCCGGCCAGGTCCATATGTATGCCGACCGGATTACCGACTCGATGGCCCACGCCATCGAGGAGACCAACCGTCGTCGTGCCATCCAGGTCAAATACAACGCAGACCACGGTATCGACCCGCAGCCGTTGCGGAAGAAGATTGCCGACATCACGGATCAGCTGGCCAAGGAAGACGCGGACACCCAGGAATTGTTGAACAACAACCGTCTCGCCAAGGGTGCGAAGCGCGGCAAGTCAGCAGCCAAGGGTGCAGCCACTGTTCGCAAGGACGGGCTTTCCGCTGCGCCTGCCGAAGACCTGGTGGGACTGATCGAACAGCTGACCGAGCAAATGCACGGCGCAGCAGCGGAACTGCAATTCGAGGTTGCCGCGAGGATCCGGGACGAGGTCGGAGACCTCAAGCGAGAGCTACGGCAAATGCAGGCCGCCGGTCACGCCTAAGGTAAGCTGGAGCCTACGTAGGGGAGTATCCCAAGCGCTACGTCCGTCAGCACGCAAGGCATGGATGCCTCGCCGGACTTAGTGGGTCGCCAGCGGTGCAGTCAATGCATCCAGCAGGCCGGAGAGACTTACACCGCTTTCCCGTACCCTGCGAAAGGCCCTGTAATGGAGCTCCCCGTCTGGTTCGAGATCGGCTCATTCGTCGTCCTCGGAATCATTTTGCTGATTGACCTTCTCCTGGTGCTCAAGCGCCCCCACGCACCTTCAATGAAGGAAGCCGGACTGTGGGTCGGATTCTACGTTGCCTTGGCGATGATCTTCGCCGCTGCAATGTTCTACTTCACCGGCCCGGAATACGGCGGCCAGTTCATCGCCGGCTGGGTCACTGAGTACAGCCTGAGTATCGATAACCTGTTCGTCTTCATCATTATCATGGCGCGCTTCTCGGTGCCCCGGAAGTATCAGCAGGAAGTGTTGATGGTGGGCATCATCATCGCGCTGGTACTTCGCGGAATCTTCATAGCCTTGGGCGCTGTGGTCATTGAGCAGTTCAGCTGGATCTTCTACATCTTCGGAGCCTTCCTTTTGTGGACGGCCTGGAAGCAGGCGCGCGACACTGGTGAAGACGAGGAGGAGGGCGCCGAAAACCCGCTGATTGCCCGTCTACGCCGCGTGTTGCCGATGTCCGAAAAGTTCGACGGCGGCAAGCTCCGGACCGTGGTTGGGGGCAAGAAGGTTTTCACGCCCATGCTGATCGTTTTTGTGACCATCGGCCTCACTGACCTACTGTTCGCCGTCGACTCCATCCCGGCGATCTTTGGCCTCACTCAAAGCGCTTTCATCGTGTTTACGGCCAACATTTTCGCCCTGATGGGCCTACGTCAGCTGTATTTCCTACTCGGTGGGCTGATGACGCGTCTGGTTTACCTCAAGCACGCCTTGTCAATGATCTTGGCCTTCATCGGCGTCAAGCTGGTCCTCCACGCGATGCACGTCAACGAGCTTCCGTTCATCAACGGAGGCCATCACATCGCGTGGGCACCTGAGATTCCGACGTATGTCTCCTTGGCGGTCATCATGGGCACCATCGTCGTGGCCGTCATCGCCAGTTTGATGAGTCCAGCAGCCCGCCAGGCGAAGCTGGACGCGCGCCTGGAGGAGGACGCGAAGAAGAGTCACAGCCAAGCGGATTAGCCCGCATCAGCCGGTACGCAGCAGCGGCCGCGCACCAATGTGTGCACGGCCGCTGCTGGTCGGTCCTGGCTTAGGAGGCTGACCGGACCAGAGCCAAGAGACGCCCGAAAATACCTTCACCGTCTTCGCCGATGCCGTCGTGGTGGAAGTCGCCGGTCACCCAGCGTTCCAGTCCATGGACGGCCGCTGCTGTTTCCATTGAAAGCGCATGATCCACATAGATGTCGTCTTTATAGACTGCCGCCGCAACCGGGACGGTGTTCGCGGCCAGTTGACGACGGTCGTACAGCGGGCCCCAGTCGTCCTTTTCGGCCAGCAATGCAGCAACCTCGCGGAAGGGAACCAAGGCCGGATCCTGCTCGAAGTACCACGGATACACCATCTCGCCGGTTAGTAGTGGTGACTCCGCATCGGGCTGGAATTCCCCGAACTCCTCCAGCACCCGCCAGGCCGCCCAGCTAGTGGCCTGGCCTTGCCCATAAATAGACTCGTGCATAACGGCGTAGAGCGGATTTGCCGCTCGGCTGACCAGCCCCCGGACTTGTTCCAGAAATGCCTCGGACAGCCGAGGCCCTTCCGGTGTGGTGATGAAAGCGTCTTCCAGCAGGTAATGCAATGCATCAACCCGGGCGTTGCCGCCCAGGAATGAGCCCACCATTTGGAATCGCTCGGGGGTCAACCGCTCGCCGCTGGCCAGGTATTCCGGGACGTCCCGAAGATGGCACATGGTGCGGTTGACCTCGTCACGGTCCTCGGGGTACCAGGAAAAGTACTCGGAATTCCTGGCCGCTACCCTGCGAAAGGTTGCTTGGTACACACGATCAGCAGCGCCGTGCAGGGGAGCAAGGCCGCCGGTGATGAGAACTTCCCGTAAACCACCGGGTGCGAAAGACAGATACGTTAGGGCGCAAAATCCGCCGAAGCTCTGCCCCAACACCGACCAAGGCGCCGAGCCCAGCGTGCGCCTTATGTGCTCGGCGTCCGCCACGATCGAGTCAGCACGAAAATGCGTCAGGTATTCCGCTTGCGCCGCGGCGTTCCCGCGCAGTCTTAGCGACTGGTACTCCACCGGAGTGGACAGGCCAGTTCCACGCTG
Organism: Arthrobacter sp. SIMBA_036; assembly: GCF_046535135.1. Lineage (NCBI taxonomy): Bacteria > Bacillati > Actinomycetota > Actinomycetes > Micrococcales > Micrococcaceae > Arthrobacter > Arthrobacter sp. SIMBA_036. The sequence goes on from NZ_JAWRXG010000003.1 coordinate 215,827, forward strand.
GTCCAGCATCAGGATACGGAACTCTTTGGCCGCCGCTTTCATCCAGCCGGACAGGGACGTAACCCTGTTCCCGCGTCCGCCCGGGCCTCCTTGGAGAAACAACAACCACGGCAGGTTTTCGGCCTCTTCCGGAGTGTGCTGCGTGGATGAATATTCGCGCGCGAACACGGTGATGGTCTCGCCGTCGTTGTCCGGCCGGCCATTGCTGGCAGGTGCGTGTACCAACGGCACCGTGAAGTAGTGCTCGACCGTGCGGAGACCACGGAATTCGTGGCGGCCCCGGATCAGGTGACCTTCAACCACCTGCTCTTCGGTCAGTTGGCCTTCAGCCACGAGCGAGGGCCGCGGAGGTCTGGGCCGCGGACGCGCCGTAGGATGCCAGCGCTTCACCGGTCAGCCGGAAAGTGGACCACTCATCCATGGAGTACGCGCCGAGGTTCTTGTAGAAGTTGATGGAAGGCTCGTTCCACTTAAGTACGCTCCACTCGACGCGTGCATAACCGCGTTCGACGGCGGTGGCGGCCAAGTGCTGGAGCAGGGCCTTGCCGTGTCCTTCCCCTCGCGCATCCGGCTCCACATAGAGGTCCTCGAGGTAGATGCCGTGAACTCCCTCCCAGGTGGAGTAATTCAGGAACCACAGGGCGAAGCCCTGAACGGTCCCGGCCGAGTTCTCGGCCATGGTGGCATACACCCGGGGGTTCTCACCGAAAAGTGCATCCGTGAGCATGGCAGGGGTGTTTTTTACCGCGTCCGGTTCCTTTTCATAGATCGCCAGATCATGGATCATGCGCAGGATCGCGGGGATGTCTTCAACGGTTGCAGGACGGATTACACTCATGCACCGAGCTTACTAGGGCAAGCCGAAGGGCAAGCCGGCGCAACTCACCACCAAGCAAGCGCGGACGAACCGTAGCTGACCGGCGGTTTAGTGAAGGCGAGCTGGACGCCGTCGACAAGAAGGGGAGGCCCGACGAAGCGTAGACGGCCGTAGTGGCTATCCAGGAAGTGGTACTCCGGCTCCGGCATACTTTCAGCCGGGACGGAACAATTGGCCGGTGTCAGGCGATAGAGTTCCTCGGCTGTGCGCGCCAACGACAGTCGAGCAGCGCCCCCCACCCCAGTGACGAGCCTTTCCGCCAACAGAGCCAGCACCGCAGCGGCCAAGCCGTAGCCCGTGGCGTGGTCAAGGGCTTGGACGGGCAGCGCTCCGGGCCTCCAGCCGTTTTTAGCTTCCGTTCCGTACTGGGCCGCGATTCCGCAGGCCGCCTGCACCAGGCTGTCAAAACCACGGCGTCCGTCCCATGGGCCACCACGGCCCCAGGCGCTCAATGTCGCAACCACGGTTCCGTGGTTCCGGGACATCAGGGAGTCCGGGTCCAATCCGAAACGCTGCAATGCGCCATCGCGATATCCGCTCACCACGACGTCGGCAGAGGCCGCAAGTGCCTGCACCCGTTCCACAACGCGATCGTCGCGGAAGTCAGCCACCGTGCTGCGCTTGTTGAATCCTGAATCAATGAACGCATCAGGCAGTTCAGGGATGGAGGGGGGATCGATGCGGAGGACGTCTGCGCCCAATGCAGCAAGGACGCGGGTAGCCGTGGGGCCGGCGATGACCCGGGTCAAGTCCAAGACTTTGAGGTGCGCCAGCGGTGTCATGGGGTCTGTTGACGGAAGCCACGACGACGGGCGATGCTCCCCGGATTTCGGTGGAGGGATGAAACTGATCCAGGGCCCGGAGCGTGCCGCTTGGTACATCGGGCTCATGAGCCATTCCCTGCGTGTCCGTACAGCAGCGGCTACACCACCGGCCGCCACAATGGCGTGCTCTGCATCCACCGCTGCCTGGGACAGCAGGGCGCGCACCACACCTTCAGGGTCCGAGGCACCAACTGCGGCCATCAAGGCGGCGGCGTGGTGCGGGTAATTGGCATGGAGCCGGATCCAGCCGTCTAAGGTTTGCCGGAATCCTGACATGGGTCCAAAGCTCTGTGGCTCTCGCCCGTCAACTCGCAGGTGTGCCAGCGAATTGAAGGCAGCCGAGGCCGCAGAGGACGAGACCGTGTACCTTTCCGCCGCGCCGGTCAGGGCGTCCAGTGCGGTTGCGGTGGCCTGCACGGCACCCAAGGCAAGACCTTCGACGTCGAGCGGTCCATCCCACCAGCGTCGCGGACCTGCAACCGGCGCCGGTGGCTGCCCATCAAGGGCAGCCAACTGGCGGAGACTGGCGGTGAGGTCCGGAACTGAAGCCACAGCTCTGGTCCTAGAGCCTGTTCACGTCCGTGACGCGGACTGCTGCCGTTCCGGTTTCATCGGAGGCAGCCAGGTCGATTTCCGCGGAGATTCCCCAGTCATGGTTGTGGGCTGGGTCGTCGAAGATTTGGCGGACCTTCCAGATGCCGGGTTCTTCGGTGATGATCAGGAGCCCGGGCCCCCGGGCATCGGGACCGGTGCCAATGTCGTCGTGTTCGTCGAAATAGTCGTCCAGGACTTCTTCCCAACGCTCGGCGTCCCAGCCGGCCTCGGCATCCAGTTCACCCAAGGCGACCGAATCCTCGTCCGCGAAGAGCTCCACCCTGCGGAACATTTCGTTCCTGACCATCACCCGGAATGCCCGGGCATTGGACGTCAGGGACGGCGGCAGCGGCGGCGGAGCATCGTGCGGAGTAGGGGTGAGGCCGGAAGTGAGCTCTTCCCATTCGTCCAACAGGCTGGAGTCCACTTGGCGCACCAGTTCACCCAGCCATGCAATAAGGTCCTCAAGGTCCTCGCGGAGCAAGTCTTGGGGGACGGTCTGCCTGAGGGCGCGGTAGCCGTCAGCGAGGTATCGCAACACGATGCCCTCGGAGCGGGCCAGACCGTAAAACTGGACAAACTCGCCGAAGTTCATGGCGCGCTCGTACATATCCCGGATGATCGATTTCGGTGCCAGCTCGAAGTCTCCCACCCAAGGCGCGGCTTTCCGGTAGACCTCGAACGCCTCGCCGAGTATCTCCGCCAAGGGCATCGGGTAGGTGACCTCGTCCAGCAGGGCCATGCGTTGGTCGTACTCCATACCCTCGGCCTTCATTGCCGCCACGGCCTCGCCGCGTGCTTTCTTCTGCTGGGCCGAGAGTATCTGACGTGGCTTTTCCAGTGTGGATTCGATGACCGAAACAACGTCAAGGGCATACGACGGCGACTCCGGGTCCAAGAGCTCGAGCGCGGCCAAAGCGAAAGGCGAAAGGGGCTGGTTGAGGGCGAAGTTTGCTTGCAGGTGCACTGTCAGCCGCACAGACCGGCCCTCGGCGTCGCGCTCATCGTCCGGGATGCGTTCCACTACCCCCGCGGCCAGGAGTTCCCGGTAGATTCCGAGTGCCTTCTTCATCAGCTTCAACTGGGCCGGACGGCTTTCATGGTTTTCAGTGAGCAAGCGGCGCGCTGCGTGGAAGGGGTCTCCGGGCCGTTCCATGACGTTCAGCAGCATGGCGTGGGAAACGGAGAAGCTGGAGGTGAGGGGATCCGGGACGGACTCCACCAGTCTCTTAAACGTAGGTTCGCCCCAGGACACAAAGCCCTCTGGCGGCTTCTTCTTGACCACTTGCCGGAGCTTCTTCTGGTCATCGCCGAACTTGGCAGTGGCCTTGGCCATGGCTTTGGTGTTTTCCACCACGTGCTCCGGCGCCTGCACCACCACCGTGCCCGCGGTGTCGTAACCCGCCCTGCCGGCACGGCCGGCAATTTGGTGGAACTCACGGGAGTTGAGCACCCGGGTGCGTACGCCGTCGTACTTGCTCAATGCCGTGAGCAGCACGGTTCGGATGGGGACGTTGATGCCCACACCCAAAGTGTCGGTACCGCAAATCACTTTCAGGAGGCCGGCCTGTGCAAGCTGTTCCACCAAGCGCCGGTACTTCGGCAGCATGCCGGCGTGATGCACGCCTATGCCGTGCCGGACCAGCCTGTTGAGGGTCTTGCCGAACCCGGCGGCGAAGCGGAAACCCGCGATGAGCTCGGCGATCCGGTCCTTTTCGTCCCGGCTGCACATATTGATGCTCATCAGGTTCTGGGCGCGCTCGATCGCTTCGGCCTGACTGAAATGCACCACATAGACCGGCACCTGCTTGGTGGCGAGAAGTTCTTCCAACGTCTCGTGGACCGGGGTCAGGTGGTAGTAGTAATGGAGCGGAATGGGTCGTTCAGCTGAGCTGACAGTAGTTGTTGCGCGCCCCGTGAGCTCGGACAGTCCTGCTTCGAACCGGGATACGTCCCCGAGGGTGGCGGACATTAACAGGAATTGGGCCTGCGGCAGTTCCAGCAGCGGTACTTGCCACGCCCAGCCGCGCTGCGGATCAGAGTAGAAATGGAATTCATCCATGATCACAGCGCCCAGTTCCGCTGCAGCGCCCTCGCGCAAGGCAATATTGGCCAGGATCTCGGCCGTGCAACAGATGATGGGCGCGTCTTGGTTAACCCCTGAGTCTCCCGTAATCATGCCAACGTTTTCCGCCCCAAAAATCTCACACAGGGCAAAGAACTTTTCCGACACCAATGCCTTGATCGGTGCGGTGTAGTAGCTGCGACGGCCGCGGGACATTGCTTCGAAGTGGGCGGCGATAGCTACCAGGGATTTACCCGAGCCGGTGGGGGTGGCGAGGATGACGTTGGCACCTGAGGCAAGCTCCATGATGGCCTCGTCCTGGGCAGGGTAAAGCTGCAGCCCCCGGCTTTCGGTCCATTCCACAAAACGCGTGTATATCTCGTCGGGCCCAAGGGAATCGGCATCGGCGGAACCGGGAAGCTGCTCAAGAAGTTTCATTGGTTTCCAGCTTAGTGCCCGCACGGTTTAGGCTCAGCCCAAGAGTGATGGGTGAGCGAGGGGCTTTTCGTGAAATGGGATCCGGCCGTTTACAGGCAGTTCGGCGATCATCGGGACCGGCCGTTCCATGACCTCCTTGCCCGGGTAGGGGCGGACCGGCCGCACACGGTGGTGGACCTCGGATGCGGTACCGGCCACCTGACTGCCATTTTGGCTGCTCGCTGGCCGGACGCCCGGATTGTAGGGGTGGATTCCTCGGAGGAGATGCTTACCAAGGCCCGGGCCGATGCGGCCGTGACCCGCTACATGGAGTTTCACCTGGGTGATATCTCGGAGTGGGAGCCCGATGCCGAGACCGACGTGGTGGTGACCAACGCCGCGCTCCAGTGGGTGCCGGGACACGAAAAGATGCTGGCGGACTGGTTGCAGGCGCTGAAGCCAGGCGCTTGGTTCGCCCTTCAGGTGCCGGGCAATTTCACCTCCCCATCGCATGTCTTGATGCGGCGGCTCGCCGAGTCCGCCCGATGGCGAACACGCTTGGGTGGGGTGCTGAGGCACGATGGCGCTGTTGCCGCCCCGTCCGATTACCTTGGCATCATGCTCGACGCCGGATGCGAGGCTGACGCTTGGGAAACCACCTACCAGCAACTGTTGCCCGGGGAGAACCCCGTCCTTGAATGGGTGCGGGGGACTGGGCTGCGGCCTGTCCTCGCTGCCTTGACGGGGGAGGAAGCCGCAGAGTTCGAACAGGAATACTCAGAGCTGCTCCGGGATGCGTACCCGGCCACAGCGCACGGAACGGTGTTCCCGTTCCGGCGCATCTTCGCAGTGGCCCGTAAGGGCTCATGAGCATGTCGGGTGGTAGACCCTTGTTCCAGACCGCCGTCTTGTCCCGGGCCGCCGTCGCTGGTCTAATTCTTGGCATGGATGAAGGTAGTTTCGTGCCGCCGCAGGGCGGGTCCGCGTCAAGGCTTGCCCGGGTCCCGCGATGAGCCCGGCGGACGATTTCCCGGGTACGTGGCGGCCAAACTCCAGCAGTGCAGTCGCCCTCTTTGACCAACTGAGGCTTCGCATTATCGAGCTGGTTGACTCCGGGGTGCTTGCCGTCGGCGCCAAACTGCCTCCGGTGCGGAACCTCGCCGGCGCGTTGGACGTGGCGCCGCATACGGTTGCCCGCGCCTACAAGGAATTGGAGGCTGCCGGCGTCGTCGCTACCCGGGGCCGCAATGGAACCATCGTGTGCCCGAGGGATGACCGTTGGGGTGCGCTGGCAAGTGTTGCCGCTGAATACGCTGCGGCGTCCAAAGCCCAAGGTGCCTCCTTTGCCGAAGCGGTCCAACTCCTGGCTGCGGCCTACGATGCGGACTGATCCCGGCCGATGCGGACCCGTACCCGCCAGTAGCGTGTGAGGAACGACATGGAAATTCGAAGAAGTTTTCGATTAGCATTGGTAGGTGCCCAAAGCCTTAGCTGACGATACAGCCCTCGAATCCCTCACCAGCGTTTCCGTTGTTGCCGAAACCAAGCCCTCCCGGCCGGACCTGTCCCGCCTGGTGGTCAAGGGTGCTCGGGAACACAACCTGCGCAATGTGGATCTGGATCTGCCCCGGGACGCCATGATCGTGTTTACGGGCCTCTCCGGTTCAGGTAAATCTTCCTTGGCGTTCGACACGATCTTTGCTGAAGGGCAGCGCCGGTACGTCGAGTCCCTGTCCGCCTACGCGCGCCAGTTCCTGGGCCAGGTAGACAAACCGGACGTCGATTTCATCGAAGGCCTGTCGCCCGCTGTGTCGATCGACCAGAAGTCAACGAGCAAGAACCCCCGCTCCACGGTGGGAACCATCACGGAGATCTACGACTACATGCGGTTGCTCTGGGCCCGCGTCGGCCGCCCGCACTGCCCCGTGTGTGGCGAGCCCATCAGCAAGCAAACTCCGCAGCAGATCGTCGATCAACTTCTGGAACTGGAGACGGGCACGCGTTTCCAGGTGCTGGCGCCCGTAGTTCGTGGGCGCAAGGGCGAATTCGTTGAGCTCTTCAAGGAGCTAACGGCCAAGGGGTACTCCCGCGCCCGCGTGGATGGGGAGCTTATCCAACTCAATGATGCTCCCAAGCTCGGAAAGCAGTTCAAGCACACCATCGAGGTTGTGGTGGACCGCTTGGTGGTCAAGGAGGGAATCAGCCAGCGGCTCACGGATTCCGTGGAAACAGCACTGGGCCTGGCAGAAGGCCGCGTCCTGGTTGAATTCGTTGATGTCGACGCCGATGACCCCGCCCGTATCAGGGCCTTCTCGGAAAACCTGGCGTGCCCTAACGAACACCCTTTGGCCATTGACGAAATCGAGCCCCGCTCCTTCTCATTCAACAATCCCTTCGGCGCTTGTTCGGCGTGCAGTGGCATCGGGACCAAGCTGGAAGTGGACGAGGAACTGATTATCCCCAACCCTGAGCTTTCACTCGGGGAGGGCGCCATTGCGCCATGGGCGCTCGGAACAGCCACCACCGAATACTGGACCAGGCTCCTGGAAGGGCTGTCCCACGAGCTCGGCTTTTCCATGAAGACCCCGTGGGAGAAGCTCTCCAAGGATGTGCGGAACACGGTTCTTCACGGCAAGGACCACAAGGTTGTTGTCCAGTACAAGAACCGTTTTGGCCGCGAACGTAAATACAGCACCGGATTCGAAGGCGCCATCCAGTACGTGCACAGGAAGCACGGCGAAACCGATTCGGACTGGGCCCGGGACCGCTACGAAGAATACATGCGGCAGGTACCGTGCCCCGCATGCAACGGCGCGCGCCTCAACCCGGCGTCGTTGTCAGTGCTCATCAACGGCAAGTCCATCGCTGAGGTCGCTGCATTGCCTATGCGGGATTGCGCGGCTTTCCTGGGCGGCTTGACACTTACGGACAGGGAGGCCCAGATTGCCAACCAAGTCCTGAAGGAAATTCAAGCGCGGCTTACGTTTCTTCTCGACGTCGGATTGGAGTACCTGAACCTTGAACGGGCCTCGGGAACCTTGTCCGGCGGTGAGGCACAGCGCATCCGCCTGGCTACCCAGATCGGGTCTGGGCTTGTGGGTGTCCTCTACGTCCTGGACGAACCGTCCATCGGGCTACACCAGCGCGACAACCGTCGGCTGATCGAAACCTTGACCAGGCTCCGGGACCTCGGCAATACGCTGATTGTTGTCGAGCACGATGAAGACACCATCCACGAGGCAGACTGGATCGTTGACATTGGCCCCGGCGCCGGTGAGCACGGCGGTCAAGTAGTGCACTCAGGCACCTACAAGGACCTCCTGGCCAACACAGAGTCCTTGACGGGTGACTACCTGTCCGGCCGGCGTCGAATCGAGATTCCCGCCAAGCGTCGCAAATACGACAAAAAGCGTGAGTTGAAGGTGATCGGGGCCAAGGAGAACAACCTCGACAACGTTGATGCCACGTTCCCGCTGGGGCTCTTCACCGCCGTGACAGGAGTCAGTGGCTCCGGTAAGTCCACGTTGGTCAATGAAATCCTGTACAAGGTTCTCGCCAATAAGCTCAACGGTGCCAAGCAGGTAGCGGGCCGCCACCGGAGCGTTGCCGGCCTCGAACACCTGGACAAAGTAGTGCACGTCGACCAAAGCCCCATTGGACGTACCCCACGGTCCAACCCGGCCACGTACACGGGAGTCTTTGACAACATCCGCAAACTGTTTGCTGAGACCACAGAGGCGAAGGTCCGGGGATACTTGCCCGGTCGCTTCTCCTTCAACGTCAAGGGCGGACGCTGTGAGGCCTGTTCGGGCGACGGCACGCTGAAGATCGAGATGAACTTCCTCCCCGATGTCTACGTCCCCTGTGAAGTGTGCCACGGGGCCCGGTACAACCGGGAGACCCTTGAGGTTCATTACAAGGGGAAGACCATTGCGGACGTCCTCAACATGCCCATCGAAGAAGGCGCTGAGTTCTTTGCAGCGTTCACTCCGATTGCCCGGCACTTGAAGACGTTGGTGGACGTGGGCCTGGGTTACGTCCGGCTTGGGCAGCCCGCTACCACCCTCTCCGGCGGCGAGGCGCAGCGCGTCAAGCTCGCTGCGGAACTTCAGAAGCGCTCCAATGGTCGCAGCATCTACGTTTTGGATGAGCCCACAACCGGCCTGCACTTTGAGGACATCCGGAAGTTGCTGATGGTTCTCCAAGGCTTGGTGGACAAGGGCAACACGGTCATCACCATTGAACACAACCTGGACGTGATCAAGTCCGCCGACTGGATCGTGGATCTGGGACCTAACGGCGGTTCGGGCGGTGGCAAAATTGTCGCAACCGGCACCCCGGAACAAGTAGCAAAGTCAGCAGATAGCCACACGGCTGCGTTCTTGGCCGAAATTCTGGGATAAGAACAAAACGCTGCCCCTGTTTTTCGCCAAAGGAATATCTGCGGAGACCGAAGTATTCCGGTAGCGGCATGCGAGTTTCAAGCATGCCGCTACTCGTGAGAAACTAAGCCGGTGACTCAAACAATGGTGCCCGTAATATTCGATCTGGACGGCACCCTCGTCGATCCAGCCGGCGGTATTACGGGAGGAATAGCGGCGGCCCTCGAAGAGCTGGGCCTACCGGTTCCGCAGCAATCCGTTTTGAATTCCATGGTGGGACCGAAACTGAGCGATTCCTTGCTCCATCTGGCCAATGTGCCCGTCGAATTAGTGGATGAGATCATCGCGCGCTATCGGGTCCACTACAGGCAGTACGGAATACCCCAGAGCACGCTGTACCCCGGGGTATACGACCTCCTTGCGTCCTTTGCACGCGCTGGACGTCCGGTGGCCGTAGCCACCCAAAAGCCACAAGCACTGGCCCGGCTCGTCCTGGAGCACCACGGAATTGCCCGCTTCTTCGTGACAATCCAAGGCGCCGCGGATGACGAGTCCGTGGCCGCCAATTCGGCGCCAGGCAAGGTCGAGATAGTTGCCGCAGCATTGGCGGGCCTCAACCCCCAAACAGCTGTGATGGTGGGGGACCGGCACCAGGACGTCGCAGGAGCGATGGCGAACGGCTTGGATTGCATCGGTGTGAGCTGGGGGTTCGCCCCCGATGGTGAACTTGTGGAAGCCGGAGCGGTCGCCGTCGTCGACACGGCGCTGGAACTGCGGCGAGCCATCGAAGAATTGGACGCTGTCCGAGTGGCGGCCTTGAGCGAGGTGCACAACGATGGCAGTCTTTGATGCGATTCGGTGGACCACCCGCGGATTGGTCTCCTCCACCTGCCGCCCCACTGTCATCGGACTGGAGAACGTCCCCCAAGAAGGTCCGTTCATCGTCGCACCCAACCACCTGTCGTTTTTGGACAGTGTGATCGTGCAGGCTCTCATGCCGCGCCCTGTTGCCTTCTTTGCCAAGGCCGAGTACTTCACCACCAAGGGCATTAAGGGCGCCGTCATGAAGTCCTTCTTCGAGGCGGTCGGGTCCATTCCCGTTGAACGTGGTGAGCAGGCCGCGAGCGTGCAGGCGTTGAAGACGCTCCTGGATATTCTGGAGTCCGGGAAAGGGATCGGTATCTACCCCGAGGGCACCCGGTCTCGCGACGGAATCCTTTACCGCGGGCGCACCGGCGTCGGTTGGCTCGCCCTGACCACGGGAGCGCCCGTCATTCCGGTAGGCCTTATCGGCACCGAGAAGCTCCAGCCTGCGGGGAAGAACGCCGTCCGCCCGCAGCACTTCACCATGAAAGTTGGCGAACCGCTGTACTTCGAGAAGACCGGTCCGGACCACTCGTTGCCGGCCAGGCGCGAAGTGACGGACAAGATCATGGACGCCATCGCCTCGCTCAGCGGACAGGATAGGTCCACGAGCTACAACCAGAGCAAAACGGTCGACTAATGCCCCTCGCCGGGGACTACTAGACTGGAACCGTGGCAGATCCAGCAAGTTACCGACCCCAAACGGGGGAAATTCCCACCACTCCAGGCGTCTACAGGTTCCGCGATCCCCACGGTCGGGTCATCTATGTGGGAAAGGCCAAGAACCTTCGGTCACGGCTGAACTCATACTTCGCCAACCCCGCCGGTCTTCTGCCTAAGACCCACGCCATGGTCCACGCTGCCAGCAGTGTTGAGTGGACGGTGGTAGGCAGTGAGCTCGAATCACTCCAGCTGGAATACACCTGGATCAAAGAGTTCAAGCCCCGCTTCAACGTGGTTTTCCGGGATGACAAGACGTATCCGTACCTCGCCGTCACCATGGGGGAGAAGTTCCCTCGGGTACAGGTCATGCGCGGTGAGCGGAAGAAGGGCACCAAGTATTTCGGTCCCTATACCGCCGGAGCCATCCGCGAAACCATGGACACGCTGCTGCGGGTCTTCCCCGTCCGCAGCTGCAGCGCAGGGGTTTTCAAGCGGGCGAACGCCAGTGGACGCCCGTGCTTGCTGGGGTATATCGACAAATGCTCTGCTCCTTGCGTTGGCCGGGTAACTCCCGAAGAGCACCGCGACCTTGCGGAGGACTTTTGCTCCTTCATGGGCGGTGAGGCCAAGCGCTTCATCAGCCGGCTGGAGAAGGACATGGCCGCAGCGGTCGCGGAGCTCGACTACGAACGCGCTGCCGGCCTCCGGGATGACATCATCGCCCTGCGAAAGGTCTTCGAACGGAACGCCGTGGTTCTTGCCGAGGATACGGACGCCGACATCTTCGCTTTGCATGAAGACGAACTTGAAGCCTCTGTCCAAGTTTTCCATGTCCGAGGTGGACGGGTCCGTGGCCAACGGGGCTGGGTGGTGGAGAAGGTAGAGGATGTCACGACGCCGGAACTCATCGAGCACTTGCTGCAGCAGGTATATGGGGAAGACAGCGAAGTCCAAGGCCGTCTCCCCCGGGAAGTCCTGGTGCCTGAAAACCCGAGCAACCATGAGGAATTGATGGAGTGGCTTGGCGGGTTGCGGGGTGCCAAAGTGGACATTCGGGTACCCCAACGCGGGGATAAGGCCGCTTTGATGTCAACCGTGAGAGACAACGCCGAGCAGGCATTGAAATTGCACAAGACGCGCCGCGCCGGTGACATCACCGTGCGTTCGGTGGCTCTGCAGGAACTGCAGGAAGCTCTGGAGCTGCCTGTTCCGTTGTTGAGGATCGAGTGCTACGACATCTCGCACGTCCAAGGAACCAATGTGGTGGCGTCCATGGTGGTGGTGGAGGACGGGCTGCCCAAAAAGTCGGATTACCGAAAGTTCTCCATCACAGGGCCGGCGGCTTCAGATGACACCGCGGCAATGCACGACGTACTGACGCGTCGGTTCAGGCACTACTTGACTGACAAGGCCGCACAAGTTCCGGTCGTGTCCGGCGAGATCGTGAATCCCACGCGGGCAGGCGCCAAGAGCGCTACGGAAGTTTCGACGTCGGACCCCTCCATGCCCGCGCCGAAGGCCAAGTTTGCCTATCCGCCCAACCTCGTGGTGGTGGACGGTGGCCAACCCCAGGTAAACGCCGCAGCCCGTGCCCTTGCCGAGCTGGGGATCGACGACGTGTACCTGGTGGGCCTCGCCAAACGGCTCGAAGAGGTCTGGCTGCCCAACAGCGATTTCCCCGTCATTTTGCCGCGGACGTCCCAGGGACTGTATTTACTCCAGCGCATCCGGGATGAGGCCCACCGCTTCGCCATCACGTTCCACCGGCAAAAGCGTGGCAAGGCCATGACGGTGTCGGCTTTGGACGGTGTGCCGGGGCTCGGCGAAGCGAAACGCAAGGCGTTGATTGCCCAATTTGGGTCCCTCAAAAAGATCAAAGCAGCGTCCGTTGCCGAGCTCACCTCCGCGAAAGGCATCGGGCCTACCTTGGCCGCTGCAGTCCTCGAGCACCTTGGATCCAGCGGCGAAGCCGACAATGTCGTTCCAGCGGTCAACATGACCACCGGCGAAATCCTCGAATCTTAGCTAGGGTAAGAAATCTTAGCTAGGGTAAGAACCTGGCCAGTGGAGACCACAGGCCAGGGCGTCATGCCATGTCAGAAGGCGGTACAAGCTGCAAACGATCACTTCCGATGAAACGGGGACAACTGATGGATGAGGCAACGGCCGGATTCGGTGCCGAGCAGGAGGACCTCACACCAGTGAAGCCGCCGGAGGCACAGCTTTTGGTGGTGACCGGGATGTCCGGGGCAGGACGAAGCACCGCCTCTGACGCCCTGGAGGACCATGGCTGGTACGTGGTGGACAACCTGCCCCCGCAGATGCTGGGGACGTTGGCAGAGATCGTTTCCCATGCGCCAAAGTCGATTCCCAAGCTCGCCGTCGTGGTCGACGTCCGGAGCAAGGATCTCTTCACCGATATCCAAACCGCGTTGGGCGCCTTGAGCGCCAGCGGAGTCTCCTTCCGTGTCCTGTTCCTCGACGCCAACGACGAAGTCTTGGTGCGCCGGTTCGAACAGGGCCGGCGGCCGCACCCGCTGCAGGGCGGAGGCCGGATTCTCGATGGCATCGGAGTGGAGCGCGAAGTCCTCCGCGAACTGCGCGAGCATGCGGACGTCGTCTTGGACACGTCGGACTTCAACGTCCATGGACTTGCCACAGCCATCACGGAGCTCTTCAGCGACACGGGGCCGGTGACGCTGCGGTTGAACGTCATGAGCTTCGGCTTTAAGTACGGCTTGCCGGTGGATGCGAACTTTGTGGCGGACGCACGTTTTATCCCTAATCCGCACTGGGTTCCGCAGCTTCGACCGCACACAGGGCTGGATGCCGATGTCAGCGCGTACGTTCTGGGTGCTGACGGTGTCCAGGAATTCGTGGACCGCTACGTGCAGGCGCTGGAGCCCGTCCTTGACGGCTACCGCCAGGAAAACAAGCATTACGCCACCTTGGCCATCGGTTGTACCGGCGGCAAACACCGTTCCGTGGCGGTCGCCGTCGAACTGTCCAAACGGCTCGCCCAATTTCCGCGCGTGACGGTGACCACCGCGCACCGCGACCTGGGACGCGAGTAGTGGGTGTCCTGACCGGGCCGCTGCCGCTTATCCCTCCGAAGGGCGTGCCCGGCAGCCAGCAGAAGAAGAGTCCCTCGGTGGTCGCCTTGGGCGGCGGCCACGGACTGGCTGCCTCCTTGTCTGCCCTCCGGTTGTTGACTTCCGAATTGACGGCCATCGTCACAGTAGCGGACGACGGCGGCTCTTCCGGCCGCTTGCGGGACGAGTACGGCGTCCTGCCGCCGGGGGACCTGCGGATGGCGCTGAGTGCGCTCTGTGACGACACCGACTGGGGCCGGACGTGGCGGGACGTGATGCAGCACCGGTTCGACACAGGCTCTGCCAAGGGCGGATCGTTGGATCACCACGCGATGGGCAACTTGCTCATTGTTACGCTCTGGGAGCTCTTGGGCGATGCCGTGGCGGGCCTCAAGTGGGCCGGCGCCCTGTTGGGTGCGCGCGGTCAGGTTCTTCCGATGTCCAGCGTGCCCCTGACTATTGAGGGGCACGCCCGGGTGGACTTGGGCGATGGGCGGCACGAGCTTCAGCTGGTCCGCGGCCAGGCCAAGTGTGCGGTCGCCGGAAAGCTGGAGGACGTGCGGCTGCTTCCAGAGGACGCGCCTGCCTGCACGGAGGCTTTGACGGCCATCGAATTGGCGGACTGGGTGATCCTGGGACCGGGTTCGTGGTATACGTCGGTGCTTCCGCACCTCCTTCTGCCCGAACTCCGGCAGGCACTCGGTGACACCGCGGCCAAGCGGTGCTTGACCATGAACCTCGACGTCGAAACCAAAGAGACATCCGGCATGACTGCGGCGGATCATTTGGACGTTTTACGCCGGTATGCACCGGAGTTCAGCGTCGACGTCGTCCTGGCTGATCCTGCCGCAATCCAGGATCTCAAGGCTTTCGAGAAGGCCGCCGGGATGATCGGTGCCGAGGTGGTGTTGGGTAGAGTAGGGGCGTCGAGGCGCCGCCCCGTCCATGATCCACTGCTGTTGGCAGCGGCGTACCACGATATTTTTGGGAACAGTTAGGAACACGCGATGGCACTTACTGCGTCGGTCAAGGACGAACTGTCCCGGCTGGACATCAAAAAATCCTCGGTCCGAAAGGCTGAGGTTTCGGCAATGCTGCGGTTTGCGGGCGGATTGCATATCATTTCGGGGCGCATCGTGATCGAGGCCGAAGTCGACCTGGCTTCCACCGCCCGCCGCCTCCGGGCGGCCATCGCCGAGGTTTACGGCCACCAGAGCGAAATCATTGTTGTCTCAGGGGGCGGACTGCGGCGGGGTAGCCGCTACGTGGTCCGGGTGGTGCGTGATGGCGAGGCGTTGGCACGCCAGACAGGGCTCCTGGATGGACGCGGGCGCCCGGTACGCGGGCTGCCGTCCGTGGTGGTTAACGGTTCGGCGGCCGATGCAGAGGCCGTTTGGCGCGGTGCGTTCCTGGCCCACGGCTCCCTCACGGAACCGGGACGTTCCTCCTCCTTGGAAGTCACGTGTCCTGGTCCTGAATCGGCTCTCGCTTTGGTAGGGGCTGCGCGGCGGCTCGGCATCCAGGCCAAGGCACGGGAAGTGCGCGGCGTGGACCGCGTTGTGATCCGTGACGGTGACACGATCGCAACCCTCCTGACACGGATGGGCGCCCATGACGCGCTGATGGTTTGGGAAGAGCGTCGGATGCGTAAGGAAGTCCGGGCCACTGCCAACCGCCTTGCCAATTTCGACGACGCCAACTTGCGCCGCTCTGCCCAAGCGGCTGTTGCAGCGGGCGCCAGGGTGGACCGGGCCCTTGAGATTTTGGGCGACGACGTTCCGGACCACCTCAAGTACGCCGGAGAATTGCGGGTGGCCCACAAGCAGGCGAGCTTGGACGAATTGGGACGGCTCGCCGATCCGCCGATGACCAAGGACGCCATCGCCGGCCGGATCCGGAGGCTGTTGGCCATGGCAGACAAGAGAGCAATTGATCTTGGCATCCCGGGCACGGAGGCAAATGTGACTCCGGAAATGATGGACGAGTAGACCCCACCCATAGAATCGGAGAGGTGCGGAGGAAATACTGCGACGCCGCGGTCGGTTGTCCCCGTTGGCGGCGGAGAAGGTTTCTTCCCCAGGGTTTCCTGCCGGTTCGCCGGTTGGATGAACACAACGAGAGTTACCAACCCGGACTTCGGTCCACAACATTGGAGGATTTCGTGACAGAGTACGTTCTGCCGGAACTTGGCTACGATTACGCAGCACTTGAGCCGAACATCTCGGCAAGGATCATGGAGCTGCACCACAGCAAGCACCACGCTGCCTACGTTGCAGGCGCCAACAATGCACTTGCCCAGCTCGCAGAAGCCCGCGACAAGGGTGACTTCGCGAACATCAACCGTCTGTCCAAGGACCTTGCCTTCCACACCGGTGGACACATCAACCACACGGTCTTCTGGAACAACATCTCCCCGGACGGCGGGGACAAGCCGGAAGGCGAGCTCGCAGCTGCTATCGATGACGCCTTTGGCTCCTTCGACGCATTCCGCGCACAGTTCAGCGCTGCGGCGCTGGCGCTGCAGGGGTCCGGCTGGGCCTTCCTGGCATACGAACCCATTGGCGGCAACCTGGTCATCGAACAGCTTTACGATCAGCAGGGCAATGTTGCAGTGGGCACCACTCCGTTGCTCATGCTCGACATGTGGGAGCACGCCTTCTACCTGGACTACGTCAACGTCAAGGCAGATTACGTCAAGGCTTTCTGGAACATCGCCAACTGGGCCGACGTCGCCAAGCGCTTCGAGGCTGCCCGCACCAACGCCACGGGCCTCATCGTTCTGTAGCTGGTGAGGCCGCATTCACGCAGATGTAACAAAAGTCACTATTTGCGCGAATTTGGACCGAATGCTGAAAAGCCTGCCCCCGCAGTTGCGGGGGCAGGCTTGGTTAAACGTAAGATGGATCACGGAAGGCGGTTAGCCTTCAGCAATGTGGCTGGTCGCCCTCCGATCTGATAATCACCTCTGCCCAAAGACGTGCGGGGTCTGTTAGTTGGAAATGTTTATCCGACTCACTAGGCGTGCTTGCAAGAGCACCAAGGAGATTGACACATAGTGACCACCCGAATTGGTATCAACGGCTTCGGCCGCATCGGCCGTAACTACTTCCGCGCAGCGCTGGCCCAGGGCGCAGACCTTGAGATCGTCGCCGTCAACGACCTCACCAGCCCTGAGACCCTCGCCCACCTCCTCAAGTACGACTCCGTCGGTGGCCGCTTGGCCCAGACGGTGGAAGTTACGGACGGAAACCTGGTTGTAGACGGCAAGTCCATCAAGGTTCTCGCTGAGCGCGATCCCGCCAACCTCCCTTGGGGCGAGCTGGGTGTGGACATCGTTATCGAGTCCACCGGCTTCTTCACGAAGGCCGCTGCTGCGCAGAAGCACATCGACGCCGGCGCCAAAAAGGTCCTGATCTCCGCCCCCGCCAGTGGCGAAGACATCACCATCGTCATGGGCGTCAACCACGAGCTCTATGACCCCGCAGCCCACCACATCATTTCCAATGCGTCCTGCACCACCAACTGCTTGGGCCCGCTGGCCAAGGTAGTCAACGACGCCTTTGGCATCGAGCGTGGCTTGATGACCACCATTCACGCTTACACCGCTGACCAGAACCTGCAGGACGGTCCGCACGGCGACCTCCGCCGCGCCCGCGCCGCAGCAATCAACATGGTTCCCACCTCTACCGGTGCCGCCAAGGCCATCGGCCTGGTTCTCCCGGAGCTCAAGGGCAAGCTGGACGGTTATGCCATCCGGGTACCGGTCCCGACCGGTTCGGCCACCGACCTCACGGTCACGGTGTCCCGCGAAGTTTCCGTTGAGGAAGTGAACGCTGCCCTGAAGGCAGCCTCGGAGTCGGAGCAGTTCGCCGGCATCCTGAGCTACACGGATGCACCGATCGTGTCGTCCGATATCGTTGGTGACCCCGCTTCCTCCATCTTCGACTCGGGCCTGACCAAGGTCATCGGCAACCAGGTCAAGGTCGTCTCCTGGTACGACAACGAGTGGGGTTACTCCAACCGCCTCGTAGACCTCACGGAGCTCGTCGCAGCCAAGCTGGGCTAGGGTAGACACATGACATCTCACACCCTCAACGAACTCATCGCTGAAGGTGTCCGCGGGCGGTACGTTCTGGTCAGAAGTGACCTGAACGTGCCGCTCGACGGCTCTACAGTGACCGATGACGGCCGCATCAAGGCGTCCCTCCCGGTCCTTAAGAAGCTCTCGGACGCCGGTGCCCGTGTGCTCGTAACCGCCCACCTCGGACGCCCCAAGGGCTCCCCTGAGGACAAGTACTCGCTGAAGCCCGCTGTGACCCGCCTCGCTGAACTCGCCGACTTCACGGTGCACCTCGCCGCGGATACGGTCGGAGAATCCGCCAAGGAGCACGCCGCCCTCCTGCAGGATGGGGAGGTGCTCGTCCTTGAGAACGTGCGCTTCGACCCCCGGGAAACTAGCAAGGACGACGCCGAGCGGGGCGCCTTCGCGGACGAACTCGTGGCCCTCACCGGAGACAACGGTGCATTCGTGGACGACGCATTCGGTGCCGTTCACCGCAAGCACGCCAGTGTCTACGACGTCGCGACCCGGTTGCCGTCCTACCAGGGCGATCTCGTGCACACCGAAGTGGAAGTCCTCAGGAAGCTCACCACCGACACCCAGCGTCCCTACGTTGTGGTTCTTGGCGGTTCCAAGGTCTCCGACAAGCTGGCCGTTATCGACAACCTCCTTGGCAAGGCAGACACCATTTTGGTGGGTGGCGGCATGCTGTTCACCTTCTTGGCCGCAGCAGGCCACAAGGTAGCAGGCAGCCTCTTGGAACAAGACCAGATCCCGGTGGTCCAGGACTACCTCGAACGCGCCTCTGCAGCCGGAACGTCTTTCGTGATCCCGACGGATGTGGTAGTCGCCAGCGCCTTTTCCGCCAGCGCGGATCACGAGGTCGTCAAGGCCGATGCTATCGAGGACAGCGCCTTCGGCGCCTCGGGCATTGGCCTGGACATTGGTCCCGAATCCACGTCCGCATTTGCGGCACAGATCGCCGGGGCCAAGACTGTGTTCTGGAACGGGCCCATGGGCGTGTTCGAGTTCGAGGCCTTCGCAAACGGTACGCGTGCCATTGCACAGGCCTTGACCGAGACGGAAGCCTTCACCGTTGTCGGCGGTGGCGACTCCGCCGCTGCCGTGAGGACCCTCGGCTTCGAAGACTCCCAGTTCGGCCACATCTCAACAGGCGGTGGCGCCAGCTTGGAATACCTTGAAGGCAAGGAACTTCCCGGGCTCAGCGTCCTGGACCGCTAGCAATCTATTGGCCGGCAGGATGCCTTCGCGTCCTGCCGGCTGTGCACACCCCTCAAAACGCATTCATTGGAGCTCATGTGACTACCTCTGCCAACGGCGCATTTGTCCGTAAGCCGTTCATCGCCGGCAACTGGAAGATGAACATGGACCACGTCCAAGGCATCACGTTGCTGCAAAAGCTCGCTTGGACGTTGTCAGACGCCAAGCATGACTACAACCGCGTTGAAGTCGCCGTATTCCCTCCCTTCACCGATCTCCGAGGGGTGCAGACCCTGGTGCAGGGCGATGAGCTGGACGTTGTTTACGGAGGCCAGGACCTTTCCCAGTTCGACTCGGGAGCCTATACCGGAGACATCTCGGGGCAGTTCCTTGGCAAGCTGGGTTGCTCTTACGTCCTCGTGGGCCACAGTGAGCGCCGCACCATCCACAATGAGACCGACGAGGTCCTGAACGCCAAGGTCAAAGCCGCATTCCGCCACGACGTCGTCCCGGTCCTGTGTGTTGGGGAGGGGCTGGAAGTCCGCCAGGCGGGTACACACGTAGAGCACACCTTGGCCCAGTTGCGTGCCGGCGTGGATGGCCTCACAGCCGAGCAGGCGTCGGAGCTGGTGGTTGCCTACGAGCCCGTGTGGGCCATCGGAACCGGGGAAGTCGCCGGTCCTGAGGACGCACAGGAGATGTGCAACGCCCTCCGTGCCGAGCTCGCCAAGCTTTTCGATGAGAGCGTCGCTGCCAAGACCCGCTTGCTGTACGGCGGTTCCGTCAAGGCAAACAACGCGGCCGCAATCATGGCGGAAAGTGACGTGGATGGATTGCTTGTGGGTGGCGCCAGCCTTGACGCCGCTGAGTTTGCTAACATTGTCAGGTTCGAGAGCCACCTCGTCACGGACTAGTCCGGCTCCCGTTTTCCGCTTCTTCGAAAGGCCGTCGTGGACGTTCTTCAAGTCATTCTGCAGATCCTGCTGGGTATCACCAGCCTTCTGCTGACGTTGCTCATCCTCCTGCACAAGGGGCGTGGCGGCGGTTTGTCCGACATGTTCGGTGGCGGCATGAGTTCGGGGTTGAGTTCGTCCGGTGTGGCCGAGCGAAACCTGAATCGCTTCACCATCATCCTTGGTATCACGTGGGGTGTTGTAATCATCGGACTTGGTTTGATCATGCGCTTCTCCTCGGGCGGTACCTCCTAACCACTCGGGTCAGGGGAGGTTCCTTCGGGAGCCTCCCTTTTTCATGCCGCAAATTGTTTAAACAACGACGCTCCAGCCCGACGCCAGGGCGTCGTGGCTGGAGCGTCGCATTTTGCTTAGGCGCCAGCCGGATCCTTGCGGACCAACTGCTGGGGGACACGGGACGCAGCATTCTCGTCGATGAGCCACAGGGTCCTTGTGCGACCCACGGGACCTGCTGCCGGAACCTGGACGGGGTTGGCGCCGGCAAGCGCCAAGCCAACAGCGCCGGCCTTGTCCTCCCCGGCAACGACCATCCAGATTTCCTGCGCGGTGTTGATGGCGGGGAGTGTCAGGGAAATGCGCGACGGCGGCGGCTTGGGTGAGTTCTCCACCCCGACAACCATCCGATTCTTCTCCCGGATGCCTGCCTGCTCCGGGAAGAGCGAGGCAACGTGCGCGTCCGGGCCTACACCGAGGAGCAGCACATCGAAGCGAGGGAGCTCGCTCGGGGCGTCCGGCCGATTATCGGACATGTCCGCTGCATGCTCTGCTTCCGCTGCGGCCTTCAGGTCGGCAGCATATGCGGCAGCGGCCTCCTCCGCGGTCCCGAAATCATCTGTTGAACCGGGCTGGTGCACGCGGTCCGGGTCTACCTGCAGGTGCGCCAACAGCGCCTGATGGGCCTGGTAGGTGTTCCTGTCTTCACTGTCAGCGGCGACAAATCGTTCATCTCCCCACCAGAAATTAACCTTGGACCAATCCACCGCGGGTGCTGCCGGAGAGTCTGCTACAGCTTTGAGCGTGCCGATGCCGACGGTTCCGCCGGTGAGGACAACGGTCGCCTCCCCATGCTTGTCTTGGACATCCACCAGCTTGGTGATCAGCCGCGCGGCGATGGCGGCCATGAGGACCTTGGAGTCTGGGTGGATGCTTACTCTTGGCTCAGCGTGCACTGGTCTGGACTCTCCTCTGGCTGGTAAGTGGCAGTCCCATGGTAATCACTTCGCCGAAGACTTCGTCGGGGTCGAGCCTGCGGAGTTCTTCTGCGAGGCAGTCTTTGAGGCTGCGGCGTGGAAGGGTGATCCTTTGCGCGGGCTGTCCCGGCTGCGTCAGTTCCGCCACGGACAGGCCGGGGCGGAAGAGTTGCACGTCGCCGCTGGCACGGGTTAGGCGCACCCTGCGGATGCCGGTGCCGGCTGGGTCGGCCACGATGGTCACGGGGGCTTGTAGCGCCAAGCTAAGCCACGCTGCGAGCAGAAGCGTGCTGGGAGAGTCGGAGGCGCCCTCCACGGCGACGGCGGAGACGGGATCGCCGTCGACCTGGTCGAAGACGGCCGCGAGTTGCATCCGCCAGTTGGTCAGGCGGGTCCACGCGAGGTCGGTGTCTCCTGCCTTGTAGGTGGCCCGGATGTTCTCCAACGCCAGGCGTGGGTCGGGTTCGTTGGCGGAGTCGGTGATCCGCCGGTGTGCGATGCGTCCAATGGACGTTTCGCAGGCGTTTTCCGGGGCGCCGTGAGGCCACCAAGCAACGATCGGCGCGTCGGGCAGCAGCAAGGCAGAGACGAGTGATTCACTTTCGTGTGCCATATGTCCGTGGCCTCGCAAGACGATGACTTCCGAGGCGCCCGCGTCTCCGCCTACCCGGATTTGTGCATCGAGGCGATCCGGACCTTCGGTACCGGCGTCGGCGAGCACGATGATCCGGCAGGGGTGCTCACGGCTGGCCTCGTTGGCGGCCTCGATGGCTTCCTCTTCCAGCCCGGACTTGGTGACCACCACCAGTGTCAGGACACGGCCGAGGGCTATCACACCGCCCTGTTCACGCAAGGACTGGATCTTCTTGGAGATCTTGGAAGTGGTGGTGTCCGGTAGATCTACGATCATGGCCTTCTCCAGGTTCGTCCGTCGCGGGCCAGCAGGGCATCGGCCGAGGCCGGACCCCAACTGCCGGGTGCGTAGGGTTGTGGTTGTTCATCCAGGCCCGCCCAGTATTCCTCGAACGGATCGAGGATCTTCCAGGACAGTTCCACTTCCTGATGCCGTGGAAACAGCGGTGGTTCTCCCAGGAGAACATCAAGGATGAGCCGTTCGTAGGCTTCCGGGCTGGATTCGGTGAAGGAATGGCCGTAACCGAAGTCCATGGTCACGTCACGGACCTCCATCTGCGTACCCGGGACCTTGGAACCGAAGCGGATGGTGGCGCCCTCATCCGGCTGCACACGGATGACCACTGCGTTCTGACCGAAGTCGTCTTCCCCGTGGTCACGGAACAAGAGGTTAGGTGCCCGTTTGAACACCACGGCGATTTCCGTGACGCGGCGGCCCAGTCGCTTGCCGGCACGAAGGTAGAACGGGACGCCGTTCCAGCGGCGGGTGTTGATGTCCACGCGGATGGCCGCGTAGGTCTCCGTCTTGGAGTCGGCCGGGATTCCGTCCTCGTCCAAGTAGCCGAGGACTTCCTCACCGCCCTGCCAGCCACCAGTGAACTGACCACGTGCTGAGTGCGTGGACAGATCATCAGGGAGCTTCACAGCTGCAAGAACCTTTTCCTTCTCAGCCCTCAGGTCACTGGCGTTGAAAGAGATGGGCTCTTCCATCGCCGTCAAGGCCAGCAACTGCAGCAAGTGGTTCTGGATCACGTCACGTGCCGCGCCGACGCCGTCGTAATAACCTGCGCGGCCACCGGTGCCAATGTCCTCGGCCATGGTGATCTGGACGTGGTCCACGTAGTTGGCATTCCACAGTGGTTCGAACAACTGGTTCGCGAAGCGCAGGGCCAGGATGTTCTGGACTGTTTCCTTGCCCAGGTAGTGATCGATCCGGAACACGGCATCGGCCGGGAACACCGATTCGACGATGTCGTTCAGCTGCCGGGCGGACTCGAGGTCGTGCCCGAACGGCTTCTCAATCACCACGCGGCGCCACTGCCCGGGCTTGCCTTCGGCCAGCCCGTGTTTGGAGAGCTGACGGCAGACTTGCTCGAACGCCTTGGGCGGGATGGACAGGTAGAAGCCATGGTTGCCCCGGGTTCCGCGCGTCTCGTCCAGCTCGTCCAGAACGTCGCCCAAGCGCTCGAAAGCGTCGTCGTCGTCGAACTCGCCTTGGACGAAGCGGATACCGGAAGCAAGCTGCTCCCAGACGCCGTCGTCGAACTTTGTCCTGGCGTTGGCCTTGACGTTCTCTTTAACCTCGGCGGCGAAATCAGCGTTGTCCCAATCGCGCCTGCCAAACCCCACCAAAGCGAAGCTTGGCGGCAGGAGGCCACGGTTGGCGAGGTCATACACCGCGGGCATCAGTTTTTTACGGGCAAGGTCCCCGGTGACTCCAAAGAACACCAAGGACGAAGGCCCCGCAATGCGGTTCAGGCGCCGGTCCCGCGGGTCCCGGAGAGGATTGCGTGGGGGAGTGTTCTTCCGGCCGTTTTCAGATTCTGGCATGTTTGGTTCTAAGCCTTAGCTTCCGATTTCGCTGGCCTGGCCGGCCAGAGCAGCGACGACTTCCTGGAGTTGGGCCACGCCAGCGGCACGCTCAGTGAGGTGCAGCCGCAGGACGGGGCGGCCATGACCCTCCAGGACTTGGGCATCACCAGAGGCCTGGGCCGCAATGAGCTGCCCGAAGGTAAACGGACGCTCCGGGATCTCGAGATCCTTGGACGAGGCCGCGGTGACCTGCAGGAAGACGCCGATGGCGGGCCCCCCCTTGTGGAACTGCCCAGTGGAGTGGAGGAACCTGGGGCCCCAACCAAACGTCACCGGACGTCCCGTCACAGCCGCGAGCTCATCGCGGATCCCGGCAAGCGGCGCGTGGGAAATACGGTCAAGGTAGGCCTGAACACTGAGATAGCCGTCGGAACCCAGTTGTCCAAGGAGCGCCTGCACCGCCCCGGACACCGTCGATGCGGAACCGAGCCAGTCACCTCCGCGAACTTCCACGGCACCATCGGTGAAGGCAGCCGGAGTCGGCTCGGGGCGTGCGTCCAGCAAGCCGCGGGCGGCTACCTTCGCAGCCTCGACGTCGGGCTGATCGAAGGGATTGATGGCCAGAAGGCGACCGGCAACCGCAGTTGCGAATTCCCAGAGGAACATCTGCGACGCCAGTCCACCAGCGATCGCTACTTCATTCTCGCGAAGTTCGACGTCGGCTTCCGCGCCCACGAGTCGCACCACCAAGACATCCGAGGCGCCGCCGAGGGCTTCAGGCGAGTCCGGACCGGCGACTACCGGGAGCAGGCCGGTGCCGAGCTTGCCCGTGGACTCAGCTATAAGCTGTTCTGCCCAATCAGCGAATCCAACGATTCCGGAGCCGTCCTCGGCGATGACGATCTTGTTGCGCAGCGGCGTGGTCCCGCCGAGTGCACTGCCCAAGGCGAGACCGATGTTGTCTGCCGAATCCTCATTGAGGATCTCCGCAGCTTCCTCAGCCTCGTCCAGGAACGCCTGAATATCCACACCGGCCAGTCCGCAGGGCACGAGGCCGAATGCGGTGAGTGCCGAGAAGCGGCCGCCGACATGAGGGTCAGCGTTGAACACCGCACGGTAGCCTGCCTCGCGGGAGGCTTTGTCCAAGGGAGACCCTGGATCGGTGACAATGACGATCCGGCTCTTGGCATCGATCCCGGCGTCGTTGAACGCTTTCTCGAAGACCCGCCGCTGGGAGTCGGTTTCAACCGTGGAGCCGGACTTGGACGAAACGACAATGGCCGTTTCCGCCAATCGGTCCGCCACAGCAGCACTGACCTGTTCAGGATCCGTGCTGTCCAGGACAGTCAGCTCGACGCCGGCGGTACCGGCAATGACCTCCGGAGCCAGTGAAGAGCCTCCCATGCCGCACAGGACAATGCGGGAGACTCCCTCGGCGCGGAGGGCATCACGAAGTTCCACGATTCCGTCAACCAAAGACTGGGACACGGTGGGAGCTTCCACCCAGCCGAGTCGAATTGCTGACTCGGATTCCGCGTCAGGACCCCACAGGGTGTGGTCCTTGGCAAAAATCCGGGTAGCAATCCTGTCTTCGACCAGGCCGTCGATGTGCTGGGCGATGGCCTGCTGGGCGGCACCGCTGGCGTCGTAGCTGATTGTGCTCATAGTGGGTTAGGAAGCCTTCCGTGCGTTGACCAGTGCACCTTCGACGTCGGCGAGGAGTTCCTTCCATGCGCCGACGAACTTATCGAGGCCCTCGGTCTCGAGCAGCTTGACGACGTCGTTGTAGGAGACGCCGAGCGTTTCGAGGGCATTGAGTGTCTCGTTGGCCTCATCATAGGTGCCGGTAATCGTGTCACCAGTGACTTCGCCGTGATCGAACGTCGCGTCCAAGGTCTTCTCAGGCATGGTGTTGACAACGCCGGCAGCCACAAGCTGCGTCACGTAGAGAGTGTCCGGGTAGGCGGGGTCTTTCACACCGGTGGAGGCCCACAGCGGGCGCTGGGGGAGGGCGCCGGCCTCGGCCAGTACCGCCCACCGCTCCGTGGAGAAGAGTTCCTCGTAGACCTGGTAGGCCAGGCGCGCGTTCGCAACGCCGGCTTTGCCCTTCAAAGCCTTGGCTTCATCAGTGCCGATAGCGTCCAGCCGCTTGTCGATTTCGGTGTCGACCCGGGAGACAAAGAAAGAAGCCACGGAGTGGATCTTGGCGAGGTCGTGGCCGTTTTCCTTGGCCTTCTCGAGACCGGTCTGGAAAGCGTTGATAACCGCGCGGTAGCGCTCCAGGGAGAAGATCAGGGTCACGTTCACGCTGATGCCCTCGGCCAGGGTGGCGGTGATTGCTTCAAGGCCCTCAAGGGTGGCAGGGATCTTGATGTGGACGTTGTCCTTGTTAACCCGTGCGTGCAGCTTCTTGGCCTCGGTGATGGTTCCGGCCGTGTCCCACGCCAGGCGGGGGTCCACCTCAATGGACACGCGTCCATCGACGCCGTTCGTGGCAGCCGCGACCGGGGCGAAAAGATCGCAGGCGTCAGCAACGTCCGTGGTGGTGATCTCAAAGATCGTGTCCTCAACGCTGGCACCGGCCGCAGCCTTCTTGGCGATGGTGTCGTCGTAGTCGGTGCCAGTGGTGATGGCTGCGTGGAAGATGGACGGGTTGGTGGTTACACCCACCACGTTCTTCTCATCGATGAGTTTCTGGAGTGTGCCGGTGTCGAGGCGACCACGGGAGAGATCGTCAAGCCAGATCGAAACGCCGGCGTCGGAGAGCTTCTGTGTGGGAGTGGTAGTCATGTGTTTCTCCTTTTTGGGGGTCTCAGGCCGTCAAGCCGGAGAGGGAGTCTTTGGCAGCGGCAGCAACGGCGTCGGCGGTAATGCCGAATTCCTGGAAAAGCCGCTTGTAGTCAGCCGATGCACCGAAGTGCTCCAATGAAATGGAACGGCCCGAATCTCCAACGAATTCCCTCCAGCCCAGTGCCAGGCCGGCTTCCACCGAAACCCTGGCCTTCACAGCTGCCGGGAGCACCGACTCGCGGTAGGCGTCATCCTGCCTCTTGAACCATTCGACACAGGGCATGGACACAACGCGGGTTGGGATGCCTTCAGCTTGGAGTGCCTCCCGGGCCTGGACAGCAAGCTGCACTTCCGAGCCGGTACCGATCAGGATGACCTCAGCCTGGACAGTTGCGCCGTCTTTCGAGGCTTCAGCAAGGACGTAGCCGCCCTTCGCAACGCCTGCCGCGGTGCCGAAGCTGTCGCCGTCGGCAACGCCCTCGCCACGGGCGTAGGTGGGGATGTTCTGGCGCGTGAGCACGATGCCGGCAGGGTTCTCATGGTTCTCGAGCATGACCTTCCACGCTGCTGAGACCTCATTCGCGTCTCCAGGACGGACCACGTCCAGGCCAGGAACGGCGCGCAGCGATGCAAGCTGCTCCACTGGCTGGTGGGTGGGTCCGTCTTCGCCCAAACCGATGGAGTCGTGTGTCCAGACGTACAAGGACGGTACACCCATCAGCGCGCCGAGGCGGATCGCCGGCCGCTGGTAATCGGAGAAGATCAGGAACGTACCGGAGAAAGCCCGGGTGCGGCCGTGGAGGGAGATGCCGTTCACGATTGCCGCAGCCGCGTGCTCGCGAATACCGAAGTGCAGTACGCGGCCGTAGGGGTTTCCCTTCCAGGCTGCGGTGGAGCGCGAGTCGGGGATGAACGACGGCGAGCCCTCGATAGTGGTGTTGTTGGACTCGGCAAGGTCAGCCGAACCGCCCCAGAGCTCGGGCAGCAACGGTGCAATGGCGTTGAGCACCTTGCCGGAGGCTACACGCGTGGAGACCTCCTTGCCGGCTTCGAAGACGGGCAGTGCTGCGTCGATACCGACCGGAAGCTTCTTGGCCTCCACACGCTCGAGCAACGAGGCACCGTCCGGGTTGGAGGACTGCCATGCTTCGAATGACTCCTGCCAGGCCGCGCGGGCCTCGGCGCCGCGGTCCAAGACCTTACGCGTGTGGGAAAGGACTTCGGGGTCCACATCGAAGGACTTCTCCGGGTCGAAGCCGAGGGCGGTCTTCAGTGCTGCGACTTCCTCGGCGCCAAGGGCGGAGCCATGGATCTTGCCCGTGTTCTGCTTTTTGGGAGCCGGGTAGCCAATGATGGTCCGCAAGGAAATGATGGAGGGCTTGGTGGTCTCTGCCTTGGCCGCCTGCAAAGCGGAGTAGAGCTCCTGGACGTCTTCGACGTAATGGCCGGTCTTGGTCCAGTCCACGCGCTGGGTGTGCCAGCCATAGGCTTCGTAGCGCTTGAGGACGTCCTCGGTGAACGCGATATCGGTGTCGTCCTCGATGGAGATGTGGTTCTCGTCGTAAACCACCACGAGGTTGCCCAGCTCCTGGTGCCCGGCCAGCGAGGAAGCCTCGGAGGTGATGCCCTCTTGCATGTCCCCGTCGGAGGCGATGACCCAGATGGTGTGGTCGAACGGCGACTCGCCGGCGGGAGCGTCGGCGTCGAACAGGCCACGCTGGCGGCGCTGGGAGTAGGCGAAGCCAACAGCCGTGGCCAGGCCCTGGCCCAACGGGCCGGTGGTGATTTCCACACCGGCAGTGTGCTTGTACTCGGGATGGCCCGGGGTCAGCGAGCCCCACGTGCGGAGAGCTTCAAGGTCCTTCAGTTCCAAACCGTAACCGGAGAGGAACAGCTGGATGTAAAGCGTGAGGGAGGTGTGGCCGGGGGACAGGACAAAACGGTCCCGCCCCAGCCAGTCCGGGTTCTTCGGGTCATGACGCATCAGCTTCTGGAACAGCAGGTATGCTGCCGGAGCCAAACTCATTGCCGTTCCGGGGTGGCCGTTACCGACCTTCTCCACGGCATCGGCGGCCAACACGCGAATGGTGTCAACTGCCTTCTGGTCCAGATCCGTCCATGACAGTTGTTGCTCTTCCAAATGTGGCACGAAAACCGAGCCCCTTTCTGTGCTGACGGCAAGTTGAGGACACGGCGCGCAGGAAGCTCAGGATGGCGCCCGCTGCAATGTTTCTACCAGCCGTTCACCATTGAAACGTTGATCTCTCATCCAGACGCACGGACATCCGAGAATACGGTTTCCCGGACAGTCGACGTGTGTCTGATCTGCTCACAGCTTAGCCCCAAATAGGCCACGGCAGTCTGGAATCCCACGTACTGGACAGAAATTTGCCTTATATGAATCACATGGCTCGCTCGCGGGAAGTGAAGTTTCGGAAACATTCACGGTTTTCCGGGGACATCGGTGCACCTGCAGCCACGGTATGATATCTGAAGGCCGCCAGCGGTTCATGCGCCCGCATTTCAGGGACTGCCGCTGTGAGAACCCCAGAGCATAGAACAGAGTGACTGCCGCTGTGAGCACAACCGATACGCCCCTTAACGCGTCCCCGGCCCGGGGAGGCATGGGAATGTCCCGCAAGTTCAAGGCGTATCTGGCTCTCACGAAACCGCGCGTCATTGAGCTGCTCCTGGTCAGCACCCTCCCCACCATGATTTTCGCCCAGCGCGGGTTCCCTTCCATCGGCCTGATCCTCGCGACACTGGTCGGTGGTGCTTTCGCCGCTGGAAGTGCCGGTGTTTTCAACTGCTACATCGACCGCGACATCGACAAACTGATGCACCGCACGGAGAAGCGCCCGCTCGTCACGGGTGAGGTCACCCCCCGCGAAGCGCTGGTGTTCGCCTGGGTCTTGGGGGCCGCATCGATCGCCATCTTGTGGTTCGGCGCCAATCCGCTGTCCGCATGGCTTGGCCTCGCTGCGATTGTTTTCTACGTGGTCATCTACACGATGATCCTCAAGCGCCGCACTGCCCAGAACATCGTGTGGGGCGGCGCCGCAGGTTGCTTCCCGGTTCTGATTGCGTGGGCCGCGGTGACCAACACCGTTCAGTGGCCGGCTTTCGTTCTGTTCATGGTCATCTTCCTGTGGACGCCCCCGCATTACTGGCCCTTGTCCATGCGCTACGGCGAGGACTACCGCAACGCCAACGTGCCTATGCTTGGCGCGATCGCCGGCGCCAAAGTGGTCTCGGTTCAGGTGGTCCTGTATGCATGGGCCATGGTTGCCTGCTCGCTGTTGTTGATCCCGGTGGGTGGCGCGGGCTGGGTGTACAGCGTCGTGGCCGTCTTGGCCGGTGCATGGTTCCTGTACGAAAGCCACGCCCTGTACAAGAGGGCCCAGGGCGGCGACATGTCCAACAAGGGCGCCATGAAGGTTTTCCACGGCTCCATCAGCTACCTGACACTTCTGTTCATTGCCTTGGCAGTGGACCCGTTCATCGGGTTCCCTATCATCGGCGGCTAGCCAGTCCAAGAGCTTTCCAGATAAAGGCTCGACGCCGGTACTCAAGCGAGTTCCGGCGTCGAGCCTTTTCGTTCACTTGCAACGAAACCGCACGACTCAGCCGCGAACCGCTAAAGCCACCTAGTCGGACTCCGACAACACCCATTTCGAAGCCCGCAGAGTACTCAGCCGCAAAATCAACGATGATCCGCGGCGGCTGAAGGCTCGTCGCCGGTGATTCCCGGGTACGCAACCCTCCTGGGCATCGGCGCAGGCCTGTTGAGCGGCACGCTGTCGGCGGCCTATCCCGCAGTGGCGGCGTCCCGGGCCGATCCCGCCCAGTTGATCCGCGGCTAGCGGCGCGGGCTATGCGTCGCGAGGTCAGCAGCGTTCGTAGACGCAATCATCAAGAGCGCAGCGCCCAGCATGTGGGTGCCCACGAGCAGGGCCGGAATCCCGTTGTAGTACTGGGTGAAGCCAATGACGGCCTGCAGGACCGTGACAGCGAGCAACAGGTATGTCGCGGTGCGGAACGGGCCGGTGATCTTGCGCCGAAGCACGAAGTACAGCGCGAAAAGGCTTCCTGCGGTAATGAGGTAGGCGGGAATCGCATGCAGATGCGACACGAGGTCCCAATCGAGGTCATTGCGGGGCGCATTGGCGTCCCCGGCATGCGGCCCGGCGCCAGTCACGATGACGCCGAGCATCACGGCTATGGCGGAACAAACAGCCACGGCCACCATGACCGGCCGCGCCACACCGGGCAAATCAACGAGCAAACGGTTTTTGAACCGCCCCGTCCGTCCATAGGCCCGATTGACCAGGAGCGTAGAGATGACCACCAGGGCCATCGACACCAGGAAGTGCAGGCCCACCACCCAGGGGTTGAGGTTGGACAACACCGTAATCCCGCCGATGATCGCTTGGGCAGGGATGCTGGCCAAGAGCCCAAGGGCGAGGAGGAAAAGGTCCCTGCGCTCCTTGCGGAGCTTCCACAAGTACACCAACAGGAAGACGGCGACGGCGGCCAGCGCGAAGGTCAGCAGCCTGTTGCCGAATTCGATGAAGCCGTGGATACCCATCTCAGGTGTGTTGACCAGGGAATTGTTGGTGCAACGGGGCCAGGTAGGGCAGCCCAAGCCTGAGGACGTGAGGCGCACTGCCCCTCCTGTCACCACAAGCACGGTTTGTCCGATCAGTGACAGCAGGGCCAGGCGCCGGACGGCAGTATTGACTTCCGTGGGCAATTTGGACGCTAGCCGCTGAACGGTTCTGGGGAATCGCGATGCCGTGGTCACAGTTTTCTCAATTCTGAAATCGTTAGTTCCACTTGAACCAGCGGATGGCTGCGGCGCCGGCAAGCACCGTCCACAGCAGCAGGGTGAGTACGGCGGAGAGGGGTGCTGAGCCGGAGAGGAAGGAATCCCGGAGAGCCAGGCCTAACGCCCCGGACGGCAGGAAGTGGACAATGTCCTGGGTCAGGGGTGGAAGCCGTTCGGCGGGCACCACGATGCCGCCCAGTGCCCCCAAAAGGATCCATAGAAGGTTGGTAATTGCGAGTGTTGCCTCGGGTCTTACAGTTCCGGCAACGAGCAACCCCAGCGCGGTGAACGCGGCTGCGCCGAGCACCAACACGCACATACCTGGAAGCCAGCCGTCCAGGCGGGGGTGCCAGCCCAGCATGCCTGCAACGCTTCCCACGATCACAACTTGCAGGAAGAGCACCACGAGGACCGCAAGAATTTTGCCCGCAATGAGGCCGCCCCTGCCGAGCGGAGTGGTGGACAGGAAACGGAGGACGCCATAGCGCCGATCAAATCCGGTGGCGATGCCTTGTCCCGTGAAAGCTGTGGACATTGCGCAAAGCGCGAGTATTCCGGGGGTGGCGATGTCAACCCGTGAGGCACCCAGTCCGTCCAGCAGCGGCGTCACCGCAAGGCCTACCAGCGCCATCAGGGGCAGGACAATGGCCAGGATCAACTGCTCGCCATTGCGCAGCATGGTGACGGTTTCGTATCGGCCTTGCTGGAGAATTCTTCGCAGGAGTGAAGCTGGCCCGGCGTTTGGCGAAAGTAGCTTGCTCATCGGAGGTCCCTTCCGGAAATGTCCAGGAACACGTCTTCGAGGCTGCGGGCCTCAAGGCGCAGTGATGCGGGCATGATGTCCCGTTCGGCCAGCGATGCCATCAATGTCGCCAGGTCCGTTGGCGTCAGGACGCCCTTCAGCGAGTAGCTTCCCGGGCGGGACTCGGCCACCTCGAGGCCGGCCCTGAGCACTGTGGAGAAGTCCAAACCGGCTACGGCGTCGAAATACAGCGTGCGATCGGTGACGCCCGTGTCCGCGGAGTGGTCGTGCTGCAGGAGCTCGGCCACCGTTCCCTCGGCAACGTTGTGTCCACCGTCGATGATGTAGACATAATCGGCGAGGCGTTCGGCGTCGTCCATCAAATGGGTGGTGAGGACGATGCCCATGCCTGCGTCGCGAAGCTCGGCGATGAGGTCAAACACCATCTGCCGCGACTGCGGGTCCAAACCGGCGCTGGGTTCGTCGAGAAACAGGATCTCGGGATTTCCTACCAGGGCCGCGGCCAGGGCCAACCGCTGCTTCTGTCCACCGGAGAGCCGGCGGACACTGGTTTTGCTGAATTGGGAGATGCCGAGCCGGTCAACCAGGGCGTCGACGTCCATTGG
Organism: Arthrobacter sp. SIMBA_036; assembly: GCF_046535135.1. NCBI lineage: Bacteria > Bacillati > Actinomycetota > Actinomycetes > Micrococcales > Micrococcaceae > Arthrobacter > Arthrobacter sp. SIMBA_036. The sequence goes on from NZ_JAWRXG010000003.1 coordinate 248,481, forward strand.
GCGTTGGTACATTCCCGCCACGTGGCGCAGCAGGGGAATGGGACGGGCCGACGGCGGGAGGCCGCCGTCCTGGAGCATGACCCCAACGCGGGACCGGAGCTCAGCTCCAGCACTGTCAGGATCGGCACCAAGAAGGGAAATGGAACCACCGGTCCGTTTTTGGACGCCTTGGGCGCATTCAAGCGTGGTGGTTTTGCCAGCGCCGTTGGCTCCCAAAAGCGCTGTCACCTGGCCGCGCTCGGCCACCAAGGACAGCCCACTGACCACCCGCAGCATTTTGCCGTCAAGGGAGGCCAGGGGTCCAACATCCTTAATGAGTCCGTCAATGGTGAGGACAGGGGATTCGGGGGATCGCACCAAAGTATTCTACGCGAAGTAGTAGGGTCACATTGTGCGGACAGGCTCCCCGCGGAGCAAGGTCAGTCTTGCCTTACTGGAGCTCGGAAACAAATTACGACATGATTATGTTGTGTATTCCATGAGCAGTCCACTATCCATGCCCTCCAAGCGGCATGCTGCAGCACCGGAGGCAGCTGTGTCTTCGCCCGTGCTGCCGGACGCGGAAGAACGCACCAAAGACCGCGTCCTGAGTGCCGTGCTTGAAAATGGCCCCGTGAGCGCCGCTGAACTCGGAGATCTTCTCGGATTTACACCGGCCGCTGTCCGCCGCCACCTCGATCACCTTGAACGCAGCGGTGTCATCGAGGTCAAGCGGGTGGCCCGGGCGGGTTCGGGCGCCGGTCGGCCGGCCAGGCGATACGTCCTCAGTTCCCGGGGACAGTCCAAACTCGGTGACGACTACCTGAACATTGCCAGCTCGGCCCTCAGGCGGCTGCAGGACATTGCCGGTACGGAAGCCGTCCGGGAATACGCCGAGGAGCGGTTTGCGGAGCTGGAACAGCGCTACGCGCCGGAGGTGGAGGCTGCAGGGGAGGACATCACATCCCGCGCCAACGCGTTGTCCCAAGCGCTCAGCCGGGATGGCTACGTCGCCTCCGCCCACTCCATAGAGGCCAAAGCCCCGCTGCCCGCAGCATTGTCCAGCGTCCAGTTATGCCAGGGCCACTGTCCCATCCAGCAGCTGGCCGCTGAGTTCCCGGTGTTCTGTGACGCTGAGACCAAGGCGTTTTCCCGGCTGGTCGGAGTAGACGTCCGCCGGCTCTCCACGCTCGCCCAAGGCGGCCACGTGTGCACCACCCACATACCTACCGGGCGCTTGGCTGCCAGGGTGCCCCTCGGCACCGCCGTGCAGCCCAGCAACCCGTACCAGGAATCCAACAACCAGCAAGAAAGGCCGTAATGACGGGTCAAATAGCTGAAGGAACAGCAGCGCAAGCGATTGCTGACGGCACCGTGATCTCGGAGATTCTGGAGAAGAATCCCGAGCTGCACGGTATCGGAAACTACGAGTACGGTTGGGCGGACAAGAACGACGTCGGGGCAAATGCCCGGCGTGGCCTCAACGAGGACGTCGTCCGTGACATCTCCTCGAAGAAGAGCGAGCCCGAGTGGATGCTCGATTTGCGCCTTAAGGGCCTGAAGTACTTTGACCGGAAGCCCATGCCCACGTGGGGCGCGGACCTTTCCGGCATTGATTTCGACAACATCAAGTACTTCGTGCGTTCCACCGAGAAGCAGGCAGCAACGTGGGAAGACCTGCCGGAGGACATCCGAAACACGTACGAGAAGCTTGGCATTCCGGAAGCTGAGCGCAGCCGCTTGGTCTCGGGTGTCGCAGCGCAGTACGAATCGGAGGTCGTCTACCACCAGATCCGCGAGGACCTCGAAGCCCAGGGCGTCATCTTCCTGGACACCGACACCGCGTTGAGGGAACACCCGGAGATCTTCCAGGAGTACTTCGGCACCATCATTCCGGTTGGTGACAACAAGTTCGCGTCCTTGAACACGGCAGTTTGGTCCGGCGGCTCGTTCGTGTACGTGCCCAAGGGCGTCCACGTCGACATCCCGCTGCAGGCCTACTTCCGTATTAATACGGAAAACATGGGCCAGTTCGAACGCACCCTCATCATCGCTGATGAGGACTCCTACGTTCACTACATCGAGGGCTGCACGGCTCCGATCTACACCTCCGACTCCTTGCACTCGGCCGTTGTGGAAATCATTGTGAAGAAGGGCGCCCGCGTCCGTTACACCACCATCCAGAACTGGTCCACCAACGTGTACAACCTGGTGACCAAGCGCGCCATCTGCGAAGAGGGCGCCACTATGGAGTGGATCGATGGAAACATCGGTTCCAAGGTGACCATGAAGTACCCGGCCGTCTACCTGGTGGGCGAACACGCCAAGGGTGAGACCTTGTCCATCGCTTTCGCCGGTGAGGGCCAGCACCAGGACACGGGTTCAAAGATGGTGCACATCGCGCCGAACACCAAGAGCTCCATCATTTCCAAGTCCGTGGCCCGCGGCGGTGGCCGCGCGGCCTACCGTGGTTTGGTCCAGGTCCGCGAAGGCGCCAAGCACTCGGCCAACACCGTGCGCTGTGACGCCCTCCTGGTGGACACCATCTCCCGGTCGGACACATATCCCTACATCGATATCCGCGAGGATGACGTCGTCATGGGTCACGAGGCGACTGTTTCCCGCGTCAGCGAAGAGCAGCTCTTCTATCTGATGTCCCGCGGCATGCCTGAGGACGAGGCCATGGCCATGATCGTGCGCGGCTTCATCGAGCCGATCGCCCGTGAGCTTCCCATGGAATACGCCCTTGAGTTGAACCGCTTGATCGAACTGCAGATGGAAGGGTCCGTCGGTTAACAATGACTGATATCACTACTGAAAAAGCGCGCATCGGCGCTCCCTCGGCCCAGCCGTTCATCAACGGCTTCACCGAGGAAGGCGAGAACCTTTCGCCCGTAAACACCGGAACCAACACCAGCACGACGTCGGAGCAGCCTTCCGCTGGTCCGCTCGCTGGCGCTTCCGCCAAGAGCCATTCGCACGGTGGCGGAGTCGGCGTACCCGACAGCTCCCGTGCGGGCCGCCTCACCTCCTACAAAGTGGCTGACTTCAAGCCGCTGAACGGCCTTGAGGAAGACTGGCGCTTCACACCCCTGAAGCGCTTGCGGGGCCTCCACACCGAGGTCCTCAACGGCGCAGCTCCGGCTGTCAGCGTCACGGCACCGGCCGGCGTCGTCGTTGAAACCGTTGGCCGGGATGACAAGCGGATCGGGCAGGCAGCGATCCCGGAGGACCGCGTTTCCGCTAACGCATGGGAAAACTTCGCAGAAGCCACCGTGGTCACCATTCCCGCGGAGTTGCAGGCTGAGGGCGAGGTTACTGTCTTAGTGACCGGTACCCTCGAGTCGCCGGCCGCTCAGCACATTGTGATCGTGGCGGAGCGCTTCTCCAAGGCCGTCGTTGTCCTGGACCACCAGGGCACGGCTGTGCTTTCGCAGAACGTTGAAATCCTCGTCGAAGACGGTGCCGAACTCACGGTTGTTTCTTTGCAGGAATGGGCTGACAATGCCGTCCATGCATCGGCCCAGCAAGCCAAGATCGGCCGCGATGCCAAGCTCAAGCACATCGTGGTGAGCTTGGGTGGAGACCTTGTCCGCATCACGCCGTCCACCCGCTTTACTGCGCCGGGGGCCGACGTCGAAATGTTTGGCCTGTACTTCGCTGATGCAGGGCAGCACCTGGAGCAGCGGCTCTTCGTTGACCACGCGGTGGCCAACTGCAAGTCACGCGTTCTCTACAAGGGTGCCCTTCAAGGCCGCAACGCGCACACTGTGTGGGTAGGCGACGTCCTGATCCGTAAGGAAGCCGAAGGCACAGACACCTACGAAGCCAACCGGAACCTGGTGCTGACCGACGGCGCGCGCGCTGACTCGGTGCCCAACCTCGAAATCGAAACCGGTCTGATCGAGGGCGCCGGCCATGCCAGTGCCACCGGCCGGTTCGACGACGAGCACCTGTTCTACCTGATGGCCCGCGGCATTCCCGAAAAGGTTGCCCGTCGTTTGGTGGTCCGTGGCTTCCTCAACGAAATCATCCAGCAGATCAAGGTTCCGGCCATCGAAGATCGCCTCACCGCAGCCGTAGAGCGCGAGCTCGCCGCGACGGACAACTGAAACAGTCAGGTACAAGGACAATGAGCGAAGAATCCAAGGGCGAGCTGGTATGCAACGCCAATGACATCCAGGTCAAGCAGGCGCTGCGAGTTCTCATCGATGACTACCCCGTAGCCATCGTGAAGGACTCCATGGGTGAAATCCATGCGATCGCCGATACTTGCTCGCACGCGGACATCTCATTGTCCGAAGGTGAAGTTGAAGGCTGCGCCATCGAATGCTGGGGACATGGTTCACAGTTCGATCTGCGCAGCGGACAACCCCTCCAGCTCCCTGCCTATGACCCCGTCGCCGTATTTGCCGTCACTCTTGATGGCGACGACGTCTATGTGGATGTCACCAACGTTGTGAACGGCGCTTCGGTAGATCACTACTGAGCGCCCAGTATCGCCAGACTTACGAACGGAAGAAAGAAGAGCATGTCTACTCTTGAAATCAAGGATCTGCACGTCAGCATCGAGACGGAGCAGGGCACCAAGGAAATCCTGAAGGGCGTCAGCCTGACCATCAGGACCGGCGAGACCCACGCCATCATGGGGCCCAACGGCTCCGGCAAGTCCACCTTGGCCTCCACCATCGCCGGACACCCCCGTTACAACGTCACCAGCGGAACCATCACGTTGGACGGCGAAGACGTCCTCGCGATGAGCGTCGACCAGCGCGCCCGCGCAGGCGTTTTCCTGGCCATGCAGTACCCGGTGGAAGTTCCCGGCGTCACAATGACCAACTTCCTGCGCACCGCCAAGACCGCCATCGACGGCGAAGCGCCGGCACTGCGTACCTGGACCAAGGATGTCAAAGCTGCCATGCAGCAGCTTCGCATTGACGCCGACTTTGCCCAGCGCAACGTCAACGAAGGCTTCTCCGGTGGCGAGAAGAAGCGTGTTGAGATCCTTCAGCTCGAGCTCTTCAAGCCCAAGTTCGCCATCCTCGATGAGACCGACTCCGGCCTCGACGTCGACGCGCTCAAGGTCGTTTCCGAAGGCGTCAACCGAGCACATGCAGAGGGCAACATGGGCACTCTGCTCATCACCCACTACACCCGGATCTTGCGCTACATCAAGCCGGAATTCGTCCACGTTTTCGTTGACGGCAAGGTTGTTGAAGAGGGCGGCCCCGAGCTTGCGGACCGCCTTGAAGAAGAGGGCTACGACCGTTACGCCCCGGGTGCGGGCGTAGCTGTTGCCCCTGCTGTGCAGGCCTAGTTAGGATCCCCTTATGACCGAAATCAAAGCCGCGCGCACCAGCCTCGAGGATGTCGAGGAAGCGCTCAAGGACGTGATTGACCCTGAATTAGGGGTCAATGTTGTGGACTTGGGCCTTCTTTACGGGCTGAAATACTCCGAGGAGGATGGTGCCCTCCTGATCGACATGACGCTGACGACGGCGGCTTGCCCCCTTACCGATGTGCTTGAAGAGCAAGTGGGCAAATCGTTGGACGGTGTGGTCGATGAGTGGCGACTGAATTGGGTGTGGATGCCGCCTTGGGGTCCTGAGCGGATTACCGACGACGGCAAGGACCAGATGCGGGCCCTCGGCTTCAACATCTGATTACTTCACAAAAAATGGTTCCAGGCATGATGCCTGGAACCATTTTTGTGCCTCCCGGTAGGCTACGGCGTTGCCACACCGAAGGTGTCGCATTTATTGATGTCACCGGTGGTGTAGCCCTGATAGAACCACTTCTGCCGTTGTGCACTGGAGCCGTGGGTCCAGGACTCGGGGGAGACCCTGCCGGTTGCGGCCTTTTGGATACGGTCATCGCCCACGGCGGACGCGGCGGACAGTGCGTCCTTCACGTCTTGTTGGGTCACCGGATCCAAGAAAGGCTTCCCGGTTGCCGGATCCTTCTGGGTTGCGGCATGCTCAACCCAAATCCCGGCGAAGCAATCGGCTTGGAGTTCCACGCGGACGCTGCCTGACGCCGGTCCCTGCGGGTCTTGCTGAGCCTTGTCCAAAGTGCCGATGAGGCTTTGAACGTGGTGCCCAAACTCGTGGGCAACAACGTACTCTTGGGCGAGCGGTCCGCCCGAGGAGCCGAATCGCGTGACCAGTTCATCGAAGAAACCAGGATCGAAATACGCGGTTGAGTCGGCCGGGCAGTAAAACGGACCGACATCCGTGGTGGCCTGCCCGCAGCCCGTGGTGGTGGCCTGGCTGAAGATGACAGCCTTCGGCCGCGGATACTTCACGTTGTAGTCAGCCAGGTAGGCGGGCCAGAAGGCGTTCAGGCTGTTCACGGTTCCCGTGATCCTACAGTCCAGCCTCTTATCGGCATCCGCCCCGGTTTTACACTGTTGCAGTGCCGTACCGGAGCTACCGGCGTCGATGGCCGGTGGCTGGCTTCCCGTCCCTGACAGGTCTCCGAGGATGTTCGTGTTGAAGCCCAGTAAGGCAAGAATGATGACGACGATCCCGCCGCCTATCCCACCACCGATCTTGGTTCCGCGGCCCATTCCGCCGCCACGTCGGTCTTCCACTTGGGAGGGGTCAAGTTGTGCACCGTCATTGAAGCTCATACAGCCACAATAGACGTCACTTTCAGTGTTGAATGCCCGAGGCTACCGTAAAATCGACACGATGCCATTCTTGAACAAACTCCAACTCTGGGCCGACGAGCACCCCTACGACACCGCTGTCGTTGTGGGGAACGCCCGGCGCACTTGGGCTGACCTGCGCGATGCCGCCTCTGTGCTTGCCCGCGATGCCAAGGCCACCACCATCCTAGCCGAGCGGAACTCCGTGGACTTCGTTGAACGTTACGTCGCCGCCGTTTCGGGTGAACGGCGGTGCGCTGTCCTGGACCCTGAGTGGCCCGAGGCACTAATTGACGAAGTCAGCCTTCGTTTGGTGGATGCCCCGGCCACTGGCCGGAAAAAGCCGGGCGGCGCAGAGCCCACCGGTCTGCCGGCAGGCACCTTGGTGGACGGCGACCCAACCACTACTTTTCTGGTGGGCCTGACATCCGGAACCACGGCGATGCCCAAAGCCTTCACACGGTCACGCCGCTCCTGGCAAGTCTCCTTCGATGCATCGATCGCGTTCTTCGGGCTGACCCGTCAGGACCGCACATTAGCCCCCGGCCCCCTGTCCGCGAGCCTGAACCTCTACGCGTTGTCGGAGTGTCTCTATGCCGGGGCGGCGTTCCATACGTTGGAGTCCTTCGACGTCGGAGATGCGCACGCCGCCATCAGCCACGATGGCATCACCCGCTTGGTGTTGGTGCCCACCATGCTCAGGTTGCTCAGTGAGCGGGGGCTGGCTGGGGGCGTGGATGCCTCGGGCGTTCGAAGCATCATATGTGCTGGTTCCAAGCTGGACGCGCGGACCTTGGAAGCAGCACGCCGTTGGGCGCCGAACGCCGCCATCTTCGAGTATTACGGCGCCTCCGAACTCAGTTTCGTTTCCGGAACGGAACTCCCGGCGGACCAGCCCCTCGACGCCGGAGGAACCGGTATCGGTTCACCGTTCCCCGGTGTTGAGTTGAAGATTCTCGACGACGCCGGCCAGCCACTTCCGGACGGTGAACACGGAAACATCTGCGTCCGGAGCGGTATGGTCAGCAACGGGTACCTGTGGGGAGACGACGGGCACGCCCTTCGTTGCCTCGATGGCTGGTACACAGTGGGGGACCAGGGATTTGTGAAGAACGGCATCCTCAATATGCTGGGGCGCCAGTCGGACATGATCATCACCGCCGGAAAGAACGTCTATCCCCATGAAGTGGAACTGGCCCTTGCTTCGGTTCCGGGCATCGACACCGCAATTGCTGCAGGTGCGCCTGATGACATCCGTGGGCAAAAGGTAGTTGCCGGCGTCGTCCCTGCGTATGGTGCGGTTACGGCCACACAACTGCGGACGGGGTTGGACGGCCTGCTGGCCAGGGACAAGCGGCCGGTCCAGTACTACGTCCTCTCCGAGTTGCCCATGACAGACCGGGGCAAGATCAGCCGCAATGTTCTCTTGGACTGGATCAAGAACCATGACCCCCGGGCTGTCCCACTTGGCTAGCATGCCGTCTTCCGATATCGCGGACGACCCGTCGCGGCAACCGGTCATCATCGCTGCCCTACGGACGCCCATCTGCCGCGCGAATGGCCAACTGAAGCACCTCCGGGCACCGGAACTGCTGGCGCCCGTCCTACGGGCGTTGGTTGATGCCACGGGGGCGAACCCTGCCCAGGTAGACGACGTGATTATTGGCAACGCGGTGGGCGGTGGCGGAAACCTTGCACGATTTGCGGCGCTCGAAGCAGGCCTGCCGGTCACCGTCCCCGGCGTCACCGTCGACCGCCAGTGCGGTTCCGGGCTGGATGCTATTGCTCTGGCTGCCCGTTTGGTTGCCGGTCGCGGCGATCCGCTGTTCCTGGCCGGCGGAGTTGAAAGTATCAGCACAGCTCCAGCGCGCGCCCACCGAAATGCGGACGGGAGCCTCGACTTCTACGCCAGGGCCACTTTCGTTCCCCAAGGCTTCGGGGATCCGGACATGGGCGTTGCGGCTGAGAACGTTGCCGAGGAATTCAACATCACCCGGGAACATCAGGACGAGTTCGCGCTTCGGAGCCACCGACGGGCCATTGACGCCTCGTCTGCGGGCCGGTTTTCGGGGGAAATCGTACCCCTGCCATCGCCTGTACCGGGCCGTTGGGTGGATGCCGACGACGGCCCCAGGCCGTCGCTGAGTTCGGCACTTATGGTGCGATTTCCGCCGTCGTTTGTCAGCGGCGGAACGGTCACCGCAGGGAACTCATGCTTCGACGCGGACGCCGCGGCCGCCGTCGTCATCACCTCCCTCAAGCGGGCGCGCGAGCTTGGGGCGGCGGAGGGAATGATGGTGCTCGGTTGCGATACCAAGGGCGTGGACCCGAAACTGTTGGGAATAGGCGCTGCACATGCTGCCGAACGGCTTCTGGCTACCCGTCAAGTTTCTGCCGGGGATGTGGGGCTGTGGGAATTCAACGAAGCGTTCGCCTCCCAGACGATTGCCTGCCTGCAACACCTCGGCATTGATCCGGCGCGCGCCAACGTGGAAGGCGGCGCTTTAGCCTTGGGCCACGGCTATGGCGCGTCCGGAGCGGTGCTGGTGACCAGGTTGCTGGCCCAGGCCCGGGCCCGCTACAAAGACACAGGGGAATTGGCGCTGGGACTGGCCATGATCAGCAGCGCTGGCGGCATGGGTACGGCAGCCCTGCTGCAGTACGCGCGCCTCTAAGCAGCGGGGTTTAGGACTGCTCGCTGGGTTCCTCGGGTTCGCCCAGACCGCGGGCGGTCAGGGCGTCCCCGGTCTGGCGGGCGTACGCCACGGTAGTGATGAACACGGGCAAAATGAGGGCCCTTGGGTTCCGTTCAAGTCCACGGGCGCGCGCCGAATCCCGCACGTCGGCGAAGGCGCCAGCAATATAGGGGATGCTACGCAGCATCACAGCGATAGTCAGGGCGAAGCGTTCGGGGTCGGCACCCAACCTGCGGAAGGGCTTCGCCAAGGAGGCCACGCCATCCAAAAGGTCTTGTACGGGGGTGGTCGCCGTCAGCACGGCAGCGGCTACAACGCAGATCAACACGTTTAACACGATTCGGGCCGACGTCGGTCCGCCCAGCTGCCACCACTGGAAAAGTCCAATGACCAGAAGGATAGGGGCCACTGTTCGGATGGTACGCAGAAGCCGCCGCATTCCGATTCTGGTGCTGAGGAACACGGCGCACATCACCACGAAGACCAGCAGGGACACGCGCCAGTCCACGATCAGGAATGATGCAGTTCCGCAGGCGGCCACCACGAGGAATTTCAGCCATAGGGGAGCGCGGTGGACCACGGAATGGCCAGGCACGTAATTGCCCACCAGGTAGCCGTGGCCCCTCATCGACGGGTGCCCCCGAGCTGGTCGGCGTTCAGCGCTGTGGCACACGCGTGCCGGTAGTACGCAACGGCCTCGGCGGCCTCGCCGTCGAACATGATCTGCCCCGAATCCACCACCAGCACCCGATCCATGCCCAGCACCAGGTCGAGGTCGTGGGTGGACATGACCACCTGTTGTTCCAAACCAGCAATCGTGGTCCGCAGCAGTTCCCGGTTCCTGAGGTCGAGCAGGGTGGACGGCTCGTCGAGGACCAGCACGGCAGGGTCCACAGCCAGGACTACAGCCAGGGCCAGCAGCTGACGTTCGCCGCCGGACAATTCGTAGATACTCTGGTCCGCGAGGCGAAGCAACCCGAAGCGGTCCAAGACAGCCTCAGCACGGGCTGTCCTTTCCTTGCGGTTCTTCACTGTCCGGCGCAGGGAAAGCTCGACGTCCTCGCGCCCTGTCGGCGTCACCAGTTGGGATAAGGGGTCGGTGAACACGAATCCGACGTTCCCACGGACCCGGCGCCCCGCCGAAACAGTGTCCTGACCGTGAACCACTACGGTTCCCTCGCTCGGTTCAACCAAGCCGTTCAAAAGCCGGAGCAAAGTGGACTTCCCGGAACCGTTGGCGCCGATGACGCCTATCCGCTGTTCGGTCAAGTTCAGTGTTACGTCGTGGAGCAGGGTTTTAGCTGCGTCGCTGCCCTCGACCGTGACCCGTACCGAGACCCGGTCCATACAGATGGCGTCCATGGGGTAATTGTTCCAGCTCTACTTGACCCGGCGCACCAAGACGTCCGGGAACGCTTTGTGGATGGCCACGGCTATGACCACTGCCAGGACGTTCTTCAAGATGTCACCCGGGTAGAAGGGAAGGTCGGCCAAGAAAGCCTTGCTGAGGTCCAGCTTCGCGTTGACCATCATGCCCAGCACTCCCAGGGCGTGAACGATCACGACGCTGCTGATCATCGTTGCCACGAACAGCCACGGCGCGCGAGCCTTGGACGTCCGCCGAATGACGAAGGCGGCGAGGTATCCGGTTGCGGCGGCAGCCAGCGGGAACGCGATGATGTATCCGGCCGACGGCGTAGCCAAGATCCCAAGGCCGCTGCGGCCACCGCTGAAGATCGGCAAGCCCGCTAGTCCCAACAGGACATACAGCCCGACGGCGGCGAACCCACGGCCCGCGCCCAGGACCAGGCCACTGAGCATGACGGTCAGGGTCACCAAGGTGATGGGCACCCCAAGCGCGCCCACGGGAATTCCGGGAACAACCGCCGATGCAGCAACGAGGGCCGCGAAGACGGCAATCAGCCCGATGTCGGTTGCGGTCCAACGTTTCCGCGAAGGGGCGCCCCGCTGGAGTGACGGGGTGGAAGCTGTCGGAGAGTCAGTGGTGTTCATGATGGTCCTATCGGAATGATGCGGGTGATGTGGGCGGGTTCCCCCTGATATCGAGGATAGGGAGCATGGGGGTGGGGTTTTTTGGAGCCTCTCCACAATACGGAAGCGGAATTGTTTAGCCCTTGGCACAGATTGCCTTCCTCGCCGGCTGCATGCCCCCCACCCGGCCCCGTTTCGACGGGTGCATGCGCGCGTCCGGGGTGCCGGTAGACTTGGTAAGGCTGTTCTTACGGCCGTACCCGCCTCACTCACCCGGCCCACCGGTTCCGCAGGCGTTCCCCATTGAAAGGCATCACCCGAATTGATTACCGTCCAGGATCTTGAACTCCGCGCCGGCGCACGCCTGCTCATGGACCAGGTGAACTTCAGGGTGGACAGGGGGGACAAGATCGGGTTGGTTGGCCGCAATGGAGCCGGCAAAACAACCCTTACCCGAGTTCTTGCAGGTGAGGGCCTTCCGGCCAGCGGAAAAGTGACCCGTAGCGGCGAGATCGGGTACTTGCCGCAGGATCCCCGGACTCCGGACATGGAGCAGCTCGCCCGCGACCGGATTCTCTCCGCGCGGGGCCTGGATGTGGTGGTCGGGAAACTGAAGAAGGCCCACGAGGACATGGCGAGCGAGGACGCCGCGGTTCAGCGTAAGGCCATGAACCGCTATGACCGTTTGGAAACGGAATTCCTGGCCGGCGGCGGTTACGCGGCAGAGGCCGAAGCTGCCGCCATCTCCTCCAACCTTGCGTTGCCCGATCGGCTCCTCAACCAGCCGCTGAAGACGCTCTCCGGTGGCCAGCGCCGCCGCGTGGAGTTGGCGCGGATCCTGTACTCGGACGCTGAGACGCTCCTTCTTGACGAGCCCACCAACCACCTTGACGCCGATTCCATCACGTGGTTGCGCGACTTCCTCAAGAATCACCAAGGCGGCCTGATCGTGATCAGCCACGACACGGATCTCCTGGAAGCCACAGTGAACAAGGTCTTCCTGCTTGACGCCAACCGCGCGCAGATCGACTACTACAACATGGACTGGAAGCGCTACCTGCTTCAGCGCGAGACGGACGAGCGTGCGCGCAAGCGCGAGCGTGCCAACGCCGAAAAGAAGGCCCAAGTACTTATTGACCAAGCCAACAAGATGCGTGCCAAGGCTACGAAGGCCGTGGCTGCGCAAAACATGGCCAAGCGAGCTGAGCGCCTTCTGAGCGGCCTCGAGGCAGTGCGCGAGAATGACCGCGTGGCAGCTCTGCGCTTCCCCGATCCATCGCCGTGTGGCAAGACACCGCTTACCGCTGAAGGCCTCAGTAAGTCCTACGGCTCCCTTGAAATCTTCACCGACGTCGATTTGGCGATCGATCGCGGGTCGAAGGTGGTCATTCTTGGCCTCAACGGTGCCGGCAAGACCACTCTTCTGCGCATGCTGGCCGGAGTCGACAAACCGGACACCGGCGAAATCATCCCCGGGCACGGACTGAAGGTCGGTTACTACGCCCAGGAGCACGAAACGCTCGACGTCGACCGCACCGTTCTTGAGAACATGCGCTCCTCCGCCCCGGACATGAAGGATGCGGAGGTTCGGGGCATCCTGGGCTCATTCCTCTTCTCGGGAGACGACGTCGAGAAGCCGGCGGGCGTATTGTCCGGTGGTGAAAAGACACGACTTGCACTTGCCACCATCGTGGCGTCCAGTGCCAACGTCTTGCTGCTGGACGAACCCACCAACAACCTGGACCCCGCCAGCCGCGCGGAAATTCTGGGGGCGCTCAAAAACTACAGCGGCGCCGTCGTGATGGTCAGCCACGACGAAGGCGCGGTCTCAGCCCTGAACCCCGAGCGTGTGGTGTTGCTTCCCGACGGGGTGGAGGATCACTGGAACGAGGACTACCTCGACCTCATCACGTTGGCCTAGCGCCGCCACCGCGGGTTCTTACTTCAGCGGGTTCTTACTTCAGCGGACCCTGAGTGGCTCCGCTTCTGTGATCCGCGCGAGTTCCTCATAGCTGATGGAGAACATGGCGTTGTGGTCACCGGCTCCGGCCCACAGCAGCGGGTACTGCTCAAGCGAGGCGTCAAGAACAGTGCGAAGGGGGGCCGGGTGGCCCACGGGGGCAACTCCGCCAACTTCCTGGCCCGTATGTTTCAGGACGAAATCCGGGCTGGCCCGGCGGATCCGGCCGAGCCCCAACTGATCGGCCACAAGCGCGGTATCCGCCTTGGCCCCGCCGCTGGCGAGGATCAGCAGGGGACGGCCGGAGAGCTCGAACACAAGACTGTTTGCGATGGCTGCAACGTCGCAGCCGAGAACGGCAGCCGCCGCTGCCGCCGTCGGAACGCTATGCTCGAAGATCCTGACTGTGTCCGGGGCGCCGGCTGCCTTGAGTGCCAGCCTGACGTTTCCTACAGGATCAGTAACCTTGGGCATCAAGGATCGCGTCTTCCTCATCTTCGGCGGTCGGCCGCTTATTCTTTCGGGGGGCCGGAGCCCTGCGCTTGGGCAGTCCGCCCGCAGCGATGATCTCGTCCTCTTCATCTTCTTCCGCGTCAAGCGCCGCATTACGGGCCTGTTGGCGCGCTGCGTATCCGAAGCCGATGAACATCAGAACGCCGAAGGCAAACCACTGCAACGAATAGGAGAGGTGGGTCCCTTCGTCGGTTTCGGGCTTGGGGAACGGCGCGGGCATGTCATGCACGCTGGGGGTCTCGCTTGCCAGTTGTCCGTAAGCTCCCGTCGCTATCGGGAACGGGAGTTCACTGGCGTAAGTGGGGAGGTCGATGGACGCGAGCTGGCCTTCCACGGATCCTCGGTCCAAATTGGGTTCCGAAGCCTTGAGGCGGGCGACCACTGTCACTTGTCCACTTGGTGGCGCGGGGATGGTGTCGGGGTGGCCCGGGGTCTTGTTGCCGATGGGTAACCAGCCACGATCAATCACCACAGCATCTCCGGTGGTCAAGCGGAAAGGCACAACAACCTCATAGCCAGGTTGCCCGTTGAGGGGACGGTTTCGAACCACACGTTCACCGGCCAGATCATAGCTGCCTCTTAGCTCGACCTGCGTCCATTCCCGCTCCGGATCCAAGGACGTGAATTGGTTCTTTACCTGGGAAAAGGGGACGGGAGCGGCTGAGTAATTGGTCACCACGCGGTTTATCTCAGCGAGGGTTTCCGCGCGGCGGTCCATCTGCCACCGGCCAAGCAGCACGCATCCCGTGGCGAAGACGGCAGCCAAGACGAAGTACCCCAGCCACTTGCTGGAGAAAAGGAAACGGTACATTCAGCCGGCCTCGTTCGATGGTGCATCAACAACTTTAAAAGGCTGGGTTTCTTTCCAGAGTTCCCGTGTCTTCAGGTATTCCTCCAGCCATTCCCGGTGCTCTTCGCAAGCCAACCAGACCTTACGGCGTTCCGGAGTGTGGATGCGGGGATTATTCCACAGCAACTGCCACGTGGCGCCGGCACGGCATCCTTTGCGGGCACACAGGGCAGGGCCAGTGGTGCTCCTTGAATCCTGTTGGGGGGATGCCACACCACCAAGGTTGAGGATGTTCATGACGTCGCCTCCTCGCTGTTGGGTTTTCGGGGCGGGTTGCCGGAGCGCACGTCCGGAGCTTCTGTGGTCGGCGGCTCTTCGTCCACCACTTCGCCTTGGAGGATTGTCGGTCCTTCCTCTGGGGGCGTCCCGACATGCGTGGCCGGCCCTTCGATCTCGGGAACCGGGAGGTATTCCAGGAGGGAATCGCTGGGGACTTCCGCCTTGTCGCTGCCGTTAGCGATAACCACGGCAATCCACGGAAGAAAGACTGCCCCTGCGATCGCGATGATTTTGAACCAGCCGTCCACCACGAAGATCAGGACGATGCACACCATGCGGATTCCCATAGCTACGGCGTACTTGATCATGCGATCCCGCATGTCTTCCGAGTGCGCGGCGGCGGCATCGGTAATGCTGTGCACCTCCGGGTCCCCGGATACGTCATCCGGATCCCCGGGCGCATGCTGCAGGGGACTGTCTTCTTGTGTCACAGCTGAATCATCACGCTCCAAAGGCTTCCCCCAATTCTCTCACCAAGGCCGTGACCACCCAAACCAGGTCTTCTATCCGCGGCGGGCGTGCGCTGCGGATAAGATCAAACCAGAAAAATCCCTCTTCATCGTGGCGGATGCCTGCCGCAGAATCCGGAGTCCAAGCATGTCTGAAGCAGTATCCAACGGCCGTAGCGTCCTCATCACCGGCGGTAATCGCGGCATCGGCTTGGCCATTGCCGAGTCATTCCTGGCCAACGGGGACAAGGTGGCGGTTACTTACCGCAGTGAAACTGAACTGCCTGAAGGAATCCTGGGCGTCAAGGCCGACGTTACCGATGAGGCTTCCATCGATGAGGCCTTTAAAAAGGTGGAAGAGGCACACGGTCCTGTTGAAGTGTTGGTGGCAAATGCCGGCATCACCAAGGACACGCTGTTGCTGCGGATGAGCGAGGCCGACTTCACGTCCGTCCTGGACACCAACCTCACCGGCGCCTTCCGCGTTATCAAGCGCGCGTCCAAGGGGATGATCCGCCTGCGCAAAGGTCGGGTCGTGCTCATTTCTTCGGTTTCCGGCCTCTACGGCGCCCCCGGCCAGATTAACTACTCAGCTTCCAAAGCCGGGATGGTTGGCATTGCCCGCTCGCTGACGCGGGAACTCGGCAGCCGCGGCATCACCGCCAACGTCGTGGCCCCCGGCTTCATCAATACCGACATGACCGCTGAACTGCCCGAAGAGACGCAGAAATCGTACTTGGCGAATGTCCCGGCCGGCCGGTTCGCCGAAGCTTCCGAGGTAGCCAACGTGGTTCGTTGGGTGGCCAGCGATGAAGCCGCCTACATATCCGGTGCCGTAATCCCCGTTGACGGCGGCCTCGGAATGGGCCACTAGCCCCGATAGCGGTTTTTGTCCGGGCCCTACAACGGATTCCATCCAAGCCGCTGGCATGATGGAGATCAGGCCACGATTTTTGGATGTAGTGAACAAAAGGAGCATGAATGGGAAAGCTGGAACACAAGACCGCGATCGTGACGGGGTCCTCTCGCGGAATCGGGGCAGAAGTTGCCAAGTTCCTGGCAGCTGAGGGTGCCGCCGTCGTCGTGAACTACCGCCAAAAAGCGCCACGCGCCAACAAGGTCGTGGCGGAAATCCAGGCAGCGGGAGGCCGCGCTGCGGCCGTTGGTGCGGACCTGACAACCGAGGAGGGCGTACACGCCCTCGCCAGCAAGGCTATGGAAGAATTCGGCTCCCTGGATGTCCTGGTGCTGAATGCATCCGGCGGCATGGAGACGGGCATGGAAGAGGGCTACGCCCTCAAGCTGAACCGCGACGCACAGGTCAACATGCTCAACGCGGCTGTCCCACTCATGCCGGAAGGTTCGCGGGTCGTGTTCGTCACCAGCCACCAAGCCCACTTTGTGGAATCCGTTCCCACCATGCCCGAGTACGAGCCCGTAGCGAAGAGCAAGCGGGCGGGCGAGGATGCACTGCGTCACCTTCTGCCTCAGCTCGAGGACAAGGGAATCTCCTTGGTGGTGGTTTCCGGCGACATGATCGAGGGAACGGTAACAGCCACTCTGCTGGACCGCTCCAACCCGGGTGCTATCGAAGCACGGCGAGCCGAGGCCGGAAAGTTGTACTCAGTCAAGGAATTCGCCGCGGAGGTCGCCAAGATGGTCACCGCCGACGTCGAGTCCGGACACACCGAGTACGTCGGAGGCGCTGACTACTTCGGCAAGGCTGCCCAGTAGGACAGCCTCCGAACGTAACGGAAGTAGCAGAGCGGCCCGGGACTGACGTCCCGGGCCGCTCTGCTTTTACCCTTGGTGACAATCTAATAAATAGTTCGGCATTCCGCGTCACGAATTAGAAAATGTTGTTTCGTCTTTCTGTCTTTGCGTTTATCGTCGTGATCTGGTTGACTCTGCAATGCGCCCTCGCTGTAGTGGCGCGCCGAATGCGGAAATTGGGTGATGCGCAACCTACGGAATTCTCCGCCGGGCACTGAACGCATAACGCCAAACCAGGAGCACAATTGGACTTGTTACTCCACGCTGACGACATTCACGCCTCCTATGATCAGCGGCGCATCCTCAAAGGCATTGGCATCTCGTTGTACCGAGGCGAAATTCTTGGTGTCATCGGAACGAACGGTGCGGGCAAAACCACCCTCATGAAGGTGTTGGCAGGTTCTCACCAACACGACGCCGGCCACATCATGATGGCTGGTGAACGCTACTCGCCGGAATCTCCTGAGGAAGCGCGTGCCTGCGGGGTGGGGCTCATTCCACAGAATTTCCGGCTCGATCCCGAATTGACCGTGGCAAAGGCGATATTCCGTGGAACCTTCCAGGCAGCCAAATCCCACGCGGAGCTAAGGGCTCAAGCACTCGAGCTCATCGACGGCATCGGCGTTTCCATGGACCCTGACGCTAAAGTCGGCACGTTGATCCGGGCGGAGCAGGCCCTCGTTGAGGTTCTCCGAATGGTGGCCGAAGAAGCCCAGTTGGTCATTATGGATGAAGTTGCCGCGTCACTGCCCGATCACGACGTCGCTATCCTCCACCACGTTCTCCGGATGCTTGTCGGTCAAGGGCGGGCGATCATTTACATCACCCACAGGCTGGACGAGGTCCGTTCCATCGCGCACCGCATCGCTGTCCTGCGGGACGGCAAAGTCCACCGGATCGTCGATGCCAGCCAAACAAGCGTTGATGAGCTCACCTTCATGCTGCTGCAGCAGAAGTTGCAGGACACTGCGAGGCCTGCTGATCCGGCGGATGCTTCCGAGGTGCTGCAGGTCAGGAACCTCGCGGTAGGAGATGTTGTTCGCAATGTCAGTTTCAGCGTAGCCAAGGGTGAAATTTTCGGCATCGTCGGTACGCATCGTTCCGGCGTCTACCAGTTGACGGAGGCACTCGTGGGCATTCGCCCGAGCATCTCGGGCGACATTTTCATGCACGGAAATAAGGTCGAGATCCGGCGGCTGGAGGATGCACGGAGGCTGAAGATTGGTTACCTGTCGGATGATGATGACAACCTCGAGCCCCAAGCCAGCATTGTTGAGGGCCTGCAGCAGAGTAGTGAGGACACGCAGGCCACGCTTCAAGCCGAGGTCAGCCAGCTCCGGGGCGTGATTGAACTGGTCCGGCGCATGAGGATCAACACAACGAATATCCATGGGAGCCTCACACATCTGTCCGGAGGTGATCGGCAAAAGGTCCAGTTGGCCAGATGGATGACCACCGACTGTGACGTGTTGATCCTCAGCCACCCCAGCCGCGGCATCGACATCGGCGCCAAAGAGGTGGTGTACAAGATGCTCAACGAGCTCAGCCAGACCGGCGTCGCGATCATTCTTCTGTCCTCGGATCTATCGGAACTCGTCAGTTGGTGCCACCGGATCGCCGTGATGCGCGACGGCGAACTGGTCACCATCGAAGCGAACACCAACACCAACGAGGACGTCTTGGTACACCACATGCTGGGTGGCACGCCCGCGTTGGGAGCCACTATGGCACGCAGGGTGAAGGCTTGACGGCTGCTGGGCACATTTTCCAAGCCCAGCAGTTGCTATGGAGCAGCCCAGCAGTTGCCATGGAGCAAAGGGGCGGCCCCCATCGCGATTACTCTGCAATGGTGGCCGCCCCTTTCTGGGTTCGGTTCTTGCTAGATGATGATCCCGTTGGCGAGGTTGTTCAGCTTGTGGCGTGCCAACGCCAGGTTTGCGTAGGTCCGGTCCAACACCAGGTAGACGAACAGGCCCTTGGAACCACCGGAGTTCAGGACGTTGATCAGGTGGTACTGGGACCCCAGGGTGATGAGGATGTCTTCGATGTCGCTGTTCAGGTTTAGGTCCGCCATGGTGCGCAGCTTCGCACTGACGACATTTGAATTACCCGCAGCAGCCACGCCGAGGTCAAAGCCGGGACTTCCCCCCTGAGCCAGTGCCATGCCGCTGGAATAGTCGACGATCGCCGCACCCGTGGCGCCTTCGATGGACAGCAGTTGCCTGATAGCTTCATCAAGTGAGCTCATAATGTCTTCTTCCTGTTCTGCTCTGTCTCCAAGGGCGTCCGCAAAGTAGACGGAACTGGCTTCCTGGTACAAAGGGGTGCTTTGGAGCAACTCCCAGGAAACGAAGTCCACCTCTGGAGGCTCCGCCTCTGGCGTTTTCGTCAGCGAGGGCTCCGCAGCGGAAGAGCCTTCGTCGCGTCGCCACCACTTCCATGTACGTTGCGTACCGTTCACGTCCTGCCTCTGTACTTCCGTCATCCTGGATTGCGGGATGCTTTACGGCTCCCTGATGAGTTTGCAATTGTGCACGAAAATAACGAACTCGAACAATATACGTCGAATTCACCGGGTGACATAAATTTAGGCAAGGTGAGGGAATTAGGGACTGAGAAACTAGGTTTTTAGCATCAATTTAATAAATAGTTTGCTTTTTCGCGTCACGAAATCAAGGCAGCCTACACGTTAGCGATATGCCGAACCGCGTCCAAGTACGGCATATTGATCGCGGCGTCGGCCACGGCCCGGACGGCGGGCTTGGCATTAAAGGCAATACCTATTCCCGCAGCTCCGAGCATGTCGAGATCGTTGGCGCCGTCGCCGACAGCTATGGTGTGTTCCAAACTGATGCCTTCAGCCGCAGCCCACTCGCGGAGGTACTTTTCCTTGGCAGCCCGATCAATGACAGCACCGAGAACCTTGCCGGTCAGGACGCCGTCGACGATTTCCAGTTCGTTGGCGATCCAATAATCCAGACGCAGTTCGGCCGCGAGCGGACCCAGGATCTGGTTGAAACCACCCGAAACCACTGCCACCACGTGGCCGGCGTCCTTGAACGCGGCAACGAGTTCTGCCGCGCCCAGGCTAAGGCGGACTTCTTGCCGCACTGCGTCGACGACGGCGGCCGGCAGCCCGGCGAGGACAGCAACCCGGGCGTGCAGGCTCTGGGCGAAATCCAATTCACCACGCATCGCCGCCTCCGTGACGGCGGCGACTTCTTCCCGCTTACCCGCATGGGCGGCCAGGAGCTCTATGACTTCCTGCTGGATCAACGTGGAGTCGACGTCCATCACGAGGAGTTTCCGCGGGGCTTGCCGCAGGGCCTCTGGAATGATGGCCGTGTCTACGCCGTCCACGGCGTTCGACGCCACGTAACTACGGATTTCGGCAAGGTCCGATGATGCGTCCGCAGTCACCGTGAGGGTTGCGCTGTGGACGGCAAACCGCTCATCTCCGGACTGTGACTCCGACGAAACCACCGCCCCCGCATCTGCCAAGGTCTTCCTTAGCGTTTCCAGTGATTCGGGGGACAAATTCACGGCATAGGTGACCGCAGCCAGGTTCGACGTCATGGCCTCAATCCTATCGAGCGCCCCCGGGCGTCCCGAATTCGTTTCACCCCGGAACCCGGAGCCATGGCCGGTTATCAGTCAGCCGGATTTTTGTCCTAGTGTCTACTGCTATGAGTGATGTTCTGGAATTGGCTTCCGTCAGCGTTGTCCGAGGCAAAAAGACCCTGCTGGACAAGGTTGACTGGGAAGTCAACGAAGGTGAGCGCTGGGTGGTGCTCGGGCCTAACGGCGCGGGTAAGACCACGCTTCTCCAGGTCGCGGCCGCCCGCCTCCATCCCAGCAGTGGCAAAGCCGGCATCCTTGACGAGACGATGGGGCGTGTTGACGTTTTTGAACTCCGTCCCCGGATCGGGCTCTCTTCGGCAGCACTCGCCAACCAGATTCCAGAGAATGAAACTGTCCTGAACGTAGTCGTCACCGCGGCCTACGGCGTGACTGGCCGTTGGCGCGAAGGCTACGAGCGCGACGACGAACGGCGCGCCTTCCGCCTCCTGAACGACTGGGGGATGGGACCGTTGCTTAATCGCACGTTCGCCACGCTCTCTGAAGGGGAGCGCAAGCGGGTCCAGATCGCCCGGGCTTTGATGACCGATCCGGAGTTATTGCTCCTGGACGAGCCAGCAGCTGGACTCGACCTGGGCGGACGCGAGGAACTGGTCCACAAGCTCGGCGAGCTTGCCCGTGACGAAGCCTCACCTGCCATGGTCCTGGTGACCCATCACCTTGAGGAAGTGCCCCCCGGATTTACCCACGCCATGCTGTTGCGCGACGGCGCCGTCGTAGCGGCCGGTCCCATCGGCGAAGTCCTCACCCCGGAGCACCTGAGCGAAACTTTCGGCCTGCCGTTGGACGTTATTGAAAATGCCGGACGCTACACGGCCACGGCCCGCCGCTAGGCGGGGGCTCATGCGACAGTGGAGATTCTAAGCGGCGCCCTGGTCTTTATTGCGGGGTTGTGGGCAGGCACCATCAACGCGGTGGTGGGCTCCGGCACCCTCGTGACCTTCCCGGTCCTCATCGCCCTTGGCGTGGTTCCGGTGGTCGCATCCATGAGCAATGCCATGGGATTGGTGGCGGGAACTGCGGCCGGCGCCTGGGGCTACCGGCGTGAGCTTGCCGGTCGGCGTCAACAACTGCTGAAGCTCCTGCCTGCTTCCCTCCTCGGTGGAATCACCGGAGCATGGCTCCTGCTGCACCTACCCGAGACGGTGTTCGGCTATGTGGCTCCCGTGCTGCTGGTCCTGGCGCTCTTGATGGTGCTGTTCCAACCGAAGCTGCAGGCATGGATACGGAGCAGGCAGCAAGATCCGGAGCAGGCCATCCGCGATCACAGCCATGGAGTAGTCCTGGTCGTGCTTGTCTATCTGGCTGGTGTCTACGGTGGATACTTCGTCGCTGCCCAAGGCATCCTGCTGGTCGGCATCCTGGGGGTCTTCCTCACCGGAACCATGCAGAACGCAAACGCCATGAAAAACATCCTGGTGCTCGGCGTCAACATGGTGGCGGCCGCTTCCTACCTGATCTTCGCCTTTGACCGGATCAATTGGTTGGTTGTGCTCCTGATTGCCGTCAGCTCCACGATTGGTGGCCTGCTCGGTTCCAAAGTGGGCCGGAGGCTTTCGCCCACGGTGCTCCGTGCCGTGATCTTTACGCTCGGCATCGTGGCTTTGGGCTTCATGATCGCCAACCTGCTGAAATGATTCTCCCGTGACGTTCCATTACCTTGAGTCTGCCGATGATCCCCGGGTCAGCGACTACACCACCCTGACCGATGTGCACCTCCGGAAGCTGCGTGAGCCCGAAGAGGGAATGTACATAGCGGAGTCCTCGAGGGTGCTGCGCCGCGCCCTAGCGGCCGGACATCAACCCCGGTCCTTTTTCCTCGCGGAAAAGTGGTTGGCCGATCTCGAGGATGTCTTCCATGACTATCCGGACGTTCCGGTCTTCATCGGCACAGCCTCGCTGCTTGAGGAGATCACCGGCTTCCATTTGCACCGTGGCGCCATGGCCGCAATGCACCGTCCCGCAGCAGTGCCGCTCACGGAGCTTCTCGCCGGAGCGCAACGCGTGGCTGTGCTGGAAGACATCGTGGACCACACCAACGTCGGGGCGATCTTCAGGTCCGCGGCGGCCCTCGGGGTGGACGCTGTGCTGGTCTCTCCGCGCTGCGGGGACCCGCTGTACCGCCGGAGCGTGCGCGTGAGCATGGGCACTGTCTTCCAAGTGCCCTGGGCGAGGCTGCAGTCCTGGCCCGCGGACCTTGGCCAACTGAAAGACCAAGGATTCACTGTCGCAGCCATGGAGCTGACACCTGACGCGCTCACCCTCGATGAACTGGCGGAGAAGCAGTTCCCGAAACTCGCTTTGGTGCTGGGCACCGAGGGCGCCGGCATGAGCGAGGAGACACTTGCCGCCGTCGACCTCGCCGTCAAGATACCCATGCGGGCAGGCGTGGACTCCCTCAACGTCGCGGCGGCGTCCGCTGTCGCGTTTTGGGAACTCCGGCCCCGGGGCTGAGCCCGGTTCGTGCCCGCTGGCCACTTCGGCTATGATTGATTGTTGGCCCGCCCACTGAAATGTTGTTCGCAGTGGCGGACCACCTCCATTCATACCTGGCAGCTGGCAAAATCCAGTTGCGTGAACAAAAGGTCCCATTATGAAGTCTGATATCCACCCGAAGTACGAAGCTGTTGTTTTCAACGACCTCGCTTCCGGTACCAAGTTCCTGACCAAGTCGACTGTTTCTTCGTCGAAGACCATCGAATGGGAAGACGGAAACACCTACCCCGTCATCGACGTCGAAATCTCTTCGGAGTCCCACCCGTTCTACACGGGCAAGCAGCGCATCATGGACTCCGCTGGCCGCGTCGAGCGCTTCAACGCCCGCTTCAAGGGCTTCGGCGGCAAGAAGTAACCACTTCGCCCTCAAGTCTTTTTCGAAGGCCCGCATCTGCTGGATTTCCAGCGGTGCGGGCCTTTTCGTTTTCCGGCAAGATGGAACCCATGACTCACCGGATTTCCCCCGACCAGCAAAACCACGACGCCGGCACCCGCCTTCACGGCGAATATAAGGTTCCCGGCGGCAAACTCGTCGTGGTGGACCTCGAGGTTGTAGAGGGGAAGTTCGCCGATGTCTCGCTGAGCGGTGACTTTTTCTTGGAGCCCGATGAGGCGCTGGAAGCAATCAACGGCGCTTTGACGGGGCTTCCCGAGTCCACGCCGGCCTCAGAGATTGCTTCCGCCGTGACGGCAAGCCTTCCTGCTGGAGCTGTTCTGTTTGGCTTCTCTGCTGATGCCGTTGCTGTCACAGTCCGCAGGGCACTTTCCAAGGCGACCAGCTGGGCTGACCACCAATGGGAAATGATCCCGCCCTCCATCTTGCCTACACAGGTCAACGTCGCCCTGGACGAGGTCCTTACCGAAGAGGTTGGAAATGGCAGCCGCAACCCCACCCTCAGGTTCTGGGATTGGGAGGAACCTTCGGTCGTCATTGGAAGCTTCCAGTCGGTACACAACGAAGTGGACCCTGAGGGGGTGTCCCGCCACGGCATCACGGTGGTGCGGCGCATCAGCGGGGGCGGTGCCATGTTCATGGAAGCCGGCAACTGTATTACCTATTCTCTCTACTTGCCGCAGACGTTGGTTGATGGGATGAGCTTCGCCGATTCCTACGCCTTCCTCGATGCTTGGGTGATGGCCGCACTGGAGAAGCTTGGCATCAGTGCCTTCTATGTTCCGCTCAACGACATCGCTACGGAACAGGGCAAGATCGGCGGAGCAGCACAGAAGCGCCTGTCCAACGGGGGAATGCTGCACCACGTCACCATGAGCTATGACATCGACGCCGACAAAATGGTCGAAGTCCTCCGCATCGGCAAGGAAAAACTCTCCGACAAAGGCACGCGAAGCGCCAAGAAGCGCGTGGACCCCTTGCGTCGCCAGACGGGCTTGGCCCGTTCGGCGATACTCCAAGCGATGCAGGAAGTTTTCACGGAGAGGTACGGCGCGATTGAGTCACAGGTAACGGAGGCAGAGCTCAGCGAAGCCCGCCGACGGGTGGACGCCAAATTCGGTACCGAAGAATGGCTGAACCGCGTCCCGTAGGGCGCGGCGGGGCCTTAGCCGTTGGCTTGGGCCGTCAGTGCAAGCAAGAGGTGGCTTCGCTGCTCGATAACGATGCGTCGCAGTGCCCGCGGTGCGTCCGGATGTAAACCCAGCCAGTGGTCTGTCCGGACCAGAACGGGGTGCTGGGCCGGGTCTGCGCCGATAGCAAGGTCTTGCCAGCCCGGGAAAAGTCCCCGGACAAGCCTGCCAGCGATCTCAATGCTGCGCTCTGCCCAGACCCGGTCAAGGGATTCAAAATAGGGTTCCACGTACACGTCCAGCATGGGCGCGGGGGCTGTCACGAAACCTGCGATGGTGGCACCGAGGATCTCATTGGAGAGTTCCTCGCTGTTGACCACCCGGTCCCAGGCTGCAGCTTTCACTGCGGCATCAGGACGTGCGGCGGACGCCAAGGAATGGCCTTCCTTCCCTGACGCTGTCTGATCGGCCTCGAGTTCCCGGTCCAGTTCAGCTTGGGTCGCTTGACCGTGGGCGGCCAGCGCTTGCCACATGCTCCAGCGCAGCTCGGGGTCCACGGCCAAGCCGTTAATAACCGTGCCGCCGTCGAGTATGCCGCGTAGCAAGTCCAACTCGCTGTCCCCGTGCCGCGAGACAGTCGCCAGCGTTCGGGCCCAGGCGAGCTGGTGATCGGAACCGGCAGGAGCATCCCGCAGGCGGGCGGCCGAAACTGCAAGGAAGTCCCGGCGGACGTGATCCCTTCGCGCGGCCGGTACAAATCGTTCAATGGCGCTGGAGGCGTTACCCAAGATGTTGAGCAGCACGCCGATGCCGTTCTCCATCGGCGCGAACCGTTCCACCGCGGCCACGTACTGAACCGCCGGGGTGACGGCGTCGCGTGCCGAGTCCCATAAAGCGGTCCAGCATAGGGCCCGGGCCATGGGGTCTTGAATCCTATCGAGCGAGGTACGGACCGTTCGCTCGGACACGGGATCGAGACGGACCTTGGCATAGCTCAGGTCCTCGTCGTTGACCAAGAGAAGGGCCGGGCGTGCTTTGCCCGCGAGTTCCGGCACGAGGGTGCTGGGCCCGGCAACGTCTACTTCGAGGCTTTCCGACCGGACGATGGCGCCGGTCCCATCTGCCCCGTACAGGCCCAAGCGCAGCCGGTGCGGCCGCAATTCCTGGTGTCCCGTCAGGGGGTCGACGGCATCCTGCCGGACCGTCACTGCACCCAACAGGCCGCCGTCTTCAACGATCTCTGCGGAGACCGTGGAGATACCTGACGTCTGCAGCCACTGGCGGGCCCAGGTGTCAAGATCCCGGCCCGAGGCCTCGCTGAGTGCTTTGAGAAGATCACGGAGGGACGTATTGCCGAACGCGTTGTCACGGAAGTACTGCCGGGACCCGGCGATGAAAGCATCAAAGCCGACGTAGGCCACCAGCTGTTTGAGGACGGACGCACCCTTGGCGTACGTGATGCCGTCAAAGTTCTGCTTCGCGGCTTCAAGGTCCGGGATATCAGCCACGATCGGGTGGGTTGTGGGCAGCTGGTCCTGCACATAGGCCCAGGCCTTGCGTCGGCTGGCGAAGTTGACCCACGCGGTATCCCAGTCCGTGGCGCGGTCCACGCCGAGGGTCCCCATGTAATCGGCAAATGACTCTTTAAGCCAGAGATCGTCCCACCAGTTCATGGTGACGAGATCGCCGAACCACATGTGGGCCATCTCGTGCATCAGGGTGTTGGCGCGGCCCTGGTATTGCGCGTCAGTAGCCCGTGAGGCGTAAATGTACTTCTCCGTGAAGGTGACCAGCCCGGGGTTCTCCATGGCACCGAGGTTGTACTCGGGCACGAATGCCTGGTCGTATTTACCCCACGGATAAGGGTAGTCAAAGAGCTCATTGAAGAAAGCAAGGCCACTCTTGGTGAGCCGGAAGATTTCCTCGGCATCGAAGGACCCTGACAATGAGGCGCGGCAGTAGAGGGCCAGCGGTACCTCAAGCCGCGCACCGCCGTCGAGCGTTGCTGTCCAATGATCCGTAGCTTTGAAGTACGGGCCTGCAAGTACCGTGGTGATGTAGGTGGACATCCGCTCCGTGGTGGCGAAGTCCCATCGGGCACTCCGAGCGTCATCGGGGAGGGTGGCCCGCGTAAGCTCCACGCCGTTGGAAGCTACCTCCCATCCGGCCGGGGCGATGACGTGGAACGTGAACAAGGCTTTGAGATCGGGCTGCTCAAAGTTGGCAAAGACCCGGCGGCTGTCCGCCGGCTCGTACTGCGTGTAGAGGTAGCACTGGCCGTCGGCAGGATCCACGAAACGGTGCATGCCTTCCCCGGAGCGGCTGTACAGCGACGTTCCGGTCACTGTCACCGTATTTTCCGCGGCGAGGCCTTCCAGGATGATCCGGTCCCCATCCACGACGTTTGCTGCATCAAGGACGCGTCCGTTCAGCACTACCGATTCCACGCCGCCACTGATGTAGTCCAGGAAAGTTGCGGAGCCGGGAGTGGCCGAGAACGAGATGATGCTGATGCTGGCGTACCCGGAGGCGGCCGGATCAGCGGCGCTGCGGACATCCAAGGTGACGTCATAGCTGTGGGTGGTGATCAGGGCCGAACGGGTGGCGGCTTCGTCGCGGGACAGGTTGTGATTCGACACACAGCTATCTAATCATGATCCATGCGGCGGCCAGTCCGAGCCCTGCAATCAGCAGCCAGGATCCCAAGGCGACCACAACGGCCCGCCCGCCCGTTCGGATGAGCATCCGTACCCGCACAGCGGAGCCCAGGCCGAAAAGGGCCATCGCGAGCAGGATGTCCTGCAGGGAAGCGGCCGCGTCCAAGACCGGTTGCGGGGCCCACCCCAGCGAACGAACCACCACCAGGAGAATGAAACCCACCACAAACAGCGGGACAACGGGAGGGAACTTCCCGTCGTCGTCGCTGTCCCTCAGAGCGGAGCCGGCCGCGCGCGACCGCGTGTGCACCATCCGCTGGTGGAGGCCGGCTGCGGCCACTACCGGGGCGAGGAGGACCACCCGGGTCAGTTTGACGACGACGGCGATCGCCAGCGCCGCAGCACCGGCGGTTTGGGCGGTGGCCACCACCTGGCCGACGTCGTGTACAGAGGCCCCGGTCCAGGCCCCGAAACGTTCAGGGCTGAGGCTCAAAGGGTGCATCAAGAGCGGTAGGACACCGATCGCCAACGTCCCGCACAAGGTCACCAAGGCAACGGGGAGAACTGTGTCCTGATGCCTCACCCGGCGCACCGCGGCCATTGCGCCGATCGCCGAAGCTCCGCAGATGGAGAACCCCGTGGCGATAAGCAACGCTGTTTCCGCGGGAAGTCGCAGCAGCCTGGCCAGTGCGTACGTTCCCGCGAAGCTCGCCATGACGATGAGGGTGATCAGGACCAGCGCCAACCATCCCAAACCCAGCACGTCCGCAATGCTGACCTTCAGTCCCAGGAAAACTATGCCTGCGCGCATGAGGTGCTTCCCGGCGAAGTCCAACCCTGGCCGGGCGCGCCCCGCAGTCCACGCAGCCGTGCCCGGTATATTTGCTGAGAGCAAACCCAAAGCAACGGCCAGTGTCATGGCGGGAATAGCAGGCAATACTGCGTGCAAGCTGAAGGCGAGGCCCATTGCCACAGCGCTCAGGGCCAAGCCTGGCGCACACCGGACGAGCTGGGGCGCAAGGGTGTTCAAAGGCATTCCCCAACCCTGCCGGAACAAGGCACTGAAATGCGAACCGGGGCCGCCGCCCACACAGCGACACAAGCAGCGCGTAATGCGCTCGAATCAAAAAGGTGATTGTCTAATTCCCATGTCTGACCTATTCCAGGATTATTCCGAGGCCGCCGCCCGTAGTGGCGCCTACGACGAGATGTTTGCCCCGGGCCAGGTCGCCAGAAAATCTTACGGACAGGTTTCAGGAGCCTTGCGTGAACTTTCGCTCGCGGACGTTAGTGCCCGGGCCGATTCCATGGCGAGGACGTTCCTGGACCGTGGAGTGACGTTTGACTACGCAGGGGAGGAGCGGCCTTTCCCCCTGGACATCGTTCCGCGCGTGATTCCGGCGGATGAATGGGACGTCTTGGAACGGGGGGTGGCGCAGCGCGTCAAGGCATTGGAAGCCTTCCTGAACGATGTCTACGGGCGGATGGCAGTGGTGGCTGATGGGGTGATTCCGAGGCAACTCATCACCACGAGCGCCCATTTCCATCGGGCGGTCCACGGTTTCGAGCCGGCCGGCGGTGTCCGCGTGCATGTCTCGGGCATCGACGTCGTCCGTGACGCTGCCGGGACTTTCCGCGTTCTGGAAGACAACGTCCGTGTCCCGTCCGGCGTGAGCTACGTCTTGGAGAACCGCCGGGCCATGGCCAAGGGACTCCCGGAAGCGTTTGGCCAGCAGCATATCCGGCCTGTGGAGGAATATCCCCGCAGGCTCCTGTCCGCGCTCCGCAAGACCGCCCCGGCCGGCGTCGATGATCCCACTGTTGTGGTCCTGACCCCGGGGGTGTTCAACAGCGCGTACTTTGAGCACACCCTGCTGGCCGGGCTCATGGGGGTGGAGCTCGTGGAGGGACGGGATTTGATTTGCCGCGGCAACCGCGTTTACATGCGGACCACTGCCGGCGAACAGCGCGTTGATGTCATCTACAAGCGCATCGATGATGACTTCCTGGACCCGCTGCAGTTCCGCTCCGATTCGATGCTGGGTTGCCCCGGCTTGGTCAACGCCGCGCGCGCTGGGGGAGTGACCATCGCCAACGCAGTGGGTAACGGCGTCGCCGATGACAAGCTCGTGTACAGTTACGTCCCTGACTTGATCCGGTACTACCTCCACGAAGAGCCGATCATCGCCAACGTTGACACGTTCCGACTCGAGGAAAAGGAAGCAAGGGAGCATGTGCTTGACCGCTTGCACGAATTGGTGGTCAAGCCGGTTGACGGCTCCGGGGGCAAAGGGCTCGTGATCGGCCCGGATGCTTCCAAGGAAGAATTGGACGCTTTGCGCAAGCGAGTCATTGCCGATCCACGGGGTTGGATCGCGCAGCCGGTGTTGCAACTGTCCACGGTGCCGACCCTTTCAGGGGACAAGTTCGGACCTCGCCACGTGGACCTGCGTCCCTTTGCAGTGAACGACGGCGACGACGTCTGGGTCCTTCCCGGCGGACTCACCCGGGTAGCCCTCAAGGAAGGGTCTTTGATCGTCAACTCCAGCCAAGGCGGCGGCTCCAAGGACACCTGGGTCCTGGCGAATTCGTCGCAACTTCCCGCTGAAGCCATCCCACGCCAGTCGGTAAGGGTCCGTGAACAGGTCTCTGTGTGGCCCGTGGAGAGCAACTGGCGGGACCGCCAAACGGAGCAACAGCAGTGAGCGCCCGCACCCCTGACCTGAACTCCGACCGGCACCATGTGAAGGAGGCCCAGTTAGATGCTGAGCCGTATTGCTGAATCACTCTTTTGGATCGGACGCTACGTTGAACGCGCCGATGGCACGGCACGGATCCTGGACGTGCACCTCGAGCGACTGAACCATCTTCCCCTTGAAGAACAACAAAGTGTGGCACGTGACCTGCTGGCCGTCATGGGAGCCAAGCCGCAGAGCGATGACTTCGGGCTTCCCGAACTACTCCATGCCCTTGCCTACGACAAAGCGAGTGCTTCTTCCATCGCCGGTTCACTCGGCGCCGCACGCGAGAACGCCCGCCGCGCACGGGAAACCGTCTCACAGTCCTTGTGGGAGAGCCTCAACACCACCTACTACGGGTTGAACCAGCACCGCAAGGATGTTGTGGGGACGTACCGCTTCTGTAACTGGGTCCTTGAGCGGACCGCGATGGTCCGTGGGCTTGCGGACACCACCGTCAGCCACGATGAGAGTTGGCTGTTCATGGTCCTGGGCCGCTCCCTTGAGCGGGCTGACATGACGGCGCGGATGCTCTCCACCCGTGACGTCCAGTCCGCGGGAATGTCGTGGGTGAACATGCTCCGGTGCGCCGGCGCCTATGAGTCGTTCATCCGGACCCGTCGGGCAGCCTTCGGTGACCAGCACGC
This sequence comes from Arthrobacter sp. SIMBA_036, assembly GCF_046535135.1. Taxonomy (NCBI): domain Bacteria; kingdom Bacillati; phylum Actinomycetota; class Actinomycetes; order Micrococcales; family Micrococcaceae; genus Arthrobacter; species Arthrobacter sp. SIMBA_036. The sequence goes on from NZ_JAWRXG010000003.1 coordinate 279,322, forward strand.
GGCCGAATTCCTGCTCCTGGACCGCCTCTTCCCGCGATCGATCGTTTACGCGCTGCGCGACGCCGACGAATGCCTCGCAAAGCTGGATCCCTCGGCACAGCGCGTTGGCTTCATCAACGATGCACGGCGGATCGTGGGCCAGGCCCGCACGTTTTTGGAGTTCCACCGCACCGATGACCTGATGTCGGAACTGCCCGAGCACATGGAACGCGTGCAAAAGGCAGTGACGCAGGCGTCGGACGCGATTTCCCGTAAGTACTTCAATCAGGCTGATGAACACGCCTGGGTGGGAGAAGTTTCATGACCCGGCTAAGTATCGTCCACACCACGGCCTATAGATATAACGGCCGCGTGACGCTGTCCTACAACGAGGCACGGATGACGCCCCTCACCGATGCCCAGCAGGTGGTCTTGGAGTCCTCACTCAAAGTTTCCCCCCATCAGGCAGCGGTGAGTACGTACCGCGACTACTGGGGCACCCGCGTGACAGCTTTCGACATGCAGATGCCCCATGAGAGCCTCGAGGTTGAGGCGACCGCCACGGTGGAGGTCCATCGCCCCGAACGGGTGGCCACCGAGGACGACATTGTGGGTTGGGACGTCATTGCCTCGGACAAGATCCAGGATGAATTCAGTGACTGGCTTCCGCAATCCCGCCTGAGCGGGCCCGGGGATGAGGTTCTTGGGATCGTTCCGGATGTGGTTGCCGGTAAGAACCCGCACGACGCCGCACTCGCGGTTTTTTCGTGGATGGCCGGAGAGATGACCTACATGAAAGGCAGTACCGGCGTCACCACCAATGCCGAACAGGCGTGGTCACAGCGCCAAGGCGTGTGCCAGGACCTGGCACACTTGGCGATCGGCGCGCTGCGCTGCAGCGGCATTCCGGCGCGTTACGTCTCGGGCTACATCCATCCACGCTCGACGGCGGGTATCGGCGAAGCGGTGGCGGGGCAATCGCATGCGTGGCTCGAATGGTGGGATGGGGAGTGGCGCAGTTGGGATCCCACCAACCACAAGCCGGCCGGCGACTACCACGTCACCGTAGCCAGGGGCCGGGACTACCGCGATGTCCCACCGCTTAAAGGCATCCTGTCCGGGGGCGGCGGCTCGGGTCTGTCGGTAACAGTGCAAATCACGCGCCTGGCGTAGCGCTTTACCAGGGCGAGGGCTTGTAGTCCTTGAGGAAGACTCCGTATTGGTCCTCGCCCTTCTCGCCCATCACGATCGGGTCATAAACCCTGGCGGCCCCGTCCACCAGGTCCAAGGGAGCGTGGAAGCCCTCCTCCATGAGCCGGACCTTGGTGTAATGCGGACGCTCGTCCGTGATCCAGCCGGTGTCCACCGCAGTCATGAGGATGCCGTCGGAGTCAAGCATCTCTTGGGCGCTAGTACGGGTCATCATGTTCAAGGCGGCCTTGGCCATGTTCGTGTGCGGATGACCGGGGCCCTTGTAGGCGCGGGAGAATTGTCCTTCCATCGCCGAAACGTTAACGATGTACTTGCGGTGCGCCGTGGAGCGCTTCATGGCATCACGGAGCCTGCTCACCAGCAAGAACGGCGCGGTGACGTTGCAGAGTTGGACTTCCAGCATCTCCAGCGGGTCCACCTCGTCCACCACCTGGGTCCAACTGTTGATGGACGCCAAGTCCGGAACCAAGCCACCGGCGTCGATAGCGGTACCGGTTTCTATTCGCTGCAAGGAGGCTGAACCTGTGGACAGGGCCAGGGACGTGATCGCGTCACCGGCCAACACAGGGTGTTCGGTGACGCTGCTGGCCAAGGCCAGCGGGTGCTTGTCGTGGGCATGGCCGAAGGTGACCAGCTCGGGTCCGCCGTTGGCCGGTTCCAGTGCCGCAGGTAGAGGCTCATCTTCGGCGTCAACCAGCGGCTTGTACGCATTTCCGGAACGGCGCACGGTTTGGGCGGCGTTGTTAATGATGATGTCCAAGGGCCCGGCCTCGTTCAGTGAGTCCGTGAGCGCCATGACCTGGGCCGGATCGCGAAGATCGATGCCCACAATCCGCAGCCGGTGCAGCCACTCAGCGCTGTCCTCCATGGCGGCGAAGCGGCGGGCGGCATCCTTGGGGAACCGGGTGGTGATGGTGGTGTGTGCGCCGTCCCGGAGGAGGCGCAAAGCGATATACATACCGATCTTGGCCCGGCCACCGGTCAGTAAAGCCCTCCGGCCTGTGAGGTCGGTCCGTGCGTCCCGTTTGCTGTGGCTGAAAGCCGCGCATTCAGGGCAAAGCTGGTGGTAGAACGCGTCCACTTGGGTGTAGTGCTTCTTGCAGATATAACAAGGACGCGAACGGATCAGGTGGCCCGCTATCTCTCCCGTGGCAGAGGGCGCAAGCTTGTTGCCGCGCGTCTCGTCATCGATCCGGTCCGGTGCCGCCGTCGCCGTCAGGGCAATGACGGCGCGGTCTGCTTCGGCGATGGAATCACGCTTGGTGACTCGACGATGGCGCTTGACGGCCTTGAACATCTTGCCGGTAGCACGCCGGACGGCAACGTAGTCCGGGTGCTCTTCGTCGTAGACGTGGATCGTGGTCAAAACCTTGAGGCAGGCCTGGATCTCTTCGGGCGTCAGATTGGTGGAGCTCATTGACCTGATTTTACAGCCTGAAGAGACCTCGGCCTGCCCCGGGGCCTGGGTGACCGCCGGCGCCTGCTACCTAGTTGACGACTCCTTGCCGGGCAACATCGGGTACGCGGGCTTGGATTCCGGCAGCGACCTTTTCGGCGGAGTCGCGGATATCGGGATCGTCGTGTGTTGCTGCCTTGACCGCCTCCGGAAGGCTGCGGCGATGCTGGGCGGAGAGGGCAAGCTCAGCCTCGCCGGGCTCCGGAACCATCTGTCCCTTCGCCAGCACCGTGATCCCCGACTCGGTGACTTTGTAACCGCGGGCCCTATCCAGCTCCGGGTCCAGTCCGATGGCAGCGCCGGCCGGAACCTGTACGTTCTTATCCAGAATGGCCCGCTTGATGACTGCGCCCTCGCCCACACGGACCTTATCCATCAGGACCGAGTCCTGGACGCGGCTCCCAGCGGCAACGTACGCGTCGTTGGAAAGCACCGAGCCTTCAACAATGCCACCGGAAATAACCACGCCGCTGGCCACGATGGAATCCAAGGCCGTACCCACCGTGTTGTTGCCGCCTCGGACGAACTTGGCCGGCGGTGAAATGCTCTGGCGGGTGTAGATAGGCCACTCGGAGTTGTACAGGTTGAACACCGGCACGGGCGAGATGAGGTCCATGTGGGCGTCGTAGAACGAATCGATAGTACCGACGTCGCGCCAGTACGTCCGGTCGCGATCCGTGGCGCCCGGGATATCGTTCAGCGTGAAGTCGTAGACACCGGCTTCGCCTTGGTCCACGAAGTAGGGAATGATGTCCCCACCCATGTCGTGCTTGGTGTCGAGCCGCTCCGCGTCCACATGCAAGGCATCAACGAGGGCGTCGGCGTTGAAGACGTAGTTCCCCATGGAAGCCAGGAATTGAGTGGGGTCAGCTGCCAACCCGGGGGTGCTGGACGGCTTTTCCACGAAAGCGGCGATTTTTTGCGGATCATTCTGGTCCACTTCGATCACACCGAACTGGTCCGCCATGTTCAGGGGCTGGCGGACCGCTGCCACCGTGGCCTTGGCGCCGCTGGCGATGTGTTGTTCCACCATCTGGGAGAAGTCCATGCGATAAACGTGGTCAGCACCGACCACAACCACGATGTCGGGAGCGTCGTCGTGAATGAGGTTCAAGGACTGGTAGATAGCGTTCGCACTCCCCAGGAACCAACTCTTGCCCACGCGTTGCTGCGCCGGAACGGAGGCTACGTACCGGCCCAATTGCGTCGACATCCGCCACGTCTCTGAGATGTGGCGGTCCAAACTATGGGATTTGTACTGCGTGAGCACAACAATTTTCAGGTATCCCGAATTAACGAGGTTGGATAGTGCAAAGTCAATTAACCTGTAACCGCCGGCAAACGGAACCGCGGGTTTGGCCCGGTCCGCTGTCAGCGGCATGAGGCGGTTGCCTTCCCCGCCTGCCAATACGATTGCCAAAACTTTCTTCAACGCCATGGTCACAGCTCCCCGTACGTCTTCGTATTCCCCCAAAAGTCCGATTTTCCGGACTCTTTCACACTAGAACACATACGCGGGAACGACTACGTTGGTTAGCGTGCGAATAGACATTGTGACTAAAGAGTTCCCTCCGGAAATATATGGCGGTGCCGGCGTCCATGTTGCCGAGCTCAGCCGCGTGCTTGCGAAGCACGTCGAACTCCATGTGCGGGCGTTCGGTTCGCCCCGTGATTCCGACTACCACGGGGCATCGGTTGAGTCTTATGCGACCCCGGATGAGCTCGGCGGAGCCAACGCCGCCATCCAAACGCTCGGCGTGGACCTGAGGATCGTTCCGGACATCGCGGGAGCGGACCTTGTGCACTCGCATACGTGGTACGCGAACATGGCAGGCCACTTGGCGTCCTTGCTCCATGGCATTCCCCACGTGTTGAGCGCCCACAGCCTTGAGCCGCTCCGCCCGTGGAAGTCTGAACAGCTCGGTGGTGGCTACGCACTGTCTTCATGGGTCGAAAAAACGGCCTACGAAGCCGCCGACGCCATCATTGCCGTTTCGGACGGGATGCGGAAAGACATCCTCCGCAGCTATCCGAACGTGGACCCGAACAAGGTCAAGGTGGTGCACAACGGGATTGACGTTTCCTTGTGGGAAAGGGACGAAGAGGTCGATGCGATCCGCGCTCTTGGGATCGATCCGGACAAGCCCAGTGTGGTGTTCGTGGGGCGCAACACCCGCCAAAAGGGTGTTCCGTACTTGTTGCGGGCAGCTTCAAGCCTGCCCGATGACGTGCAACTGGTCCTCTGCTTGGGCGCGGCCGACACACCGGAGCTCGCCGCTGAGACCGCACGCCTGATCGAGGATCTTCAGGCGAAGCGCCAGGGCGTGGTCCTGATCGAGCGGATGCTCCCACGCCGGGAGCTGATTCAGGTCCTCAGCCATGCCACGGCCTTTGCCTGCCCCTCCATCTATGAGCCCTTGGGGATCGTCAACCTCGAAGCGATGGCGTGTGGTGCAGCCGTTGTGGCCAGCGCGACGGGTGGCATTCCGGAGGTGGTCCAGCACGGAGAAACCGGCTTGCTGGTCCAACTGGAGCAGGTGACGGACGGAACGGGGACACCGCTCGATCCGGAAAAGTTCGTCAGTGATTTCGCCGCTGCGTTGAACGAGGTGGTGGCAGATCCGGCCCGCGCCCGCCAGATGGGCGTCGCAGGCCGACGTCGGGCCGAAGAACACTTTTCTTGGGAGTCCATTACCGAGGCGACGCTCGAGGTCTACCGTTCAGTCTTGCGCTGACCCCTAGCGTCCCAAACAGCAGACCGCGTTCGACGGCGCCGCCCCCTAAGTGGGGACGGCGCCGTCGTTCGTGTCCTGCGAGGCTCCTAACGGGGCCTGGCGGCTTTCAATGCCAGCAAGGCTTTTTCATCCGCCGGCGCGCTGCCGCTGGCGCGCTGTTCCCTGAAATATTTGGCGGCTTCGTCCTGCCGGACGGACTCTGCCCCGGTGGCGATCGCAGCTCGCAGATGCTCCGGGCCGTATCCGAAAGCATCCACCAAGTCCACGGCATGAGGCCGTATTTTGACCAGCAAACGGTTGATGTAGGCACCCACCGTCCGGCCGCGCTGCATAGAGAGCCGGCCGTTCATGAGATACCAAGACAGGTGCTTCTCAATGAGCGACAATCCGAAGAGATCACGCAACCACGTCAGGACTCGCTTGGTGCCTTCGTCCGTGACCTCGCCCAGCGCCTCGGTGAACGCTTCCCATTGCAAGAGCTCCGCATGGGCGTTCGCCGCTTCGATGAGTTCGTTCTGGTGCTGGTTGAAGAGCGCCGCAGCCTGGTGCTGGGGCAGTTTATTGGCGCCCTTCAGTGCCGCGCCAACCTCCGCCACCATGGACTGCACACGGTCAGTGAGCAGAGTCCGCTGACCTTCCTCATCGCGCAACGCCAGCGCTGCCTTCTGGACGGAACCGGTATCGGCGACGAACTGGGCCACCTGCCGCAGCCCCGTCCGGTGCAGGGCAACCCCGGCAGCCTGGTCCACCACGTAGCGGGCAAGGACGCCGAAATCGGCCCCGCGGAATTCTTTGCCGTAGTCAGCCAGGAGACGTTTGGCTACCAACTGCAGCAGAACGGTGTTGTCGCCCTCGAAGGTGACGTAGACATCCAGGTCCGCCCGCAGCGACGCAAAACGGTTTTCGATCAGGAAGCCGGCGCCACCACAGGCTTCGCGGCACTCCTGCAGTGTGTCGAGGGCGTGCCAGGTGCTGAGCGGCTTGAGCGCGGCCGCCAGCGTCTCGAGGTCCTGTCGATCGGCGTCTGAGTCGTGCGCGCCGGAGAACACGTCATCGAACTTCTGCAGCAATTGTTCGTGGGCAAAGCTGGCTGCGTAGGTGGTGGCCAAACGGGTGAACAGCCGGCGCTGGTGCCGCTGGTAGTCCAGCAGGACTTCCTCGTCCGTGTGAGACGAAGCATTGAACTGGCGGCGCTCCGTGGCGTATTGAATGGCGGTCTTGAGAGCCACCTTGCTCGCGGCGACTGCCGCCCCGTCAAGGGAGACACGGCCTTGGACCAAGGTTCCCAGCATCGTGAAGAAGCGGCGGCCCGGGCTCTGGATAGGGGAGGAGTAGGTGCCGTCCGCGGCTACATCACCGTAGCGGTTCAAGAGGTTAGTGCGGGGGATCCGGACATTCGTGAAGTGAAGCCGGCCGTTATCGATGCCGTTCAGGCCACCCTTGATCCCATCGTCCTCGCCGCCGATGCCCGGGAGGAATTCCTTTGTGTCCGGATCCCGGAGCTCAACATAGAAAGCATGGACGCCGTGGTTGACGTCCTTGGTGACCAACTGCGCAAACACGACGGCGGCCAGGCCATCTGTTGCAGCGTTGCCAATGTAGTCCTTCCACGCTGCGCGGAACGGTGTGTTGACCACGAATTCCTGGCTCTCCGGGTGGTACGTGGCCGTGGTGGCGATGCTGGCGACGTCGGACCCATGTCCCGTTTCGGTCATGGCGAAGCAACCGGGGATCTCCAGGCTCATGATGCCCGGCAACCATTTGTCCTGGTGTTCCTTGGTTCCGAGGTGCATGACGGCGGAGCCAAAGAGACCCCACTGGACGCCTGCCTTGATTTGGAGGGAGGGGTCGGCCGTAACGATTTCCTCAAAGCCGGCGATGTTTCCGCCGTGGTCGTCCGAACCACCCAAGCGGGAAGGGAAGGCTCGGTGGACGGCGTTGTTGTCGACGAGGAACTTCAGCTGCTCGAAGACCCGGGCCCGGTGCTCAGTGTGGGACAGCCCCTCAATTTTCTGCACGGATGGGTTGCCCGCCACTGCACGGGCTTCGCGCCGGATATGTGCCCACTTGCCCAGGAGCTGTTCGCCCAGCGCAGCTACATTCACAACGGGTTCCGCGGCCGAGGCCTCAACGCGTTTGCCCGAGGGCTGATGCTGCGATGCGGTTCTGTCCACTACTTCAGTCATGTTGATTCCTTCTTTGGTCCGACAACTGATGAGTCGTTACTGGTATCAGGTGGTGGTTTTGAGTTCAGGGGCGATGCCCAGGCATAGCCAGTCCGTAATTCGCGCGGCCATGGTGGCTTGGTCTGGCTTGGCTGGGCTGGCCGGGCTCCCAAGCCACATCTCGCCGGCGTTCCTGACCAGCCCGATGGCAGCGGTGGGCCAGTAGACAATGACGGCTTCCTTCTCTGGTCCGAGAAATTCCCGCATGGGCGTGGCGATCATGTCGCTGACCTGCTCAAAGAAGTTGCCCAGGGCCCCGGATGCGGCAATGGCGTCTTGGCTGGACGCGTCTCCCGGGCTGGGCCGGGTAATGAACGCGTAGACGTTGGGGCTCGAATCGGCCATTTGGAGGTACGCGGAGACCATGGCGAACAAGCCTTCGCGTGGCGTTTGCGCAAGCTGGGCGGCTTCCTGCATGCGGCGCTGCATCTGGCCCAGGACGAGCTCGCCCATAGCTTGCTGCAGCCCGGCTTTGTCCCCGAAATAACGATAGAAGACCGACTTGGACGTCCCTGCGGCTCCAGCGATGTCCTCCATGGAGGCATCGCTGCCGAACCGGTGCACCGCTTTCCGTGCTGCCTTAATGAGTTCCCTGCGCCGCTCTTCACGATGGGATTGCCAGCGCACGGACCGGCCATCCATTCCGGGGATTGGCTCATTGGTGTCCGCACGGTTCGGCAGGGTGTCGGCTTCCGGGGATTGGCTGTTCACGATACCCAGCGTATCAGGTACGCTGGGTATCAGTAACTGGCATTCGATCGAAGGAGACATCCATGGCTGCAGCGGACATGACCACCGGAGGAGATCGACAGGCACAGCAGGCGCCAGGAACAACTCGCAGGGCGTTCATCGTGGGTGGCAACAGGATTCCCTTTGCCCGCACGGGAGGTGCCTACGTGAAGTCCTCCAACCAGGACATGCTCACGGCTGCCCTTGAAGGCTTGATCGCACGGTTCGGGCTCCAGGATGAGCGGATCGGAGAGGTTGCCGCCGGCGCCGTCTTGAAGCATTCCCGCGACTTCAATCTCACCCGCGAGGCTGTGCTGGGCTCCTCACTGGCCCCGGAAACTCCCGCCTATGATCTTCAGCAGGCGTGCGCCACGGGACTTGAAACAGTGCTGGGCCTGTCCAACAAGATCAGGCTCGGGCAGATCGACTCCGGAATTGCCGGTGGCGTGGACTCGGCCTCCGATGCTCCCATTGCCGTCAGCGAAGGCCTCCGGGAAATCCTCCTTGACCTCAACCGCGCCAAGACGCCCGCGCAAAAGCTCAAGGTCATCAGCCGGATCCGTCCCAAGGATCTCGCTCCCGATGCGCCCAATACCGGCGAGCCGCGGACCGGGTTATCCATGGGTGAACACCAGGCGCTGACCACCGCCCAGTGGAAAGTCACCCGCGAGGCCCAGGATGAGCTCGCCTACAACAGCCACCGCCACCTCGCAGCCGCCTACCAGAGGGGGTTCTTCGATGACCTCCTCACCCCGTACCGGGGCCTGAACCGCGACTCCAACCTCCGCGCCGACACCTCGCTGGAAAAGCTGGCCTCCTTGAAGCCCGTATTCGGTAAGACCCTCGGCTCCGAGGCCACTATGACAGCAGGAAACTCAACGCCGCTCACTGACGGTGCCGCCACCGTCCTGCTGGCGTCTGAAGAGTGGGCAAACAGCCGCGGCTTGCCCACGCTTGCCACCGTGGTGGATGGTGAGGCGGCCGCCGTCGACTTCGTCCACGGTAAGGATGGCCTCCTCATGGCACCCGTGTTCGCGGTGCCACGCCTGCTGGCGCGCCAAGGACTCACCTTCGAGGACATCGACTTCTTCGAAATCCACGAAGCCTTCGCTGGAACGGTGCTCAGTACCTTGGCTGCCTGGGAAGACGAAGAGTTCGGCCGTACCCGGCTAGGCCTGCCGGGCGCGTTGGGGAAGGTGGACCGGGCCAAGCTCAACGTCAACGGTTCCTCCCTTGCCGCCGGACACCCCTTTGCCGCCACCGGTGGCAGGATCGTGGCTTCATTGGCAAAGATGCTGCATGAAAAAGCGCTCACTGAAGGCAGGCCAACGCGGGGGCTAATCTCAGTCTGCGCTGCGGGCGGCCAAGGCGTCGTTGCCATCTTGGAATCAGCGTAGGGGGGACAGTGACAGACAAATACACGCAGATGGTCAGCCGTGGACTGGGTAAGGATGTTGCGAAACGGCTGGGCCTGCCGCAGCCTGTGGTCCTCCGGCGCTACGAACCCGGGGCTCCGCTTATCACCGGTCCGGTCCTCGTCAGTGGTGACAGTGCAGGCGCCGACGACGTCGCTACCGCCCTTCTCGGTTGGGGCCTCGATGTACGCCGCAACGCATTGCCGAGGGAAAAGCTCGGCGCCATAATCCTCGTGCTCGATGCCTTGCAGCACCCGGGTGATCTGGGCAAGCCAGTGCTCACGGCGGGGGGATCTCTGCGGGATCTTGCGGCCAACGCACGCGTGATCACCATGTCCAGAACGCTGCTGTCAGCGTCGTCGCCGTCGGTCGCGGCAGCTCGCCAGGGCGTGGACGGGATGCTCCGCTCGCTAGCAAAAGAGTTGCGGGCGGGTGCCACCGCCAACGGCGTCCTCCTCGCGGAGGAATTGGCAACGACCAGCCCCTCGGCTTTGGGTGCCTTGCGGTTCTTCCTCTCGGGACGATCTGCTTATGTGGATGGGCAGTTCCTGACCGTTGCGTCCGCGTCGGGGAGCATGCCTGCGGACACGGACAAGCCGCTGGCCGGCAAGGTGGCCGTGGTGACAGGTGCTGCCCGTGGAATCGGTGCGGCGATCGCCCGGACCCTCCACCGCGACGGCGCGAAGATCGTGGCCGTGGACATCCCAGCTGCGGGGGACCATCTTGCCGCTGTGGCCAATGAGGTCCGGGGGACGGCGCTCCAGCTGGACATCAGCAATGACGACGCCGGACACCGGATTATCGAGCACGCGGTGGAACGACATGGGCGCTTGGACATTGTGGTGCACAATGCCGGCATCACCCGTGACAGGCTCCTGGCCAACATGGACGAGGCGCGATGGAATTCAGTTATCGCCGTAAACATCGCTGCCCAGCTGCGCATCAATGAAGCACTGCTCCGATCGGAGCATTTCCGGGACTCTCCGCGAATTGTTTCCGTGGCGTCCACGAGCGGCATCGCAGGGAACCGTGGGCAGACAAACTACGGAGCGTCCAAGGGCGGCGTGATCGGCATGGTCAGGTGCACGGCGGCGTTGATGCAGCCGTTCCACGGGACCATTAATGCTGTGGCCCCGGGCTTCATCGAAACCGAGATGACGGCCCGGATGCCATTGGCCATCCGTGAAGCAGCCCGTCGGCTGAACTCGCTCAAGCAAGGTGGTCAGCCGCAGGACGTGGCGGAGGCCATCGCCTTTCTGGCAAGCGACGCCGCCGGTGGCATCTCCGGGGAAGTGCTGCGCGTTTGCGGGCAACAACTGGTGGGAGCATGAGCAACCTGCAGGAAATCGGCCTCACCGAACTGCCCTCATTGTCCAAGTTGTACCTCAACGCTGCAGCCACGGCTGCCAGGCGGAGGATTCTCGGGGGATCGGCGGGTGAGCCCGCGCTGCCGGCAGTGAGCTACCACGTCCGGAACATTCGGGCCGACGTCGACAACTTGACCGCCTACCAACACCTGGTGGGGGAGTCGGCCAGCGATACCTTGCCGGCGGGTTTTGTCCATGCCCTGGCGTTTCCGGTGTCCATGAGCGTCATGAACCGGGATGACTTCCCGCTACCTCTTCTTGGGATGATTCATCTGCGGAACCGGATAGAGCAGAGGAGCCCGATCCACTTCGCGGAGGCCTTGGACGTTTGCGCTTGGTCGGAGAATCTCACCGGGCATAGGGCCGGCACGCAAGTCGACGTCGTGGCGGAGGTGACGCTGCACGCCACTGGGGAGACTGTGTGGCGGGGAGTGTCCACGTACCTTGCCAAGGGTGTCTTCCTTCCGGGAATCGACAAATCCGGAAACCACCATGCCGCCACCGGGCGGGAGGATTTCACCCCACCAGACCCCACGGCCCTGTGGCGGATCGGGCCGGATATCGGGCGAAGCTACGCTGCTGTTTCCGGGGACTTCAACCCAATCCATCTCAGTGTCCTGTCCGCCAAAGCGCTTGGCCTGCGAGGATCCATCGCGCACGGAATGTACTTAGCCTCCCGCGCCCTCGCCGACGTCGGGCCCGCCAAGGGTGACACGTTCAACTGGGACGTCGCGTTTGAGGCCCCGGTCTTCCTGCCGGCACGGGTGGCGCTTGATATCTCGACGACGCCATCAGGAAGCGGGGCATGGTCCTCTGACTACACCGCGTGGAACCCACGGAGCGGCCGGCGGCACTTCACGGGCAGGGTGGCGGCGCGGGGCTGAAAGCATAACTGCTACGCGGCTCCCAACTGATCACCACGGTTCAAGTGATATTTCCCATCACGTAGCCTGCCGTTCAGGGAGCGTGGTGAAACTCGGGCGAGTGAGTTCACCATGTAAAGCCCACGAGGCTGAGAGTGTTTTCCCGTCCCCTTCCCGCCGCGGATTCCTCGCCGCCGCGCTTGCCGGCGCCGCAGTGACCCTGGCACCGATGTCCTTCGCCGCTGCCGACACAGGCACCAGCAAGACCAAGACCATCACCGGCCACTTGGATCCGGGTGCCGCCGACTTTGTATACCTGCCGGTTGAGGTTCCTGCCGGCGTCAACAAGATCAGCGTGTCCTACAGTTACAGCAAGCCAACGGTCACGCCGGGCCTGCTCTCCAACGCCTGCGACATCGGCGTCTTCGATCAGAACGGCACCGACCTCGCCGGGAAGGGTTTCCGCGGCTGGTCCGGCGGATTCCGCACGGAGTTTTTCATCAGCGCCGCCGAAGCCACCCCCGGCTACTTGCCGGGTCCGGTCGGTAAGGGCACCTGGAACATTGCCTTGGGGCCCTACCAAGTGGCGGAACAGGGCATGGACTACACCGTCAACGTCACCCTCGACTACGGGCCCGACGGCACCCCGTTCTCCCCGCAGTACCCGCCAAAGCAGGTCAACGGCAGGGGCGCTGGCTGGTACCGGGGCGACGCGCACCTGCACACCATCTACTCCGACGGCAAACGCACCCCGGCCGAGGTTGCCGCCGGTGCGCGGGCCGCGAAGCTCGATTTCATGATCAGTACCGACCACAACACCCCTGCCTCCCACGGAGCCTGGGGCCCGCTGGCCGGGAATGACCTGCTGATCCTCACGGGCGAGGAAGTCACCACCCGGAACGGACACTACCTGGCACTGGGAATCGAACCGGGGGACTGGATCGACTGGCGCTACCGTGCCCGCGATAAGGGTTTCGAACAGGAGGCGCAGCACATCCACGCTTCCGGCGGCCTTGTAGTCCCGGCCCACCCCTACTGCCCTTACGTCGCGTGCCGTTGGAAGTTCGGCTACGACGATGCCGACGCCGTGGAGGTTTGGACCGGCCCCTGGACCGCGGACGACGAGTACGCCATCAACACCTGGGACTCCATGCTCGCAACGTCGATCCGCAACGGTGGCCGATGGATACCAGCCATGGGCAACAGTGACGCCCACAGTGAGCCACAGGTCATAGGCTTGCCGCACAATGTGGTCAACGCGACAGCGCTCTCCCATGACGCCATCCTGGAAGGCATCCGGAAGGGCCGCACCTGGATCGCGGAGTCCGCCGACATCTCCTTGGACCTCACCGTGGCCGGCGGCGGCGGGAAGGCAACCGTCGGGGAGCGGCTCGACGTCAAGGCCGACACCCCCGTGACCGTGACCATCAACATCAGCGGTGTCCCCAACGGCGTCATCCGGATCATCACCGACGAGGGCCAGACCCAGCAGGTCACGCTCCCGGCTTCCGGCCAAGGCACCCACACCTGGGTCACCACGCCGCAGCTCTCCGCCTATGTCCGGGCCGAAGTACGCCACCCCATGGTCGATGGCACCCCCAACAACGGAACCAACATGGGCACTACACTGCTGCTCGGGCCCATGGCCGCGTTGACCAACCCGATCTTCCTCGGGGCCAAGTAGGCCAACTCGCGCCGGACGACACACGCATGGAAGTCCTGGACGTGGACTAGCGGGCGGCAGCGGACGCTTGTGGTGCGTATTTCGTCAGGACCTCAAGCGGAAGCATGCCGGCCGCCGCCCGGTCCAGGACGAGGGTGACCTTAGGGTGCAGCTGCAGGAGGGACGCCGGCATTTCTTCAGTGACGGGTCCCAAGAGCGCACGGTTTACCGCCTGCGCCTTGTCCTGACCTGTTGCGACGAGCAGGAGGTGCCCCGCCTCTTGTATGGTTCCCAGTCCTTGGGTGATGGCGTGGGTCGGCACGTCGTCAAGGGAAGGGAAGAAACGGGAGTTCGCTTCGCGGCTGTCTTGGGTCAAGGCGACCACGCGGGTCCGCGAGTGAAAGCTGGACCCTGGTTCGTTGAACGCCAGGTGTCCGTTCCGCCCGATCCCCAGGATCTGGAGGTCGATTCCGCCAGCGGCCCGGATCCTGGCTTCGTATTCCGCGCTGGCGGTTCCGGCGTCGTCCATGGTCGCTTGTGGCACGTGGACGCGTGCGGAAGGAATAGCCAGGGGTTCACTGATGTGCTTGCGGACAAAGCCGGCATAGCTCTGTTCGTGGCCCGCCGGGAGACCCAGGTACTCGTCAAGGGCAAAACATGTGACTGCGCCGAAGTCCGGGCCAGGGTGGTCGGCCAGGTATTGATAGAGCGGAAGCGGCGATGATCCGGTTGCCACGCCCAGGACGGTGTGCGGCTCCGCCTGGACATGAGCCCAGACGTGCATAGCTGCTGCACGCCCGAGTGCGGCTGCTGATTCAGCGACAGTTATTCGCACGGTCTTTTACACTCCGGCTTCGACTGGCTGTGATGTGACAGAAGCGACGACGTCGGCCTCGCCTAGGGCGGTGGCCGGTACCTGCACGGTCGGGACCGGGATCTGGAGGCTGTTGTAAGCGAGAAGGAGCGCGCCCAACATCGACAGGTCATTTGCGGCCGGAGACACTGTGACCGCAGGGGGGTAGGGTACGAATTCGTTGAGGGCATCGCGCAGGCGCGGCATGAAGACGTCACCGGCCGCGGATACTCCGCCGCCGATCGAGATAACGTCAGGGTCCAGGGCGATCGCCAGGTTGCAGACAGCGTGGGTGATCTGATCGATGAATTCCTCGGCCAGCCCCGCTAGGGCGGGCTGCCCGTGATCGCCTGCGGATGCAATGACCGTGGAGGCCGGGAGGTGTTGGCCGGTTGCTTCCAGTGCCCGGGCACTGAGTGCCCGCCCGGAAACTGCATCTTCCAAGGGTGCGATTCCGCTGCGGTGTCCGCGGTGGTGCGTGGCTGTTGACGGGATCAAGTAACCAATTTCCAGCGCTGCGCCGTTGGCACCCAGCAGGGGCTTGCCATCGATGACGGCCCCCGCCGAAATGCCGGTCCCGACGTTGATGTAGAGGCCGCAGCGGGCGCCCTGCATCTCACCCCATTGGTAATCGGCCATTGCGGCGGCCTTGACGTCGTTCGCCCATGCGACGCTCCCGACCCCGAGCTGCGAGCTGATGGTCTTGGACGGAACGGCTGCGTCCAACCCAGGATTGTTGGGCGTAAGTTCGATGCCGTTTTCGCCCACCACGCCCGGGGTGACGAGCCCCACAGCGCTGGCGCACACCTCATCTCCAAGGAGTTGGGCCGAGACCTCCAACGCCGCGCCGAAGCATGCTTTGACATCCCTGATGACGTCCGAAGCGGCACGACCGGCGGGACCGCTGGCTTCGGCAATATGCAGGATAGTGCCGTCAAGGGTGGCCGCGCAGACTTTGACCTTGGTGCCGCCGATGTCGATGCCCACGGCCAAGGGCACTGGGCTGCTTCCATGGGCACTCATGCGCTGATCCCCGAACGGATTTCTTCGTCGACGTCGTTCTTTTCCACCGGCAGCGGACCGAAGGGCCAGGTCTTTTCACGCTTGGCCCAGATGAAGAAGCTGATCGCACCGACCGCCACCCATGCGAGGGACAGCTCGATGGGGTGCAGGCCGGGAGCGTTGATGTCGGAGTAGAAGTAAATGACCAGCCACCCAAGCCCTGCGACGATCAGCGGCGCCGGGTAGAGCCACATCTTGTAAGGCCGGACGACGTCGGTTCGGCGGCGGAGGACGGCGACCGCAGCTACTTGCCCGAGGGCCTGAACCAGAACCATGACCGCCGTAAGGAGTTGAATGAGCGCACCAATGTTGGTGGCCCGGCCGATGAGGAAGCCGACGGCGGTCATGACGCCCATGGCGACGAGACCCGCCACGGGAAATTCCTTGGTGGGGTGCAGCTTGGCAAAGACCTTGAAGAAGACTCCGTCCCGCGCCGCGTCGTAAGGAACGCGTGAGCCGGCGAGGAGGCCGACCATGAGGGAGGCGAAAGCCGTGATGAGAATGAAGGCAGTGACAACGAGGGCAACTTCACTTCCCCAGGTCCGCTGCAGGACCAGCGAAACGAGCGATTGGTAGGCCATGGAGTTGGTATCGAGCATTTCCTGCCACCGCACGACGCCCAGGACGCCGATCTGCATGAAGAGGTAGATGACCATGATTCCCACCACCGAGAAGACGACCGAACGGGGAATGGTCCGGCCTGCGTTTTTGACCTCAGCGCCCATGTACGAGGACGTGTTGTAACCGAGGTAGTCGTAGATGCCGATGGTCAGGCCTGCGACGAAGGAAACCCAGAAACCGCCGGAGGTGATATCGAAGGCTCCGGCCGGGAAATCCATCACCTGGGCAAGGTTGAAATGCGTGAGGCAAGCGGCGATGACGGTGAGGACCGTCAAGATCATGACCGCCCACAGAACCACGGTGAGTTTGCCCAGGGACTCGATGCGGCGCCAGAGGACCACCGTGATGAACACGATGAGGGCCAACCCGATGAGGGTCCCCGTCCCGTCATCCATGCCCGGTGCCAAGTACCCGAGGTACTGCACGAACCCGATCACGCCGGTGGACATCACGAGCGGTATGAAGAGCACGGCCGACCATACGAAGAGGAAGGGCATTAGGCGTCCGGTTCGGTACTTGAAGGCTTCCCGCAGGTAAACGTACGTTCCGCCGGAGCCTGGCATTGCGGCTCCCAGCTCAGCCCAGATGAGCCCGTCGGCCAAGGCCAAAACGGCTCCGGCGATCCAGCCAACCACGGCCTGGGGACCGCCGAAAGCAACGATCATGGCAGGAATTGTGATGAAGGGGCCGATCCCCACCATCTGTGACATGTTGAGCGCGGTTGCTTGGAAGGAACCGATACGACGGCGCAGCTGGGGTGCGCGCGCAGGAATAGACGCCATTGTGAATCCTTAGGAAAGGGGCTGGATCCGTGCCGGAGCGAGGGACGGAGAGAGCCGTAGAAGATTCATCAATCGTAAAACAGTTTTCCAATCATGGTCAAGGGTCAGTCCGGATTAAATTTCCAGCCCAAAATCTTCAGTTCCTGAGTGCTACAGGCCGGCGGCAAGTGTGTCCCACGCCAACTCGATGCCCTTCGTTTCCGCCCCGTGCAGGGTGGCTGCCTCACCCGCGGTGCTCACCTCCACCGGAGGGATGTTTACTGTGAGCAGCCGAGTGAGGTCGTTGCGAACGGCGTCCGCCAGTTCCGGGCCTCCTTGGAGGCCGATGCTGCCGGTCAGGACCACCAGCGGGGGATCGACGACGAGGATGAGGGCCGTGAGGGCGTAGGCAATGAGCCGCGATTCGGCGGCCAGGGCTTGTGTGGCAGCCGGGTCACCGAGTTTCGTCGCCTGCACCACTTCGTGGACCCCGGCGAATCGGTGACCAGCGTCTGCAGCAGAGAGCAATGCATCAACGGACGCGGCTTCTTCCAGTGGTCCGCGCGGGGATGGGTCGCCCGACTCGACCGGGTCCACGCGCAACGGCAGGAACGCGATTTCCCCGGCAAGCCCGTGAGCGCCCGGCATGGGTTGGCCCCCGAGTACCACCGCCGCGCCCACCCCGGCTCCCACCGAGAGCAGCACGAAGTCTTTAGTCCCGCTCCCAGCCCTCGCCTGGCCCTCTCCGAGCGCGGCCAGATAGACATCTTTCATGATCAGCAAATGGGGACCGAAAAGCTCCTGGAGGGCGGCTAACGTCGAGGGGGCATCCCACCCGGGAAGGTTGGACGCGTGCCTCAGCCGGCCCGACACCGGGTCCACCACGCCCGGACTGCCGAGCACGGAGTAGACCACCGAATCCCGTTCGGCGCCTGCTTCTTTCAGCAGGCGGCTCATGGCCCTGTCCAGGGCACGAAGGACGTCTTCGGCCGATCCCGACTCGGACCGCTCCCGGACGGCTCCGCGTGGGCGCCCGCTCAGGGTGCACAGCCCCAAACGGACCCATTGCGTTCCAATGTCCCCGGAGAGGACCAGGCCTGCGTGTTCGTCCACTGCCCAAAGGAGGGGTGCTTGACCGGACCGCCCTTCCTTAAAGCCTTGGGGGCTCACGAAGCCCGCAGCCTGGAGCGTCCGCAGGGCGGCGCCAACGGTCGGCTTGGATAGGCCGGTCCTTTTACCGATCTCAGGCGCCGTGGTCAGTCCCGCGATCCGTACGTCATCGAGGACGACTCGTTCGTTAGTGCGCTTCAGGTCCGTTGCCCGCACACCCTGGACCAATGAGTTCACCTGGACATCCTTATTATTTTCGACGGCGAAGTACGCGCGGGGAGCTGATCATTGGCCCCACCGGGTGCCCCGTTGGGGCCGCATTGTCGCTCGATGGGATTTTCCCGCCCTGCTCGACAATAACAGCGGACCTCGGTGCTGGAGCCAGCGACGCAGTCACTACCGTCTTGTGCCGCATCTTTGGGCGGAAACAGGAAAAACCCCTGGAATCCTTGAATTCCAGGGGTTTTTCGTTTGTGCGCGGAGGGGGACTTGAACCCCCACCCCCTTTCGAGGACTAGCACCTCAAGCTAGCGCGTCTGCCATTCCGCCACCCGCGCAGGTGGTATTCAAAGGGCTGTTCACACCTCGCGGTGCTTCACTTTCCTTCGAAGCAGCGAGAAAAACTCTAACACGCTTTCGGGTAGCTGAAAAATCGCGGATGATCACGGGTATAGGCAGTCATGATGCGACTCGTGGCCGCACGTTTCCGCGCGTCGAAGGCCAGTGGGTGAGTAGGCTGATGGGATACGGGCGGGCCGCCGAAAGGTGCCTGGCCTGTCGCCGCACCTGAACCCCAGCCGCGAGGAGAGCTCCATGTCTGTCATCCGCCCCGAAGACGAAGTTATCCGGATTTGCCAGGAGCTGATCCGCATCGACTCATCCAATTTCGGTGACGACACCGGGCCGGGGGAGCGCGCCGCAGCGGAGTACACGGCGGCGCTCATCACCGACGTCGGGCTTGAAGCGGAGATCTTCGAATCGGCTCCTGGCCGGGCCAACGTGGTGACCCGCCTGGCAGGTGAAGACCCTTCCGCTGACGCCTTGGTGGTTCATGGCCACTTGGACGTTGTTCCCGCGCTCAAGGATCAGTGGACGGTGGACCCGTTCAGTGGCGAGCTCAAGGACGGACTGATCTGGGGCCGCGGGGCTGTGGATATGAAGGACATGGACGCCATGATCCTTTCGGTCATGAGGGATTTTGCCCGGACTGGCCGCAAACCCAAGCGTGACATCATCTTTGCCTTCTTCGCCGATGAGGAAGCCGGGGGTAACTACGGCGCACGCTACGCTGTGGAGCACCGACGCGAGCTTTTCGACGGCGCCACCGAGGCGATCTCCGAAGTTGGCGGTTTCTCAGCGACAATCGGTGGTCAGCGGACATACCTGCTGCAGACCGCCGAAAAGGGCCTTTCGTGGCTTCGGCTGTTGGCCCATGGCCGTGCTGGTCACGGCTCGCAGATCAACACCGACAACGCGATCACCCGGCTTGCAGCTGCTGTGACCCGTATTGGCGAGTACAAATGGCCCGTCGAACTGACCCCAACCACCCGCCAGTTCCTCGACGGCGTCACTGAACTCACCGGCGTCGAGTTCGACGCCGACAACCCGGAGATCCTGCTCAAGGAGCTCGGCACCGTGGCCAGATTTGTGGGCGCGACGTTGCAGAACACCTCCAATCCCACGCTGTTGCGCTCGGGCTACAAGCACAACGTGATTCCCGAGTCAGCCGAGGCATTTGTTGATTGCCGGACCCTGCCCGGCCAACAGGAGCAGGTGCTGGAGACCATCAAGGAGCTCGCCGGGGACGGAATCGAGATCAGTTACGTCAATAAGGACGTCTCCTTGGAAGTACCTTTCGCCGGTAACCTCGTGGACGCCATGATTGACGCCCTGCACTCCGAGGACCCGGGCGCCAAGGTTCTTCCCTACACGCTCTCAGGCGGAACGGACAACAAGTCCTTGAGTCGAATCGGCATTACGGGTTATGGGTTCGCGCCCTTGATGCTGCCTGAGGAGCTTGACTTCACCGGAATGTTCCACGGAGTGGATGAGCGCGTGCCGGCAGCGTCCCTCCAGTTCGGCGCACGGGTGCTGAATAAGCTCCTGACCAACTACTAAAGGGCACTCGCGCTGATACGGGACTCACGCTTCTAACCATTCACCAAGGAGGTCTTGCCCATGACGCCCGAAGAGATCCTGCCTGATGCCCTGCTCGAACGCCTGCGCGCACGCGCAGCCGAGTACGACCTCAAGAATGAGTTCTTCCACGAGGACCTGGCGGACTTGGCTGCCGCGGGATACCTCAAGTTGTTTGTCCCAGCCGACGACGGCGGCTTGGGGCTTGGCTTGGAAGCGGTAGCTGCGTTGCAGCAGCGTCTCGCCACGGCGGCCCCAGCCACTTCGTTGGCTATTAACATGCACCTGGTGTGGACCGGCGTCGCCCGTATCATGGCGGCGCATGGAGACGATTCGCTGGCCTTTGTCCTGAGGGAAGCGGGTCAGGGGGAGGTCTTTGCCTTCGGGATTTCCGAGGCCGGCAATGACTCCATGCTCTTCGATTCTGGAACAATCGCTGAACCGCTGGCTGGTGGAGGCTATAGCTTCACCGGCCGGAAGATTTTTACCAGCCTCTCGCGCGGTTGGACCCGGCTTGGGACGTTCGGCAAGGATGCCAGTGCCCGGGACGGCGCGGGGGAGCTCGTCTTCGGATTCCTGCGGCGCGATGAGCCCGGCCACGAGACGCTCGATGACTGGAACACCATGGGCATGCGGGCCAGTGCCTCGAACACCACCGTGCTCCACGGCGCGGAGGTTCCGGCGGAGAGAATCTTCCGGAAGCTGCCAGTTGGGCCAAACCAAGACCTGCTGATCTTTGCCATTTTTGCTTGCTTCGAAACGCTGCTCGCTGCCGTGTACACCGGCGTGGCGGAACGGGCTTTCATGGTGGCAGTGGAGAACGTCAAAAAGCGCGTCTCTGCCAAGTACGGAGGTCGCAGTTACGCGCAGGACCCGGATATCCGGTGGAAAATCGCGGACGCAGCCTTGGCCTTGGACGGCATCTACCCCCAGATCTCGTCACTGGCACGGGACGTGGATTCACTGGTGGATCATGGCCCGCTATGGTTCGCCAAACTTGTGGGCCTGAAGTCCAGGGCCACAGAGAATGCCCGCCGTGTGGTGGATCTGGCCGTCAGGGTGTCCGGGGGCTCCAGCTACTTCCGGGGCTCGGAACTGGAACGGCTGTACCGGGATGTGCTGGCTGGGATCTTCCACCCGTCCAACGACGAGTCCGCCCACAACACCGTTGCCAATGCCTGGCTGGGGCCGTTGGAGAGCTAGTCCCGAGGACGGGAAACGTACTAAACAGTACGCTGGACCGAATAAACCTTGCGCCGCAGCCAAAAGCGCCGACCGCCCCCGAGGTAGAGGACGCTGCGTTCAAGCTCCCATTTGCCGTACTCGGAGTGTTCAGCGAGCCGGCGGCGGGCCTCCGGCAGCGACTCCTGGGGTCCGACGGTCAGTACCAGGTACTCGTACTGGCGGGCGTAGTCTCTTTGGCGCTCCACGGAGCTGCCGGGAAATTGTTCTCTCATCCCTCTCCATTTTCGTCTTTTTCCGGCTAACGTGAAGTCATGAGCATTGATCCGCGTGTCGCGCTTCAGTCACTGTCCGCTGCCCTCGAGGAACACCTTGTTGCCGCTTCTGCGCGTCGCGGCGAGGGCGACCCCAACGTGGAGGCAGCTTTTTTCGCCATCGCTGATGCGTTCGAAGTTTACGAAGACGCTCTGTACGAGGCCTACTCAGAGGTTACTCCCCTCCAGGTTTTCGAAGACGAAGAGGAAGACGAGGACTCCCTGGACGACGACCTCGAAAGCTTGGAAGACTAGCTCCCTTTCACGACCGGCCACCCTTGGGGGTGGCCGGTTTTTTGTTGCCCCTCCAAACCTTCGAACACGTAGTGCCCGGAACCGGAGCAAGTACTCACACGTAGGGCAAACGGGTCTCGCTGCTCAAACTTGAGTACTGACTACTGGTGCGCCTCAGTACCCTCACGGCTTCACTGGTATCTAGGCAGTGGCAGGTCTAAGAAGAGGGCTGACATGGTGAAAGTTTCCGTGATGCGATGGGGCAAGGCTGGGGTACCCAAGAGTGCCCACCGGGCCTCCATAATGCCGGACTTCCAAACAGCGCCTGCCTCGGTCACCGTCAATCCGCCGTCGTCTTCCAGGATTGACAAGTCCGCTGCTGCACAGCGGACTGAAAAGGCGGGGTTGGCGGTCTTGGGTTCAGGGGAGACAACCCTGGACTTCGGGCCGTCAGCCACCCACCGAGACGTGCCCGCACCCTTGCCGCACCGGGAGTCAACCAACTGGGTACATGTGCTGACCAACAGCCTCAGGTTCGCCGACACGGCCCTCGTTGGAGTTGCTGTCCTGGCCGGATACCTGCTCAACACTGAAGGATCCATCCCAGGCGACGGAAGCGCTGGCGACACCCGCCGCTTGCTGCTGGCCTCGGCCTTGGGGCTCGCGTGGCTCACGGCATTGGCCCTTTACCACACCAGGGATCCCAAAGTGCTCGGAGTAGGACCCGAAGAATACAAACGGATCCTCTCGGCGAGTGTCCGCGTCTTCGGTTTCTTAGGCATTGTGGCGGTTGTTTTCCGGCTGGAACCTGTCAGTTCTTTCGTGTTGGTTTCGCTGCCCCTTGGATTGGTGGCCCTGACGGGCACCCGCTGGGGATTCCGTCGTTGGCTCAGCCACGAGAAATCACGCGGACGCTGCCTCTCGCGCGCAATCGTCGTCGGCGAACCGCAGGACGTCCGGTATGTCATCAAGCAAATCAACCGCAGGTCCGGTGCGCCTTATTCGATTCTGGGAGCCTGCTTGCCTGGTGCCCGGCGTGGAGCCGTACTGGCTGTGGACCACTTGCGGGTGCCGGTCCTGGCGTCCATTTACGGCATCGCCAGCACTGTCCACCAAACCGGAGCCAATGCCGTGATAGTGGCGGGGCCAGTCCCTGGGGGCAACCAGTTCATCCAAGAGCTCGGATGGAGGCTGGAGGAAGATTCCGCCGAGCTGGTGCTGGCGGCAACCCTAACCAACGTAGCCGGCCCGCGGATACATTGGCGCCCTGTCGAAGGCCTGCCCCTGATGCATGTGGATATTCCCCACTACTCCGGCGCCAAACATACGCTCAAGCGCGTGATGGACATCGCGGTGGCCGCGGTTGCCCTGGCTGTCCTTTCGCCAGCGCTCTTGGTCCTGGCGCTCATTGTCCGGTGGGACAGCCCCGGGCCTGTCCTTTTCACCCAAGAACGCATCGGGAAGCAGGGCACCACCTTCCGGATGTTGAAGTTCCGTTCCATGGTGGTGGACGCTGAATCCCGGGTGGACGAACTGAGCATGCGTGACGAGGGCGCCGGCGTGCTCTTCAAGATCCGCGGAGATCCCCGCATCACCACGTGCGGGCGCTGGATGCGGAAGTACTCCCTGGACGAACTGCCGCAGTTCTGGAACGTCCTGGTGGGCGACATGAGCTTGGTGGGCCCACGTCCACCGTTGTCGCGCGAGGTCAACGGCTACGAACGCCATACGCACCGGAGGCTGCTCATCAAGCCCGGAATCACCGGGCTCTGGCAGATCAACGGCCGATCGGACCTGCCGTGGGACGAGGCGGTCCGTTTGGATCTCTACTACGTCGAAAACTGGTCCATCGCCGGGGACCTCATGATCATGTGGCGCACTTTTCGGGCCATGACCAGGCCGTCGGGGGCCTACTAGCCAGCCGGCGCCTCCCCTCAGCGGGAGCGGAAACGGCCCAGCCAACCAATGCGTCGGAAGCCAAGACACGGAAACAAAGAGAGAAGTCGAGTGGGAAATGAGTATACGAACTATTCCGTCAGGCCAACTCCATGGCACCGGCGTACGTCCCAAGCTGCGGATCGCTGTGGTGGGCGCAGGATACTGGGGACCCAACCTGGCCAGGAACCTCAAAGCGAGCCCTGATTGGGAGCTCGCAGCTATTTGCGATCTCGACGTCGAACGGGGCCTCAAACTCGCCGAGACGGTAGGCGCCGTGCCCGTCGTCGAGTCCTTGGACGAATTGCTGGACGACTACAACCTGGATGCCGTGGCCATTGCCACTCCCGCCCATACGCATCACGGAGTGGTGATGACGGCACTGCGGGCCGGGAAGCATGTGCTGGTGGAGAAACCACTGGCGGACAGCCGGGCCAAGGGACTGGAAATGGTGGAAGAGGCCAGGTCAAGGGGCCTGGTCCTCATGGCGGACCATACCTATTGCTTCACCCCGGCCGTCTTGAAGATCCAGGAGTTGGTGGCCAGCGGCGCGTTGGGAGAGATCCTCTATGTCGACTCTGTGCGGATCAACCTTGGGCTGGTGCAGCCGGATGTCAACGTGTTTTGGGACCTTGCCCCGCACGACCTCTCCATCCTCGACTTTGTCCTCCCCGGAGGCTTGCATCCCACCGAAATATCCGCCCACGGCGCGGACCCCCTGGGCACTGGCAGGGACTGCATAGGGCACCTTACCTTCGGGTTGCCCAACGACGCCCTGGTCCACATCCACGTGAACTGGCTTAGCCCCACCAAGATCCGGCAGATGATTATCGGCGGATCCAAGAGGACGCTTGTCTGGGACGACCTGAACCCGCAGCAACGCCTCAGCGTATACGACCGGGGAGTCAGCCTGGACCACCAGCCACGGTCCGCAGCGGACAAAAAGGCCACCGCTATTTCTTACCGGCTCGGTGATACCTGGTCACCGGCCCTCCAAGAGCGGGAACCCTTGGGCCAAGTGGTAGCTGAGCTGGCCTCATCCATCCGAAGCCACACTGCCCCACGCACCAGCGGGGAATCCGGGCTCCGCGTCCTGTCTGTATTGGAAGCTGTCTCCCAAAGTTTGGAAAGTGACGGCCAGGCCACTTTGGTGGCGGGCAACGAGGCAGAGCTCCAGGTTGTGCTGTGACCGGCCTGTCCGGTGCGGCCGTCCTCGTAACCGGTGGTGCCGGGACCATCGGCTCCACCCTCGTTGATCAACTGCTCGACGCCGGTGCAGGCCAGGTGGACGTACTGGACAACCTCGTCCGCGGCCGCCGTGACAACCTTAGCCAGGCATTGGCGAGCGGCCGTGTCAGGTTGGTCGAAGGCGATCTCCGGGACCGCGACCTGGTTCATGACCTTATGCGCGGCAAGGACCTTGTGTTCCACCAAGGAGCTATCAGGATCACCCAATGCGCTGAAGAACCGCGGCTTGCCCTGGAAGTACTGGTTAACGGTACATTCAACGTTTTCGAGGCAGCAGTGGCGCACAACGTGGACAAAGTCATCGCTGCCTCAAGCGCATCCGTCTACGGGCAGGCCGAGCTTTTTCCCACCAAGGAAGACCACCACCACTTCAACAACGACACCTTCTACGGTGCAGCGAAATCCTTCAACGAGGCGATGGCCAAAAGCTTCCGCGCCATGTCCGGCATGGACTACGTGATGCTGCGCTACTTCAACGTTTACGGACCCCGTATGGACGTCCATGGGCTCTATACCGAGGTACTTGTCCGTTGGATGGAGAGGATCGTGGACGGACTGCCACCGCTGATTTTTGGCAGTGGTGAACAGACCATGGATTTTGTCCACACCACGGACGTCGCCCGGGCGAACGTCCTCGCCGCGACGAGCGACATACGCGAGGGCGTCTACAACGTGGCCAGCGGCGTTGAAACCAGCCTGGCCGAACTCGCCCACACCTTGCTGGCGGTCATGGAATCACCCCTCCACTTGGAACACGGTCCTGAACGTGCCGTCAACGGTGTGGCCCGCCGCCTGGCCGATACCGTCGCTGCCCGGGAAGACCTCGGGTTCGAAGCAACGGTGGGCTTGGAAGAAGGGCTGCGTTCCTTGGTTTCGTGGTGGCGTCCACTCCGGGAGGACATTGCGGCGTCGAGGCCTGAAGGCAGCGTCCAGGCCCCACCTGTGGGTGCGCGATGACTACCTCGGAGACGCGGCTGGCCCGCATAGACGTCATGAAACCGTGGCTGGGAGCAGAAGAAGCCATGGCTCTCGCGAACGTCATCGCTTCGGGCTGGGTGGCGCAGGGGCCCAAGGTCCGGCAGTTCGAGGAAGCCTTCGCCAAGGAGCAGCGTGCAGGCTTCGCGGTGGCGACTTCAAGCTGCACGTCCGCTTTGCACCTTGCCCTGGCCGTAGCCGGAGTTGGTCCTGGCGACGACGTGGTGGTGCCGTCGTTCTCGTTCATCGCCACAGCAAACGCCGCGACGTACGTGGGCGCGCGTCCCGTGTTCGCCGACGTCGACATCCGCACCGGCTGCGTCACTGCGGACACCGTGGCAGCGGCACTGACTCCAGCCACCAAAGCCGTGATTGCCGTGGATCAGGGCGGGGTGCCGGTGGACCTTGAACCGATCCGGAACCTTTGTGATCCGTTAGGCATCACGGTTGTGGAGGACGCCGCTTGTGCTATCGGTTCCCGCTACCGGGGTAGCCCTGTGGGGGCCGGCGCGCAGCTCGCAGCGTGGTCGTTCCACCCCCGCAAGATCCTCACCACAGGAGAAGGCGGGATGCTTTCGACGTCGGATATGGGCTTTGCGGACAGGTCACGCCGGCTGCGCGAACATTCGATGAGCGTCTCCGCCGCTGATCGGCACGCCAGCGTCCTCCCACCCGCGGAGGAGTACCTCGAAGTCGGTTTTAACTACCGCATGACCGATCTCCAGGCGGCCGTCGGCCTCGTTCAGCTGGGCAGGCTCCGGGAGGTGGTGCAGCGGCGGCGGGAACTGGCCTCGATCTATGCGGAGGCCTTCTCCGGACTCGAGGGACTGCGCCTGGTCAGCGACCCGGACTACGGCACCAACAACTTCCAATCCTGCTGGGTGGAAGTCGGTCCCGCGTTCGCCGTCGACCGCGACTCATTGCTGGCCTGCTTGGCTGAAGACGGCATTTCCGCGCGGCGCGGGATCATGGCGGCCCACCGGCAGCCGGCGTATGCGGGAAAGGACACAGGTACCGCCACACTTGTTGCCACCGAACACCTCACCGACACCACGCTCATCCTCCCGCTGTACCACCAGCTGACCCGGCAGGACCAAGCCCGGGTCATCGATTCCGTCTACCGTGCTTCCCGAGTTTCCCGTGCGGCTGGATCCGCTTCGGCTTCTGGTTCCCGGCCGGACCCGGGGGAGTCCCCATGAGCGAGCTCTTGCTCATCGCGGCCAGTGGCTTGGCGCGCGAGGTGCTGGCCATGGTCCGCAGCAGCGGACCGTTCGACGTCATCGGCATCCTCGACGACGACGAGGACAAGGTAGGGCGCGTGGTGGACGGCGCCCATGTCCTCGGACCTATCCGCGATGCGTTGAACTTTCCCTACGCGTTATTGCTGGTGTGTATCGGCAACGGCAGCGGGCGCGAGAGCGTGGTCATGCGGCTACGAGCACTCGGACTCGCCGAGGACCGGTACGCTACGGCCATCCATCCCTCCGTGCTTGTCCCTGAGGGCTGCGTCATCGGGCGAGGCAGTATTCTCTTGGCGCACGTCACCATGACGGCCTCCGTATCCCTCGGAAGCCATGTAGTGGCCATGCCGGGGGTGACTTTCACTCACGACGACGTTGTCAGCGATTTCGCGACGCTTGCCGCCGGAGTTTCCTTGGGTGGGGGTGTTCGCATCGGCCGGGCCGCTTATATCGGCATGAACGCCAGCGTCCGCGAGGGCCGCTCCGTCGGTGCCAAGGCCACGATTGGAATGGGCGCTGCCGTGCTTAGCGATGTCCCTGCTGATGAGACGTGGGTGGGCGTTCCGGCGCGGGTGATTAGGCGCGGCGATTCGCCGGCATTGGAGGACACCCGGTGAAACTGATGCGGCCACGCCCCTTGATCGACCGACCCGGCGTTTCGGTGGTGGTACCTTGCTACAACTACGGCCGCTACCTGCCGGACGCCGTCCACAGTGCCCTGTCCCAGGACGGTGTCGATGTCGAAGTCATCATCGTCGACGACGCCTCCACCGATGACACCGCCGCGGTTGCCCACCGACTGGCTTCCGCGGATGCACGGATTTCAGTGGTGATCCACGAGGACAACCAGGGGCACATCTCCACGTATAACGATGGGCTCTCACGCGCGGCACAGCGCTACGTCACCTTGTTGTCCGCCGATGACCTGATCGCGCCCGGAGCCTTGGCCCGGGCTGCCGCCCTGATGGAGGCGAATCCGCGAGTGGGGATGGTCTACGGGCTTCCCCGGGACTTCACCGACCAGCCACCTCCCGTCGCAGCGGAAGGGCGCAGCACCTGGACAGTGTGGCAGGGCAAGCAATGGATCTCCCTGGCCTGCACCAGGGGACACAACTTCATCTTGTCGCCGGAAGTGGTGATGCGGACCGAGGCCATGGTGGGCATCGGGGCATATAACAAGGCGCTGCCGCACTCGGGAGACCTCGAGTACTGGTTGCGTGCTGCAGCTGCCTGGGATGTAGGCCGCATCAACGGACCTGTTCAGGCCTACTACCGGGTTCACGGAGCCAACATGCACCAAACGGAGTACGCGGCCGCCGCCGTGGACCTCAGGCACAGGTTGGATGCCTTCCGAGTCCTGGAAGACCCACGCTTGGGCGTGTCCGCGGAGTTCCGGGCCCGGCAGTTGCGACGCGTGGAGCGGGCACTGAGCAAGGAAGCCTCCACTTTGGGGTTCCGGGAGGTCGCCGACGGCGGTTCGCTGGCCGCCGTCGAACTGCGGAAGTTTATTGAGGGGCTGCAACAGGTCCCGGGCAATGTCCACCGAGCCAACACCTTGCAGGCGGCCATAGTCCGTGGCCGGCGCGATCCGCACACGGCTTATGCGCGCAAGCAGCTGGACCGCCTGCGCTGGCGCATCTGGTCGATGACGGGAATCTCGTGAGCACCACCAAGGGGCACCAGCGAACCAAGGGGCACCAGCGCACCTTGGGCAGCCGTGCTGCGAGCGCCACTGTGTGGGGTGGGGTGAACATGGCGCTGGGTAGGGTGGTGCAGTTCAGTACCACCATCATCGTTGCCCGTCTCCTTGCACCGGAGCACTTCGGTGCGCTCGCGGTGGCCTTGGTGGTCCAGACGATCGCAACGAACATGGCCGAGTTGGGTGCCACAGCTTCGTTGGCCCGCGGTAGCGGGGATCCGGACAGAATTGGCCCGACAGTGTTCACCATTGCCCTGGTGACCAGCGGTATCATGACAGCAGCTGCGGTGGCCTTGGCTCCTGTGCTGGCTGCGGTCTTCGAGGATCCGGCAGCTACCCCGGTGATTCAGGTGCTCTCCCTGACTATCCTGCTGCAAGGTATCGCTGCTGTTCCTTCCACCATGGTGTGGCGGGATTTCCTGCAAAAGCCGAGGGTCGTCGTCGACGTCTCCAGCGCCGTGATGGTTCTGGTCCTGGTGGTTCCCATGGCCTTGGGCGGTTGGGGCGCCATGGCGTTGGCCTGGTCCAGGGTTGGCGGCCAATTGCTCGCGTTGGCGGGGTATTGGATCATCAGCCCCATAAGGTATGCACCCGGTTTCGACCGGGACGTGGCCAAGGAAGTCCTCCGGCTCGGTGCACCGCTTGCCCTGGCGAACCTCGTAGTGTTCGTGACGCTCAACCTCGATTACCTGATGATCGGCAGGATGCTGGATCCGACGGCGTTGGGGCTGTACTTGTTGGCGTTCAACCTGGCAGGTTTGCCGAGCTCGGTGATAACCGCCGTCATCCGTGCCACGGCTGTGCCCACATTTGGCCGTCTCTTTGCTGAGGGAACGTTGGGAGCGCTGGCTGGCCGGTTCGTGGCAGGCGTTTCGTTTTGCGCTTTCCCGATCTCGGCAATGCTCATCGCCTTGGCGCATCCACTGATCGTTACTGCATACGGCGCCCCTTGGGCTCAGGCCGGGATCGCCTTGGCAACGCTGGGAGTGTTCGGAGCCATGCGTATCCTCGTGGAACTCTTCGCCGACCTCAGCGTCGGGGCCGGGAAAACGGTGTGGCTCTTTTGGGTGCAAGTGGCCTGGCTCATCGCATTAGTGCCTGCGCTCTATGGGGGAATCTCCTGGTGGGGGATCGCCGGGGCCGGGATTGCCCATGCCACGGTCGCCTGTCTGGTGGTCATCCCGCTGTACGTCAAGGCCTTGACCTCGGTACTGGGAACCGCGGCACGGGAACTGCTGGGCGGCAGCCTCCCGTCCCTGCTCGCTGCCATGGTGGCAGGGGTGGCCGCATGGGCGGCAGGTTCGATGGTGACTGCCCCGGCCCTTTCGCTGGCAACGGGTGGCCTGGTCGGTGTCTCGGTGTACACGCTGCTCGTGTTCCGTCAGGGCCGGCGGCTGGTTGCGGACATTCGGGTTTTGTTCAAGAACGACGACGACGGCGCCAAAGGGGTTCCGCAGCCGGAAGCGGAAGGAGGCGTGGCGGTATGAGCACTCCCAACGTGGAACTGGCCGTGGTCACGCCCAGCTATCTGCCCGACCTCGAGCTGTGCACGGACCTGAACCGCTCCGTCATGGAGATGACCGAACCCGACGTCGTCCATCACATCATCGTGCCGGGCAAGGACCTCAATGCCTTTGGGCAGCTGGCCTCTGAGCGGACGCGGATTCATGACGTCCGTGAATACCTTCCCCGCACGTTCCTGAAGCCCCCACGGTTGAACCTGTGGGTCAACACCAAGCACCCGTGGCCGCCTATCCGCGGATGGATCGCCCAGCAAATCATCAAATTGGCAGTCGTGGAGCAGCTGGACGTGCAAGGCGTTTTGCTCTTGGACTCGGACAGTGTCCTGATCAGGCCTACCACCTTGGACACGTTCCGCGTGGGCGGGCACATCGCTATGTACCGGAAGCCATCCGGCGTGGACAGCACCCTTCCCGGTCACAGGTTGTGGCATGACTCAGCCCGCAAGCTCCTCGGCGCGGCCGCAACCCCGGAGGGGGACCTGACCGATTACATCTGCTGGCCATGCCTGTGGGAACCGCGCGTGGTGCGTTCCCTGTTGCGGCATGTTGAACGTGCCACGGGCACAGCGTGGGCCACCGCCGTCGGATCCCAACTGCACTTCTCGGAAATGATGCTGTACGGCATTTACGTTGACAAGGTACTCGGCGGAACAGATGCCAGTGTTACCGAGATGCAAGGGATCGTGTACTCGGCGGAATTCCCCCTGACCCGGACAGAAATAGACCACCTGCTGGCATCTGCACCGCCGGACAAGATGGCGGTAATGCTCTCTGCTAAGTCCGGCATCGCGTTGGAAACCCGGCGCAACGCTATCAGGGACTTCACCGCGGCCCTCCCCACCCCGTTATGGAGGGAGGACCAATGACCATGTCCCGGGTACAGCTCCGGCACCTCGCCCTACGGCTTCGGCAGGACGGCTGGGGCCAGGTGGCGCGGCATGGAACGGCAAAGGCGGCTACATTCCTGCAGGAGAGGTGGGGCTTGGCCGAACCGGGACTTCCACTGCGCCCAGAAGACATCGCCGACCCTTCCGACCCCGCTGTTCAACGCCCCGCTGTTCAACGCCCCGCCTTCACGTCCCCCCGGAAGCCAGCACCATTGAGCATCGGCTGGGTTTGCACCCCGCCCGGGCCGGGCTCCGGCGGCCACACCACCCTGTTCCGGATGGTCCGGGCCATGGAAGAGCGCGGACACCGGTGCACACTGTTCCTCTATGACCGCAGCTCCGATGACGTCTCCCGGCATGAACCCGTCATCCGCCGGCATTGGCCCATCAGCGCCGAGGTGCGCAGCGCCACTGATGGAATGGCTGGAATGGACGCCCTGGTTGCGAGCTCATGGTCCTCAGCGCATGTGATCGCCGCCCGCGCACCCCGCCAGCTGCGCGTCTTCTACTTCATCCAAGACTACGAACCGTACTTCCATCCGCGCGGGATCCTGTACGCCCTTGCCGAGGACAGCTACCGCTTCGGGTACACGACGGTCGCTCTTGGCGACATGATCGCTGAAGTCATGAAAGCCGAACTCGGAACACCCCCCGACGCCGTGGTGCCCTACGGATGCGACACCACCACCTACCGCTTGCTCCCAACCACGGGCGCCTGGCAGCGGACGGGCGTGGTCTACTACGCCAAGAGGAACGTGGACCGGCGCGGCTACCTGCTCGCAAAACTTGCCCTGGAAAGATTCCACCAGCTGTGTCCGGACCAAGAGATCCACGTATACGGCGACATCGTCAGTAGATGGAAAATTCCGGTCACCAACCACGGAAACCTCCCTCCGCGCGATTTGAACATCCTCTACAACCGCACCATTGCCGGCCTGGCCATCTCCTTTACCAACATCTCCCTTGTTCCCGGCGAACTGTTGGCCGCAGGCAACGTGCCGGTCCTCAACCAGGCACCCTTCGCCTCCGGCCTCCTCACAGACCCAGACGCCGTATGGGCACCGTCCAGGCCGGACAGGCTCGCGACCGCGCTCGCCGAGGTAGTGCGCAGCCCGAATATCCAGGAACGCGCGGCGCGGATCGGCAGCGGCCAGCGACTGGACTGGTCGGTGACGGCGGAAGCGTTCGGCAACCTGGTGCAGGAATCTCTCGTGGGGGAGGGGCCGGCATGAGCTTCCTGAAGGCCAAGCCGCTGCTTCCCAAACCGGTGCTGGACGTGGGCCTCACGGACCTTGAAGTCCACCCGGGGAAGCACGCCACCGTCAGTTTCCTGCTCCGGGTTTCCGCGTTCAGCATCTTCTTTTTCCCGTCCAACATGGTGCTGAAACCCCTGGGAGCTGTCGGGACCGTGCCACTGATGCTGGCCCTGCTGCTGTTGCTGGTGTGGCTTTGCTCGTCGTTCTTTGGGCTCCAAAACCCCTTCAGGGCCAGGAACCCGGGACGCTTGGGAATCGGCCTGCTGTGGCTGGGAACCTGTGCCTCCTACGTCGCAATGTTCTCAGGGCTAACAGGCAACACCAGCATCGCTTCCCAAGCGTCCGCTGACCGCTGGCTCATCCTCATCCTCGCCAGCGCAGGCATCGTCCTTGCAGTCAGCGAGGCGGTACGGACCGTGAACGATGCACTCATGCTGGTCCGGGCGCTCTTGGCAGGGGCCCTGTTCTGCTGCCTCGTAGCAGTGGTCCAATTCGTGCTCCGGATCAACCCCATGGTGTGGATCCAGGACGTCATGGTGGGATTCACGGACAACGGCGGCAACACAGTCTTCCAAGTGCGTGGACTCCTGACCCGCGTGGCCGGAAGCACCTTCCATTCCATCGAACTGGCCGTGGTCTGCTCCATGATGCTGCCGCTGTCCATCTGGCGCGCGATCTACGATTCCACAGGGCGGAAGTGGCTGCACTGGGCAGTCACCGCCTTGCTGGTGTTTGCCATCGCCTCCACGGTGTCCCGATCAGGGGTCTTGGGACTCACCATCAGCATGATCGTGCTCATCCCTTTCCTGCCAACAATGGCGCGCCGGTGGGCCCTGGTGATGGCGCCGGCCGCGCTTGCCGCCCTCTTCGTGGCGGTACCCGGCTTGGTCGGTACGCTCACCTCACAGTTCACCGCCGGAAGCAGCGACCTGTCAGTCTCCACGCGGACCAACAACTACCCGCGGGTTGCCAAGCTCTTTGGTGAACTGCCGTTCCTGGGCCTGGGCCCCGGCAACTACCGGCCCACAGACGCACTCCAGATCCTGGACAACCAATACCTCAATTCCCTTGTCACCTTGGGGCTGGTGGGTTTCTTCGGCATGGTCGCCTATCTTGTCCTGCCGGCCTGCTCAGCCTTCATCGCAGCCCGCGCTTCCCGTATACCGGCGCTGCGCGCACTCGCCGGGGCTTTGGCGGCCTCCGGGGCGGTGGCGGCAGGCTGCTCGCTGACTTTCGACTCCATGTCCTTCCCGGTCTTCGCGCTGGCCTATCCGGTCGTCGTCGGCCTGTCCGGGGCAGTGTGGAACATGGTCCGGCGCGAAGCCAATCTAAGGGCCCCAGGTCCTGACAGGGGCGTCAGCGACAGACCGCCCCGGCAAAGATTCAGGCCAAGGCCCATGATTCCCGACCCAGCCCACCGTGCAAGCCCAAGAAGCCGAGCCAATTCAGGAAACGAGGGAATCCCATGGACCCGCTAGCTGTCATCAAAGCACTGTGGCACCACAAATTTGTGGTCATACCAGCGCTGCTCCTGACCGCCTTCGCGGCCGTGTATGTGTATGCCTTCGCACCGAGGTCCTATCAAGCACAAGCTACGTACGCGATCGTCAACCCCAAGGTTCCTACTGCCAGCGAACTCGAGCGAAACCCGTCGTTGCAGGATCTCAACTCGGACAATCCCTACTTGCGGGCCTCGGATTCCTCCCTGATCGCCCAAGTGGAAGCAACCCGGCTAAAGGCAGACTCCGTGGGGAGCGCGTTAAGCAAGCAGTCCTTGAGCACTGACTACACTGTGGAACGTTCCCCCAACTCCTTTCTTCTGGATATCTCAGCCGTGTCGCCCAAGAAAGAGGTAGCCACAGCAACCGTTCAAGCATTGGGCGCCAAGATGCAACAGGACCTCAAACAGATTCAGACCGTCAACGGCGCCGCCGACCGGTTCCTGTTCACCACCGTAGTGGTCACCCCGCCGGACAACGCCATAGAACAATTCTCCAGCCGGCTCCGTTCCTTGATCGTGGTGATTGTCGGCGGCCTGGTGCTCACATTCGGGGCAGTCTCGGCAGCGCGGGCCTTGGAGACGGCACGCATGAAGTCCGCAGGGGCCGGCGCTACCCCAGGGGATGCAGCGGCAAAGAGGGGACGCCGCCATGCCAGCCACGGCGAGGCCGCCCCGTCCCACAAGGACGCCGTCGAAATACCCTTGGAAAAGCTGGGGAGTATCCCCATGGGCGTCCTCCAGAAACCCCGAAAAGTCAGTGAAATGCTCCCGGTAGCACTGGACCCGCAAGAGGACGCCCCCACCACGGAATCGAACGGGAAAGGGCACCCGGGCATTAAGAGCCCCGTGGGAAGGACGTGAAACGGAAGACCCTCCTGACCGGCGCCACGGTAGGAGCGGGACTCCTACTGGCCACAGCGGCAGTCAGTGCCGTGCTTCCACTGAACCAGCCTGCGGCCACCCCTTCCAGCCAAGCCGCCACCACCGCAACAACGACGCCCGGTGTAGCGCTGCGCCCCGTCGACGGCGGTCCCGACTACTACGCCCGCTTCGCCCACGGCCTTCCCACAGACCCGTCATACTTTCCACTGGGAGTGTGGTCCGAAAGCGTGGTGGATCCCGGAAACGTGGCCCAGGACAAACAAGCCGGCCTGAACACCTACGTTGCACTCACGGCCAACTCCGACATCCAGTTGGCGCTCGACTCCGGCATGTATGCCATCCCCGGCATTGGAGCCCCCGCGGCGAACGGACACCCCCCAGCCAACGGATTCCTGCTGACGGACGAGGTGGACATGTGGGCCGGCCCAGGAAGCGGCGCGTGGTCAGGACACTACCCCGGGGAAGGTCCCATCTGCACCCCTGCAGCGTCCCAGTGTGGCTACACAGTCCAAAGCGAACGGCACAAGGCCGCACCTCCCGGAACCATGCTCTACGCCAACTACGGCAAAGGCGTGGCCTTCTGGGAATCCGACGCCGAGGCCCAAGGCTTTTTCAACGGCGTCCAAGACCTCGTATCCGCCGACACGTACTGGTTCACCGATCCCGGCATCTGCTCCCGCACAGAGGGAGGGGCCGTGGTGAAATACGCCAGGGACCTCACCCCCGCGGAATGCCGGCTGGCAGCAAACTACGGCTGGACAGTGGACCGCATCAGGAAACTCAGCCACAGCGGGAACCCCACTCCGGTGTGGGCCTTTGTGGAAGCCGGCCACCCCTTCGACAACGCCCCAGCAGCACTGACCATAACAGGACCACAGCTGCGCGCCGCCGTGTGGAGCAGCCTCATCCACGGCGCCCGGGGAATCATCTACTTCAACCACAGTTTCGGAGGCCAATGCGCCACACAACACGTCTTGCGTGACTGCCCGGGAGAAGTGCAGCAAACAGTGACCTCCCTCAACAAACAAATCACCGGCCTCGCTCCCGTCCTCAACGCCCCCTTCCTCGACGGCGCCACCGTCACCACAGGACCCGTGGACACCACGACGAAAGTTCTCGATCACACCGCCTACGTCTTCGCCGGGGCCAATACAAGCGACGGCGGCACAGCAACCATCCACCTGGCCTGCGGCGGCAGCTCCGCCGTCGTCATCGATGAAAACCGGAGTATCCCGGTAGTGGATGGAACGTTCACCGATACATTCTCCGACGGCAACGCCGTGCACCTCTACCGCATCCAGGGCAGCAGCGCCTGCGGCTTCTGACTACCGGCTGCTCTCATCCCTTTCCCAAACGGGTACCAGCCCGGGGGACACCACCTCGGTAGAGACCTGCCGCCGGGACTTAAGCGAACGACGACGGCCCGCCACGGCGAACACCGCGTAAACGGCGGCATCTCCAGCGGACAACGGCCCCCGGACGGAGGCCAACAATTCCCAAAGGGTGCGGGCGGCCGAAGCACCCACAAAGCCAGCGTCCTGCTGGGCGTTCCCGCGGTAGGTCCGTCGCAGGACAGCCAGCAACGCTGCGGACGTCCGAGGAGTCCGGACAACCACAGGCTCCGTATCAAGGACAGCCTTCTCCCGGGGACCAAACAGCCGGTCAACGTAGTAATCGTCCCCTGTCAGCAGCGGAAACGCCCCCAAACGCTCATGCCCCGCAACGCCCAAGGCATAGGCCCCCGAACCCCACAGGCCCCGCGCATTGCCCGGCACCCGGCTGCGTGCCCGATAGTATGCCCGCACAAGAAACGACGCACCTGCGTAGTCGTACCTGAAAGCGGGGCGCGCAGCAAGAACATCGCCGCGCTCCAAAGCCTCAAAAACAGAACGCACGGCACCCGCGCTGACCTCGATATCAGCATCAAGGTAAAGCCGCGGCCACAGCCCGGTCGCTTGATCGCCCGCATTCAGCGCCGCAGCCTTCGACGCCTGTCCAACCTGCAGCACGCGCACCCCCGCATACTGGGAAGCGATCACCTCGGTTCCATCCGTGCAACCGTTACAAGCCACGATGACCTCAACCGTTCCCCAACCAAGCACCTCAGCCAGTGAATCCAAGGTCCGGGCAATAACAGCGGACTCATTATGCGCAGGGATGATGATCGCCCCTGACGGAACAGAACTCTCCACCGTCATGCCACCACCCATCGTCATGCCCCCGTCCCGGTGGCCATCGGCAAACCACTCCGGCGCCTCCGACTCATGACGGCCAAGGCTGCCTCCCGATGCCCTGGCTTATCGACCCGTGCCACCTCGGCGGCCAGGACGGCAGCACCAAAAGCCAGCCGACGCCCACGCCCCATGTACTTGTCCGCGTACCTGACCCGGTTGACCGCCATCAACGCAACCAACCCCGGTGAACTGCCCGACCCGCCACGTTCATGCCACATCCGGGCCGCAGGCTCGAACCAAATCCCAAAACCCGTCTCCCGCACCCTGCGACAAAAGTCGGTCTCCTCCGAATAGAGGAAGAACCGCTCATCCCACGCGCCCACCGCAGCAGCCGCCTCAGCAGAGATCAGCAGCGCCGCCCCCGTAGCCCACTGCACCCGATGGCCATGGAGATAACTTTCCGGTTCCCAGTCCATCTCCGCCAGCCACTCCGGGCGTTCCTTCCAATGGCTACCCCACACTGCGTCCCCCAGCGCTCGCAGGACACTCGGTTCCCGGCGCAGTGATGGGTAGACGCTGCCATCGTTATCGAGGAGGACCGGCACTACCACACCGGCGCCGGCCTCGGCGAGCCGGCGGCGCATCGCCCGCAGCGCGCCGGCTTCAACGCGAAGATCCGGATTGAGGACGAGGTAGCTCTCCGCCTCGCCGGCAGCGCTCAGCGCGACGTTGATACCACCGGCATACCCGAGGTTTCCACCAGTGCTTACGGCAATAACGTCCGGGTACTTCGCCAGCTCATCGAGCGTGCGCTTGTCAGGGGAGTTGTCCGCGACCACGACTTTGATGCTTTGCTCACGAGTTTCCTCGCGGAGGCTCAAAACCAGGGGCCCGACGTCGGACGCGTTGTTGTAGGTGACAATCACGACGGCGACGTCGGCCTTCTCCGCCGGCGAGACAAAACGCCTCCCGGATCGTGGCTGGTCCGCCTGCTCCTGTTCTTGGGACTGCTCGTGCGCGGACACCGTGGGCGGAGCATCCGGGTGACCAGCACTCCGTTGATGCGCGGCATCAGGGGTGGGCACGCTGCTGGAGCGCCGCAGCTTCACGTACGACTCCGGGCCGTCCACCAAATAGCGCCGCGCAAGCCTGCGGGGTTCGAGCATCAAACGCCATGCCCATTCCAGGCTGTTGGAACTCATCCATGCCGGAGCGCGGCGGATCTGGCCGGCAAGGAAATCGACCACAGCGCCGAAGGCCAGCAACACCCTTGCTCCAGTCAGGTGTCCGTATTCAGAGATCCACAGTTCCTGCCGCGGCTTGCCCAGGCCCACCACCAAAATGTCCGGTGCGGTCTCTGCTATCTCTGCCGCCAAGCGCCGGGAAGCGCTTTCGTTCCCCAAGACCGGCCGGTCCGGGGACCACCATCCGGCAATCCGGAGGTTTGGCCGTTCCGCCGCAAACTGGCTCTTGATCCGCTGGTGGGTGGAGGCGGACCCACCCAGGAAGCCGACACGCAGGCCGAGCATCGCGGCTTCGTCCAGCAGGGGTCCGACGAGGTCGCTTCCCGCCAAGCGGGGCCATTGCCGGCCAGTGAGCCGACGGGCCTGGGCCGCCAGCGGAGCGCCGTCGATGAGCGTCAACCACTCCACCGGTTCAGAGGCGTCCAACGTTCCCAGCCATCTGCTTCCGGCACCGAAGTGACGGATGTGATCCAGGTTGGCCGAACACACACCCAGCGGGCGTGAAGCCGGGGTGGCGGCCCTGTTCGTGATCTCGTGGACGGCTGTGTCCATCGCCAGGAGCTTCACGGCAGCGCCGCCGAGGTTCACCTCCGATGGCTGCTCCATGAACTGGGGGGTGCGCATCAATTTAGGTAGCAGCATTCTTGGCTCTCCAGCCTCGGGTCCTCAGGGCATGTTCAAGTAATCCACCGTCCGAGGCCGCTGCACTGCCTGGACGGCGGGGGCGGGATACCCCGCCAGACCAACTTGTTTACTTGAGATGTCTCCCGGCCCACTGCTGGCTGCCGTAGGGCCACTTTAGGCCGAATTCATGCCGCGCACCAGAGCCGGATCTTGGGTTATGTGCCTTTACCGAGGTACTCCGCCAACCGCTCCGACGCCGAAGGCGGGTTAAAGCCAGCGGCCCGGATTTTGGAAAGATCCAGTACGCTGCTGCGCGGACGGGGCGCGGTTCCCTGTTTCGCATAATCGTCGGTGCTGATGCCTGCGACCAGGGTGGGGGTGGCGCCGCGCAGGGCATAGACCTCCCTGGCCACTTGCGCCCAGGACTGCGGTTCACCGTCGTTGGTAACGTTGTAGGTCCCCGGAGCGGCATTGTTTTCCAGAAGGTGGCGGATGCCGGCTGCGATGTCATCGGCGAAGCTCAACCGTCCCCATTGGTCGTCCACGACCCTTGCGGGGACTTCCTTGTCAGCGAGCGCCGCCATGGTCCGAACGAAGTTCCGTCCCTGCCCGACCACCCAGCTGGTGCGCACGATGTAATGCCGGGGCACGGTCGCTGCCGCGGCATCGCCGGCTGCTTTGCTTTGGCCGTACACACCCAAGGGGCTCGGTGGCTCGACTTCCCGGTGAATCGCGGCGGTGCCATCAAAAATGTAGTCGGTGGAAATGTGGACTAGCGTCAGTGAATGTTCGACGGCGGTCCGCGCCAACCGGGTAACGGCACTGGCGTTGATGGCCCAGGCAGCAACCCGGCCCTCCGCCGTCTCTGCCGCGTCAACGGCCGTGAAAGCTGCGCTGTTGATGATCGTGGAGTACTTTCGCCAGTCCATGGCCTGGTAGGACTCCTCGGAGGTGATGTCGAAATCGCCTCGGCCCAAAAAGTCCACGGTGCCCTGCCCCTGGTAGGCGCGCCTCAAAGCGGCACCCAGCTGGCCGTCAGCGCCCAGCACCAGTATTCTCCGGCCCGGCATCGGCTCGACGTCGGCAAGGCGGGGATGTGTGCGGTCCTGCGGGGACAGTATGCACTCGTCCAAGCTGATGGGCCACGGCACCGCGATGTCCTCATCCGCCAGGTTCAAGAAGGTGTAGTTGGCCTGCGCCTCCGCGCTCCAATGGTCGTTGACGAGGTACGTGTACACGGTATCGCTCTGAAGGGTTTGGAACGCGTTCCCGACGCCGCGGGGAACGAAGACAGCCTCATGGGGAGACAGTTCGGCCGTGAACAAGGTACCGAAAGAGGGGCCCTCCCTCAGATCCACCCAAGCCCCGAAAATACGGCCCGAGGCAAGGGAGATGAACTTATCCCAAGGCTCTGCGTGGATGCCGCGTGTGGTGCCCCTCTGGGCGTTGAAGGAGATGTTGTTTTGCACGGGACCAAAGTCCGGCATGCCGGCGTCGATCAGTTTGCGCCGGTGCCAGTTCTCTTTGAACCATCCCCGGTTGTCCCCATGCACGGGCAGGCTGAACAGCAGGAGCCCTGGGATCGGCGTCGTGGTGGTCTGTATTTGCTGAACTTCTCCCACCGGTCAGTGTCCCTGTCCGGCGTATTTGGACTCGGTTGCCTTCTTTTGCGGACGCCACCAGTGCTCGTTGTTCCGGTACCATTCCACGGTGCTCCGGAGCCCGGCTTCGAAGTCCGAATACTGAGGGGACCAACCCAACTCCGCACGGAGCTTGCTGGAATCTATGGCGTAACGCAGATCGTGGCCCGGCCGGTCGGTGACGAGATCGTAAGCGTCGGGGGAGTGGCCTGTGAGGGCCAACAGCATCTCCACTACCTCGCGGTTGGAGCGTTCACCATCGGCGCCGATCAAGTATGTTTCCCCGATATCGCCGCGTTCGAGGATCATGAGGACGGCGGACGAGTGGTCCTCCACATGGATCCAGTCCCTGACATTGCTGCCGCTTCCGTACAGCCGGGGCCGGGCACCGTCCAGGATATTGGTGATCTGCCGGGGGATGAACTTTTCCACGTGCTGGAAGCGGCCGTAGTTGTTCGAGCAGTTACTGATGGTCGCCTGCAGCCCGAAGGACCTCACCCACGCCCGGACCAGCATGTCGGAGCCAGCCTTCGTCGCCGAGTACGGGCTCGTAGGGCGGTATACGGATTCCTCGGTGAATCGCCGTGGATCGTCCAACTCCAGGTCGCCGTAGACCTCGTCCGTGGAGACGTGGTGGAACCGCGTGCCGGACTTTCGGGCAGCCTCGATCAGGGTAAAGGTACCCACGAGGTTCGTGTCCACGAACGGCCGGGGCTCCGCCAGTGAATTGTCATTGTGGGACTCGGCAGCGAAGTGCACCACGGCGTCCGCCCGGGACACAAGGGCTTCCACCAACGGGGCATCACAGATGTCGCCTTTGACGAAGTCAAAGCGCCCCGAGGGCACCTCCGACAACGATTGAAGGTTGCCTGCATAAGTCAATTTATCCAAGACCGTGACATGGAGTGGAGTGTGCTCCATGATGAAGTGGACAAAGTTGCATCCAATGAATCCGGCCCCGCCGGTGACAAGGATTCTCTGCAT
Organism: Arthrobacter sp. SIMBA_036; assembly: GCF_046535135.1. NCBI lineage: Bacteria > Bacillati > Actinomycetota > Actinomycetes > Micrococcales > Micrococcaceae > Arthrobacter > Arthrobacter sp. SIMBA_036. Next base: position 321,052 of record NZ_JAWRXG010000003.1, read on the forward strand.
GGCCCTAGAGTAGCCGTCCGCGGCTGGACTGGGCACGGATGAGGACGGCAGATTTGCGAGGGATTGTTCTGGCAGGCGGCACGGGTTCGCGCCTTCACCCGATCACGTTGGGAATCAGCAAGCAACTGGTTCCCGTCTTTGATAAGCCCATGATCTACTACCCGCTGTGTACGTTGATGCTTGCCGGGGTCCGGGACATCCTGGTCATCACCACCCCTGCCGATGCCACGCAGTTCCAACGGCTCTTGGGTGACGGATCCCAGTTTGGAATCAACCTCACCTACGCGGAACAGCCGACGCCGGACGGACTTGCCCAGGCGTTCATCCTGGGGGAGCGGCACATTGGTGCCGGCAACGTAGCCCTGATCCTCGGGGACAACATTTTCAACGGGCCCGGAATGGGAAACCAGTTGCGCCAGTATGCCAACGTCGACGGCGGTGCCATCTTCGGCTATTGGGTCAAGGATCCGAGCGCATACGGCGTCGTCGAATTCGATGGTGACGGCCTGGCTGTCTCCATCGAGGAGAAGCCCGCCAACCCGAAAAGCAACTACGCCGTCCCTGGCCTTTACTTCTACGACAACGACGTTGTTGCCATGGCCAAGGAACTGGTGCCATCCCCTCGTGGCGAACTCGAGATCACCGACATCAACCGGCAATACATGGACATGGGCCGGCTCCACGTCCAAAAATTTCCCAGAGGCACTGCATGGCTGGACACCGGTACCTTCAGTGACCTCAACGATGCATCCAACTACGTCCGGACCACCGAAAACCGGCAGGGCCTGAAAATCGGTGCGCCCGAGGAAGTGGCATGGCGTATGGGCTACTTGACTGATGATGAATTACGGGAACAAGCGGGAAAGCTGGCCAAGAGCGGATACGGCAGCTACTTGATGGACATTCTGGACCGGGCCTAACGTGACCGGGCCTAACGTGACCGGGCCTGATGTGGCCGGAGGGGGACTAGGCCGCGGAGACGTCCTCCAAGGCGCGCGCGATCTCGGCGGGCAGCGCCGTCAGCTGTGAGTCCAGGAGCTCCTTGAGCTGCACGGCGTTCCGTGGGCCCACGATTCCCGTTGCGACGCCCGGACGCGACAAAAGCCAGCTGAGTGACACATCCATGGCAGACCTGCCTAGGCCTCGCGCAGCCATCGCCACCGCTTCGACCACGCGCGAAGCCTGCGGCTCAAGGTAGGGAGCCACGTAACCGGCCAACCGGCCATCGGCGGCACGGGAGTCGGCGGGAATCTGGCCCCTGTACTTCCCGGTCAGCACCCCGCGGCCCAAGGGGGCCCAGGCCATCAGCCCCAAACCGGCATCTTCCACCGCGGGAACAAGCTCGTCCTCAGCTTTGCGCTGCAGCAGGGAATATTCGGATTGGTTAGCCACCAGGGTGAACCCTGCAACCGCTGCCGCCTTGGCTGTCTGCCACCCGTTGTAGTTGGAGATACCCACGTAGCGGGCGCGGCCGGTTCGTTGGGCAAGCTCCATCGCTGAGAGCGTCTCGTCCAAGGGCACGTTCGGATCCCAGTCTTGGGCAAACCATATGTCGATGTAGTCGGTGCCCAGCCGGGCGAGGCTGGCGTCCAGGGTAGCCAGCATAGCGCCGCGGGAAGCGTTGATGCTTCGCCGGGAGTCCGACGTCGTCAGTCCGGCTTTCGTCGAAATCACCAGTTCGGAGCGGGCCACGACGTCTCCCAGCATCGAGCCGAGCATGGCTTCTGCTTGGCCTTGGGCGTAGGAGGCTGCGGTGTCCACCATGGTGCCCCCGGCAGCAACGAAAGTGTTCAGGAGCTCGGCGGCGTCATGCTCATCAGTCTCCTGGGCCCAAGACATGGTTCCAAGGGACAAAGAAGACACACGGAATCCGCTGTTTCCGACGTAACGCTGCTGCATAGCAGCAAGCTTACGGGCAGTAGGCCATCTTTATGACGTAGGGTCTATTCACGTGAACTGGATAGAAGCAGCCTTCCTTGGCCTGGTGCAGGGCCTCACCGAATTCCTTCCGATCTCCTCGAGCGCGCACCTGCGGATCGTGGGTTCCTTCCTTCCGGATGCGGCCGACCCTGGCGCAGCGTTTACCGCAATCACGCAGCTGGGAACGGAGACCGCGGTCCTTGTTTACTTCTGGCGCGACATCGTGAGGATCGTCCGGGCTTGGTTTGGCTCCTTGAGAGGGAAAGTAGACCGCAACGATCCCGACGCGAGAATGGGTTGGCTGGTCATCATCGGCAGCCTCCCCATCATCATCCTTGGGCTGTTGTTCCAGAACCAGATCGAATCCGTGCTGCGCAGTATGTGGATCGTGGCCACCATGCTCATCGTGTTCGGCATGGTGCTCGCCGTTGCTGATGCCATTGGCCGCCAGGAGAGGCAGCTGACGGACCTGACATACAAGCACGGCATCCTGTATGGCCTGGCCCAAGCCATGGCCTTGATTCCCGGTGTTTCCCGGTCCGGCGGCACGATTACCGCGGGGCTCCTGATGGGTTATACCCGCGAGGCGGCAGCCCGCTATTCCTTCCTTCTGGCCATACCCGCAGTGTTCGGCAGTGGGCTCTATGAGCTCTACAAGTCGGTTTCCAAGGGTGGCCTGGCCGGCCCCTTTGGTCTTCCCGAAACAGCCTTGGCCACCATCATCGCTTTCGCGGTGGGTTATGTGATCATTGGCTGGTTCCTGAAATACGTCTCCACGCATAGCTACCGCGCGTTCGTCTGGTACCGGATCTTCCTTGGGCTCGCCTTGTATGTCCTGCTCGGTTTCAATGTGATCAGCGCTTAGCACTAAGGTTGAGTCGTGAAATCGTGGAGTACCCGCCCTGTCCCTGAGCTGCCCGGCAGCATGCCCACGCTACGGCTTTTCGATACGGCGGCGGGTGGCTTGGTGGACATCGGCCAGCATCCTGAGCAGTCTATGTACGTCTGTGGGATCACTCCTTATGACGCCACGCACATGGGGCACGCTGCGAGCTACGTGGCGTTCGACCTCTTGAACCGCGCCTGGCGTGACGCCGGGACCTGCGTGGCGTACGTACAAAACGTCACCGACGTCGACGATCCCTTGCTTGAGCGGGCCACGGCGACGGGAGTGGATTGGCGCGACCTCGCGGCCAGCCAAATCGAGCTCTTCCATACTGACATGGACGCTTTGAACGTCATTGCCCCCGACCACTACATTGGCGCAGTCGAGGCCATCCCGGACATCGTTCCCGCCATCGAGCAGCTCATCGCTGACGGCCTCGCATATCGGGTGGAGGGTTCCGACGGCGAGCCGGACGGCGACGTCTATTACGACGTCGAAGCCGCTGGCAAGCGCTCTGACGCCACGGATGCCTGGACTCTGGGCGACGTGTCCGGACTGGGCGAGGCGGAGATGCTTGCCCTGTTCGCGGAACGTGGCGGCGACCCCGCCAGGGCGGGCAAACGCCAAGCCCTGGATCCCTTGTTGTGGCGGGTAGCCCGCGAAGATGAACCGAGTTGGCCCGGAGCGACGCTCGGTGACGGCCGTCCCGGCTGGCACATCGAGTGCACGGTCATAGCCCGGAAATACCTTCCCGCACCCTTCACGGTGCAAGGTGGCGGCTCCGATTTGATCTTCCCGCATCACGAGATGGGCGCAGGGCATGCGTACTCGCTGTCCGGCGTCCCGTTGGCCAAGCACTACGCGCACGCCGGCATGGTGGGCCTGGATGGCGAGAAGATGAGCAAGTCCAAGGGCAATCTGGTCCTTGTCTCCAAACTCCGGGCGGCCGGCGAGGATCCGGCGGCTATCCGCCTTGCCATTCTCGCCAACCATTACCGCTCAGACTGGTCGTGGACCGACGAGACGTTTACGGCGGCGAAAGAACGCCTGGAGCGCTGGCGCCGGGCTCGCAGCCGCGCCACGGTGAAGGTGGCACCGGGTGCTGAATCTGTCGCTGGATCGGCGGCTGAACCGGAATCCGCATTGGGGCTGCTCGCTGCCATGCGCCGGGAACTGGCCGAGGACCTCAACGCACCCGGAGCGATTGCCGCCGTCGACCGTTGGGCCGAAAACGTGTTGAGCGGCGAAGCCGACATTCCCGTCGCCGAAGGAACACTGATGGCGAATGCGGTCAATGCCCTTCTTGGCGTGGAGCTCTGAAGCCGGTTACCGGCTCAGGGGCGGTCTTTTCCGCGTCGCTTCAGGTACCGTTCGAACTCACGGGCGATTGACTCCCCGGACGCTTCCGGGAGGTCCGCGGTGTCTTTGGCTTCCTCCAACTGCCTGACGTAGGCAGCGATCTCCGGGTCCTCGGTGGCGAGTTCATCCACACCCCGTTCCCATGCCTCGGACTCTTCGGCAAGGGCTTGGCTGTCCACGGGCACTTGAAGCAGGTCTTCAATCCGGTGCAGGATGGCGAGCTGGGCCTTGGGGGAGGGAGGCTGCGCCACATAGTGCGGAACAGCAGCCCACAGCGAGACAGTGGGCAGCCCCGCCAACAGCGCGAACTCACCTAACACGCCCACGATTCCCACTGGTCCTTCATACTGTGGAGCTTCGAGGTTCAGGCGTTCGCGCAATTCTCCGTCCTCGCTGGTTGTGCTGACCGGGATGGGGCGGCTGTGGGGCACGTCGGCCAGTAATGCGCCAACCAGGATGACAGAGTCCACCTTGAGCGCCTCAGCGTGGACAAGCAGTTCCGTGGTGTAGGCGCGCCAGCGGTAGGAGGGTTCCGTCCCAAGGACGAACACCACGTCAACGTTGCTGTCCGGAACCGGCGCCTTGTAGATCCGGGTGGAGGGCCACTTGACCTTGCGAGCACCCGACGACGTCCGGCGGACGGTGGGCCGGGTGAACTGGAAGTCGTAGTATTCCTCGGCGTCCACGGTGCCGACTTTCTTGCCTGCCCAGAGTTTGTTCAGATAGTGCAGGGCATCGCTGGCGGCCTCACCGGCGTCGTTCCAGCCCTCAAAAGCGGCGATCATGACGGTGACGCGCTGGCCCTCCGCGGGTTCCTTGAGGAAACGCTCGGGCTCCGCTGTGATGTCCTGTCCTTCGGGTGTCCCGTCCACACTGTTCATCCACTCACCCTACGTCCAAGACCCTTGGGGATGCATGGCATTTCACCCCATAGCGTGTCCACGCTTCGCGCAGAGCGCAATGCGCGCGAAGCCGCACCCCAGCTTCCACGTAGACTTGAAACCATGCATTCGTTACCCGGACAGCCCCTCCTCAAAGCCGTGCTCTGGGATATGGATGGCACGCTCGTGGATACCGAGCCGTACTGGATCGCCGCCGAGCGTGCGCTGGTGGAATCCCACGGCGGCACGTGGTCCCATGAGCAGGCTATGCAATTGGTCGGTCAATCCTTGTTCCACTCAGCCGCTGTCCTGCAGCGAGCCGGGGTGGACCTTGAGGCCCGTGACATCGTGGATACCCTGAGCCAACAAGTCATCAGTGCGATCCGTACCGAGGTTCCATGGCGTCCGGGTGCCCGCGAGCTTCTTGACGACCTGTTTGACGCCGGTGTTCGGTGTGCCTTGGTCACCATGTCCGAAGGTCCCCTTGCCGGCGTGGTGGTCGACAGCTTGCCGAAGCCATACTTTGAGTTCATGGTCACGGGAGACACAGTGACCCACGGAAAGCCGCATCCGGAAGCGTACCTCACTGCTGTTGAGCGGCTTGCCTTGGAGGATCCCGCTGTCACGGTAGATCACTGCGTTGCGTTGGAGGACTCTGTTCCGGGCGCCACTGCCGCCATGGCTTCGGGAGTTGTCACCGTTGGAATACCCCACCAGCTCCCGCTTCCCGAGGACCCTCGGATGACCCAGTGGGAAACGTTGGTGGGACGAACCAGCGAGGACATCAGCGCCTTAGTGGCAGATCGTTTCGGCGGATCGCGGTCACGGTGGTTCGCACCTGAGGACGCGCTCCTTGAAGGGTCCAACTAAATGAGCAACTCCGCGCCCCACCACGCCGCAGCCGCGAAGAAGGACGGCATTCGCCTCGGAAGGGTAGCTGGAATTCCGGTCTACCTGGCCTACTCATGGTTCGTCATTGCCGCGTTTACCGTGATCGTCTATGGGCCGGCCCTCTTGGCTCGGACACCCCATCTGGGCATCGCTGCCTATTTAGTGGCGTTAGGTTATGCGGTCCTGCTGGCTATCTCTGTACTGGTGCATGAGCTTGCCCACGCCCTCAGCGCCAAGTCGTTCAACTGGCCCACCGAGAAGATTGTGCTAAACCTGTGGGGCGGCCATACGCAATTTGAGAACTTCACGGCCTCGCCAGGGCGGTCGGTCATTGTGGCCTTGGCTGGACCGGCGTCCAATTTTGTCTTGGCGGGTGTCGTGTGGGGTGTCATCTCGGCAGGCTTGCTCAGCGGCGTAGCGGAAACGTTGGCGAACATATTGATGTGGGCCAATCTTCTGATCGGCCTGTTCAACGTGTTGCCGGGCTTGCCCCTGGACGGCGGCCGCTTGGTCGAGTCAGCTGTTTGGAAGGCCACCGGAAGCCAGGATAAGGGCACCATCGCCGCGGGCTGGGCTGGCCGCATCATCGCCGTCGCACTCGCTGTATGGTTCGTTGGCCTTCCCTTGCTGAGTCGCTCGCCGTTGGACCTGAACTTGGTCTTGATCACCGCCCTCGTGTGCGGTTTCCTCTGGATGGGGGCGTCCGGTTCCATCCAGGCCGCTAAACTTCGCAGCCGCCTCTTCCTGGTCAGTGCCGCAGGTTTGGCCGAGCCCGCCGTGGGTATCCCGGGGTCAGCGTCTGTAGCGGATGTCCTGGCCATTTCCCCCGCCGGGCACCCGGTGGTAGTGATGTGCGCTCCTGACGGCAAACCGCAGGGCGTGGTGGACCCGGATGCAATTGCAGCAGTTCCGCCTTATGCTGCCAGCACGACGCCGGTCGCGGCGGTGGCGCACGCCCTGGCCGCTGGGGCTTACGTTCCTGAGTGGTCCAAGGGGCAGGAATTGATCCAGTACTTGGCTCGCCTCGAAGGGGCCGAATACGCTGTGGTGGACCAGAATGGACTTGTCACTGGCTTACTCCGGCAACAGACTGTCGTGACAGCCATTACAGGCAAGGAAGCCCGCGGAAGCGGGCGGGCCTGACCTTGGCCCGGTAGAGTTACTTGCCGGCCGTCCAGCCGATCCGACCACCATTCTTTGGCGCCCGTCCGGTGCGACACAGCGCGACCCAGCCGTAACAAGAGCGAGGAACACCACATGAGCAGCGAAACCGCCGCCCTCGAAGCAAGCGCCGGCCCTGAAAAGCCAAACGCGTCAAGCGCTGCCCAGGCCGCGCAGCCGACAGGTGCCGCACGTCGCCGCGGCCCTTTCCGCGTGGGGGAGCGGGTCCAGCTCACTGACGAGCGGGGACGCATGAACACCATCACGTTGGAAGTCGGCGGAGCATTCCATACGCACCGCGGCTTCCTCAACCATGATGAGATCATCGGTAAAGTGGACGGCTCGGTGGTCAGTAACAACGTCGGGCAGCAATACCAGACCCTGCGGCCGCTGCTTTCGGACTTCGTGCTTTCCATGCCACGCGGCGCAGCGGTGGTGTACCCGAAGGATGCCGGCCAGATCGTGACCATGGCGGATATCTTCCCCGGTGCCCGCGTCGTCGAGGCGGGCGTGGGCTCGGGGGCCCTATCGATTTCGCTGCTGCGTGCAGTGGGCGACGGCGGCTACCTCCACTCGTTTGAACGTCGCGAAGAATTTGCGGACATCGCACGCGGGAACGTTGAAACTATTTTTGGTGGCCCGCACCCTGCGTGGCAGATCTCGATCGGCGACTTCCAGGAGGAAGTTGTCAGGGCCGAAGCTCCCGGTTCCGTCGACCGTGTGGTGCTGGACATGCTGGCTCCCTGGGAATGCCTGGACGCCGTCGCCACAGTCCTTGCGCCCGGTGGGGTCTGGATCAACTACGTGGCCACCGTGACGCAGCTCTCGAGGACCGCTGAGGCCATCCGTGCCGACGGGCGCTTCACGGAGCCCGACGCTTGGGAATCCATGGTCCGCGGATGGCACTTGGAAGGCCTTGCCGTCCGTCCCGACCACCGCATGGTGGCGCACACCGGATTCCTCCTGGTGACGCGCCGTCTCGCAGATGGAGTCACGGGAATTTCCGTCAAGCGCCGCCCATCCAAGACGGAGTTCAGCGAGGAAGACCTCAACGCGTGGACACCGGCGGCAGTAGGCGAACGGGCAGTTTCTGACAAGAAGCTCCGCCGGGCCGCCCGTGACGCCATCGCCGGAACCAACGTCCAGGACGACCCGACAGTCACAAACTGACCAAGGTCACAATAGAGTCCGCATTGCGGATGTCTCCGACCCCCTAGGACTTTTCCGGACTAAGGTCTTGTTAAAGCTCAGGAAGGGGTTGATGATCGTGGATACGCCTAACAACGACCTTGGACGGCCGACGCCGGAAGAACCAAACGCTGCATCCGACGAGGCAGCGAGGCGGAGACTCGCCGCAGTTCAACCGGCGTCGAGCTCCAGCGAACTCACCGTTGCCGAGCGGCAGATCAACATCCTCCGGGACAAGCTCCGCCACATCGACCGCCAACTGGCGGCCGCCACCCAGAACAACGGCAAACTCGTCACCATGCTGGAGGCAGCCAAGGCCGAGATTCTCCGGCTGAAAGGTGCGCTGGAGCAGGAGGGGCAGCCGCCCTACAGCTTCGGAACCGTGCTCCAAGTGAACCCGCGCCGCCAGCCCGCTGCCGGCAGCTCAGGCCAAGCCGCCACCGAGGAATCAGTGGACATCTTCAACGCCGGCCGGAAGATGCGGGTCGGGGTGAGCCCATTGGTCAATCTCAACCAGCTTGCCGTTGGACAGGAAGTGCTGTTGAACGAGGCACTCCTGATCGTTGCGGGCCTCGGTTACGAACGTGCCGGTGAACTGGTCACCCTCAAGGAGTTGCTGGGCAAGGACCGCGCCTTGGTGGTTGGCCGCGCCGACGAGGAGCGGGTTGTCAGGCTCTCCGGAGCCCTGCAAGGCACCCATTTGAAGGTCGGGGACGCTTTGTCCCTCGATGCGCGGACGGGCTACGCCCTGGAGAAAGTCCCGCGCGCAGAAGTGGAGAACCTCGTCCTCGAGGAAGTCCCGGACATCACCTATGAGGACATCGGCGGGTTGGGGCCCCAGATCGAGCAAATCCGCGACGCCGTCGAACTGCCCTTCCTCCACCCGGACCTGTACCGCGAACACGGCCTCAAAGCCCCCAAGGGCATCCTCCTTTACGGCCCTCCAGGGTGCGGGAAGACCCTCATCGCGAAGGCAGTTGCCAACTCCTTGGCTGCCCGCGCCGCTGAGCGCGCCGGGAACACGGACCTCAAGAGCTACTTCCTGAACATCAAAGGTCCCGAGCTCCTGGACAAGTACGTGGGCGAAACCGAACGGCACATCAGGCTGATCTTCTCCCGCGCCCGCGAGAAAGCCTCAGACGGCAGCCCCGTGGTGGTGTTCTTCGATGAGATGGACTCGCTGTTCCGTACCCGCGGGACCGGGGTTTCGTCCGACGTCGAAACCACCATCGTTCCCCAATTGCTCAGCGAAATTGATGGGGTTGAGCGGCTGGACAACGTCATTGTCATTGGCGCATCCAACCGCGAGGACATGATCGACCCCGCGATCCTGCGGCCCGGCCGTCTGGACGTCAAAGTCAAGATCCAGCGTCCCGATGCCGAGGCGGCGGCCGACATCTTCGCCAAGTACATCACCACCGACCTTCCCTTCCACACCCAAGACCTGGCCGAGCATGGAGGCGATCCACAGGCGACGGTGGATGCCATGATCCAACGCACGGTTGAAGCAATGTACTCGACAGAGAAATCAAACGAGTACTTGGAGGTGACATACGCCAACGGCGATACAGAAATGCTCTACTTCAAGGACTTCAACTCCGGGGCCGTGGTCCAGAACGTGGTGGACCGCGCCAAGAAATATGCCATCAAGGACCTCCTGACCAACAACCAAAAGGGCCTTCGGATCGATCACCTTCTGCGGGCCGTGGTGGACGAATTCCGGGAGCATGAGGACATGCCGAACACCACCAACCCTGACGATTGGGCCCGGATATCCGGTAAGAAGGGCGAGCGGATCACGTACATCCGCACCATCGTCCAAGGCAAGGCCGGGCAGGAACCGGGCAAGTCCATCGAGACCACAGCCAACACGGGTCAGTACCTGTGACCCCAGGAATCCAGGGTACGGCAGCCGCGAACCTGCCAGTTGGTGGAGCGATGCGGGTCATGGGCGCCGAAACCGAATATGGGATCCACGCGCCGTCGGCACCCGGTGCCAACGCCACCATGATGTCAGCCCGGATCATCCAGGCCTATGCCACGGTGACCCGGCAGCGGGCAGCGGGCGGGGCCGAAACACGCTGGGACTATACCGACGAGGAGCCATTGCATGACGCCCGCGGATGGACCTTGGAGAGGTCAGCCGCGGATCCCAGCCAGCTCACCGATCAGCCGCCAGTGCTCGACGCCGAAGCGGTCGCCTTGGCCTACGGACGCCAGGAACTGGAGTTGGACGGCGGTGACGAGTCCGGTTCCTTGCTGATGAATATGGTCCTCGGCAACGGCGCCCGGCTGTACGTTGACCACGCGCATCCCGAGTACTCAAGCCCGGAGGTCACCAACCCACGCGACGCCGTCATCTGGGATGCTGCCGGAGACTTGGTGGCGTTGGCTACCGTCCGAAAGGTGGCAGCTGACGCCAGCTTGCCACCGATCAACCTCTACAAAAACAACACGGACAACAAGGCTGTCTCCTACGGATCGCATGAGAATTACCTCATGCCGCGGTCCGTGCCCTTCGGCGACATCATCCGCGGCCTGACGCCCTTCTTCGTTTCGCGGCAGATCGTGTGCGGGGCCGGACGTGTGGGGTTGGGCCAGGACAGTTCAATGGCCGGCTACCAGATCAGCCAGCGCGCTGATTTCTTTGAGGCCGAAGTGGGGTTGGAAACCACCATCCGGCGCCCCATCATTAACACCCGGGATGAACCACACGCCACGGCTGACAAGTATCGGCGGCTGCACGTGATCATCGGCGACGCAAACCTCAGCCAAGCCTCGAACTTCCTGAAGTTTGGCACCACCGCCATGGTCCTGAGCCTGGTGGAAGCCAAGCTGGCTCCGCCGATCGAGGTGCACGAGCCCGTCCATGCTTTGCAAGCCATCAGCCACGACACCACGCTCACGGCCACGGTTCGGCTCATGGACGGTCGCCGGGTGACGGCGCTGGACTTGCAATGGATGTACTACGAGGCCTCAGCCAAGCTTGCCCAGGAAACGGGCGTGTCCGACCCGCTCACCGGGGACGGCCACACCCACGAGGTCTTGGCGCAGTGGGAGTCCACCTTGACCGGCCTGGGCAACGACGTCGACTCCGTTGCTTCTTCGGTTGAATGGGTGGCCAAGAAGTCCCTGTTGGAGGGCTACCGAAACCGGGATGGCCTTGCTTGGGACGATGCCAGACTCGGCCTCGTGGACCTCCAATGGTCCGATATCCGCCCTGAGAAAGGCCTCTACTACAGGCTGCTGGCGCGCGAACGCATGCAGAGGATTGTCGACGACGGCGACATCGCGCGGGCGGTGGGCGAACCGCCGTCGGACACCCGGGCCTATTTCCGTGGTCGGTGTGTTTCCCGGTTCGGCAAGGACGTGGCCGGGGCCAGTTGGGACTCGGTGATTTTCGATGTTCCGGGGCTCGGCAAGCTGCAGCGGGTACCCACGCGGGAACCACTGAGGGGAACGAAGGCGCTCACTGGAGCCCTCTTTGACCGGCATCAGGAGGCGGCCACTTTCCTGGCCGAACTGCTGGGACAGGAGCCACCTCCGCCCAGGAATTCCGGCGCGCCCGCCACGTGATCAGGAGGGCATCGCGAAACCCGTACGCAGCCACCCCGACCGTGGCAATATGGCAGTAGGAAGTCTCCACCACCGGGAGACTGACAGTAGGGAGAAAGAAAATGGCAGCTCAGGAGCAACAGCAACCACAGTCCCGGGAGTCCGAGACCGACGTGGATGTACCGGAGGCCCCTCCTGCGGCTCCCGAGGCCCAGGCTTCGGATGCGACGCAGGGCGTGGATGATCTCCTGGATGAAATCGACGGCGTTTTGGAATCCAACGCCGAAGAATTCGTTCGGGCGTTCGTCCAAAAAGGCGGCCAATAAGCGGAAGCCAGGAACACAACGGCCCGTCCGGCGTGAGGCCGGCGGGCCCCGGCAGGCATCAGAGTCGAAGGAGTGCAGCAATGCAAGACCCATCAACCGGCCCCTTGGCCGCTCAGGCAACGTCTTCGTTCACAGAGCATCTGCAACGTTCCAGGCCCGAACTCCTTCCCTTCTCCCAATCCCTGCCGGCCGGAACAGTGCCTGCATCACCACATGCCACCACCATCGTCGCCCTCACCTACGCGGGCGGCGTGCTGATGGCTGGTGACAGGCGCGCAACCATGGGGAACGTCATCGCCAGCCGGCACATTGAGAAGGTGTTTCCGGCGGACGAGTTTTCGGTGCTGGGCATCGCCGGCACGGCCGGTTTGGCGATAGACATCACCCGCCTGTTCCAAGTGGAACTGGAGCACTACGAGAAGATCGAGGGCACGCTCCTCAGCCTTGTGGGAAAGGCGAATCGCCTCGGTGCCATGATCCGCGGAAACCTCCCCATGGCGATGCAGGGTATGGCGGTGGTGCCCCTGTTTGCCGGCTTTGACAATGTCTCCGGCATCGGCCGCTTGTTTTCCTACGATGTGACCGGCGGGCGGTACGAAGAACAAGAACACCATTCCGTGGGCTCAGGTTCCGTTTTTGCGCGTGGGGCCCTGAAGAAGCTGTGGAAACCGAACCTCTCCGAAGATGACGCCGTGGCCGTTGCCGTTGAGGCCCTTTACGACGCCGCCGACGACGACTCCGCCACGGGCGGCCCGGACCCGGTCAGGCAGCTCTGGCCTGTGATCTACACGGTGAACCGTGCCGGTAACCGACGCGTCCCGGACCGTGAGCTGGCTGCCATTTCCGGTGCCATTGTTGAATCTCGCGCAGTTGCCGGACGAGAGGCCTGACATGACCCAGCAGTTCTACGTTTCCCCGGAACAGTTAATGAAGGACCGGGCTGACTTCGCCCGGAAAGGCATTGCACGGGGTCGGTCCGTCGTCGTCATGAGCTGTGCCGAAGGAATCGCGCTGATCGCGGAGAACCCCTCGCCGTCGTTGCACAAGATCGGCGAGATTTACGACAAAATCGCGTTCGCCGCCGTCGGCAAGTACAACGAGTTCGAGAGCCTCCGGCAGGCCGGGGTTCGATACGCCGATGTCCGCGGCTACTCCTATGACCGCGAGGACGTCACGGCCCGTGGCTTGGCCAGCGTCTACGCCCAAAGCCTCGGCGCCGTGTTCACGGCCGAGCAGAAGCCCTTCGAAGTGGAACTGGCCGTGGCCGAGGTAGGCCTGACGCAGCAACAAGACCACCTCTACCGGCTCACTTTCGACGGTTCCATCGCGGATGAGAACGGTTTCGTGGTGATGGGAGGCCTCGCCGACCAGATTACCGACGCCGTCCGCAGCGCATGGGAGCCGGAACTCAGCCTGGCAGGGGCAATGCGCCTGGCGCTGCGCTCACTGGCTACGGACAAGGAAGCCGAAGCGCTGGCGGCCACCGCCGTCGAAACGGCTGTCCTGTACCGCTCTTCCGAAAGCCATCTTGGCTCGCGCAGGGCGTTCCGACGGCTGTTGCCCGAGGACATGAACCGGCTGCTTACAGAGGAGGCTTGATATGGACAAGCGGATATTCGGCATCGAGACAGAATTCGGCATCTCGTATTCAAGCCCTGACTCCCGGCCCTTGGCACCGGAGGAAGTAGCCCGCTACCTTTTCCGAAAAGTGGTCAGCTGGGGGAGGTCATCGAATGTGTTCCTGACCAACGGCTCGCGCCTCTACTTGGACGTCGGATCCCATCCCGAGTACGCCACGGCCGAATGCGACGACCTCGCCCAGCTGATAGCGCACGACAGGGCAGGGGAGCTCATTCTTGATGACCTGGTGGACGAAGCCCAAGCAAGGCTGGCCGCAGAGGGGTTCACCGGTACCGTCTATCTGTTCAAGAACAACACCGACTCTGCAGGCAATTCCTACGGTAGCCACGAAAACTACCTCATACCCCGCCGCGGAGAATTCTCCCGGCTGGCAGAGATCCTGATCCCGTTCCTTGTCACCCGGCAATTGATTGCCGGTGCCGGAAAGGTCCTGAAAACCCCCCACGGAGCAACCTTCGCTTTCTCCCAGCGCGCGGACCACATCTGGGAAGGCGTGTCCTCAGCCACCACCCGTTCGCGCCCCATCATCAACACCCGCGACGAGCCCCACGCAGACGCCGAGTTCTATCGCCGCCTCCACGTGATCGTGGGGGACTCGAACATGTCCGAAACCTCTGCGTTGCTTAAGGTCGGAACGGTTGACCTCATCCTCCGCATGATCGAGGCTGGCGTCATCATGCGGGACATGCGGATGGAGAACCCTATCCGCAGCATTCGGGAGATCTCCCACGACCTGACCGGCCGGGCGCTGGTGCGGCTGGCGAATGGGCGGCAACTGACGGCGCTCGATATCCAGCGCGAGTACCTTGGCAAAGTGACGGAGTTCGTAGCCGCGAACGGCGCCCACAACAGCCACGTGCCCCTCATCCTGGACCTGTGGACCCGCACCCTGGACGCAATCGAAAGCGGCGACACCAGCACGATCGACACCGAGGTGGATTGGGCCATCAAGAAGAAACTCATGGATGGCTACATGAGGCGGCACCAGCTCAACCTCGATTCGCCCCGGATCGCCCAACTCGATCTCACGTATCACGATATTTCGCGCCAGCGCGGTATCTTCTTCCTACTTCAGGCCCGGGGAGCTGCCCGTCGGCTGGTCACCGAAACCGACATCAAGGATGCCGTTGACGCTCCGCCCCAGAGCACCCGGGCTAAATTGCGCGGCGATTTTGTCCGCAGGGCCCAGGAGCTCGGCCGGGATTACACCGTGGACTGGGTGCACCTGAAGCTCAACGACCGGGCCCACCAGACGATTCTGTGCAAGGATCCCTTCCGCAGTGTCGACGAGCGGGTGGACGCCCTCCTGGACTCTATGGGTTGATTCCCAGCTTCACCGGTTAGTCTGGGTAGTGCTCTCTTGCCAAGAGAGAAGCCGCTTGGATGCGCACTGCGCCGTTCCGAGTCTCCCTTGCCCCGACGAAAGTGTTTTTGTGCGCCGACTTTTAGCAATTCTCATTCCGGCCCTGTTGCTCATGACTGCGTGCGGGGGAGGAGGAAGCACTCCGGCTGCCGAGCCCACCAGCCAAACAGCTGGTGATACCTCCAAGCTTGCGTCAGTCAAGGTGACGGACAACGGCGACACCAAGGCCCCGGGCCTGGACTTCACCAAGCCGCTCACCGTCACGGAGCCCACCATCAAGGTGGTCAGTGAAGGTACCGGGGCTCGCGTCAAGGCCGGGCAAACCGCCCAGCTCGTCTACTTGGCCGTGAACGGCAGCGACGGTAAGACTGTGGAGGATGCCTACACCAACGGTCCGCAGCCCATCCAACTCAATGACCAGCTGAAGTCAGGCAACTCGGTCATCTACAACGCCATCGTTGGCGCCAAGATCGGTTCCCACGTGGCCTACGCCGCTCCCGGTACTGCCTCCGGCACCGAAGCTGCAACCACCCAGTTGGTAGTCTTCAAAATCGTTTCGGCCAAGGATGCAGCCCCCGTGCTTTCCAAGCCGGAAGGCACGACTGTGACGCCTCCGGCCGGGCTGCCGACCGTCAAGGATGACGATAAGGGCGTGCCCCAGATCTCCGTTACAGGCGTGGCCGCTCCCACCAAACTGATTGCCCAGGACCTTATCAAGGGCAATGGTCCCGCCGTCAGGGCGACCGACACACTCACTGTCAACTACGTGGGCGTCAACCTCGTCGGCGGCACCAAGTTCGACTCCAGCTTCGACCGCGGCCAGACGGCGAGTTTCCCCCTCTCCGGTGTGATCAAGGGCTGGACCCAGGGCCTGGAAGGCAAGACCGTAGGCTCCCGCGTGCTCTTGGTCATCCCACAGGACTTGGCATACGGCGCCGCAGGCCAGGGCGACGCGAAGGGCGATTTGGTCTTCGTGGTGGACATCCTCGGAATCCAGTAAGTCACCGTACCGGCGCCAGGACTACATGGCGCTGCCCTAAGCTTGTTCCCGACACCTCTTTATCCCTCACACCAAGGAGAATCCATGTCTTTTGGCCAGCGTGACTTCGACCGCACCAAGCCCGAAATCGACTTCCCCGAAGGCGACGTCCCCACCGATCTCGTCATCACCGACCTCATTGAGGGAACCGGTGCCGAGGCAAAGGCAGGAGACACCGTTTCCACCCACTACGTCGGCGTGGCCTGGTCCACCGGCGAAGAGTTTGACGCGTCGTGGGGCCGCGGTGCACCCTTGGACTTCCGCGTGGGCGTTGGCCAGGTCATCCAGGGATGGGACCAGGGGCTCCTCGGCATGAAGGTCGGCGGCCGCCGTCGTCTGGAAATTCCTTCCGAACTCGCGTACGGATCCCGTGGCGCCGGCGGAGCAATCAAGCCCAACGAGGCCCTGATTTTCGTCGTTGACCTCGTCGCTGTCCGCTAGGGCTGAGCCTCGGACTGACCCCAAGGCGTAACACTCAGCAAGGCGCGTCACCCCCGGTTTGTACCGGTCGGTGACGCGCCTTGCTGCTTTCTGCCCGGTCTTTAGTAACGTAGCAAGCGTGTCTGCATCCCGCACTGAACGCCTCCTGAACCTCCTCTTGGCTTTGCTCAACACCAAGGTAGGACTCCCGCGCGCCGTTCTCAGGGAGAAGGTCTACAAAGACTCTGCCGAGAACGACGTCGCTTTCGGGCGGATGTTCGAGCGTGACAAGGTTGACCTGAAACAGTTCGGTTTCGAAATTGAAACGATCGTTGACCGCAGCAGCTTTGGTAACGACGACCCCGGAACCACCCGGTATCGGATTGGCAAGGACTCCAACAGGCTCCCCGAGGTGGTCCTCACCCCGGCCGAGTCAACAGTGTTGCTGCTAGCGGCCCAGCTATGGGAGCGGGCGGCTCTCGGCACAGCAGCTGCCAGTGCCGTCCGTAAGCTCCAGGCGGCAGGCGGGTTCACCGACGTCGACCTCCCGGCGGGAGTCCAGCCCAGAATTAAACCCGCCGGGCAGGCGTTCGACGACGTCGTTGCGGCCATGCATGGTCGGCATACCGTCCGCTTCGGTTACCTGGCCGGCAGCACGGGCCGGGAGGAGCAGCGGGAAGTCGAACCCTGGGGTTTGGGCAGCCGCTTTGGTCAGTGGTATCTGGTCGGTTGGGACCGGGCCAGGGGAGCCAAGAGGTTCTTCAGGCTCTCACGCATGACCACCGCCGTCACAGCCGTGCCGGGAAGCTCATGCGAACCTCCGGCGGGATTCAACGCCCGGGCTGAACTCGATGAACTCAACGAACTCCCGTTGCGCCAAGCCACGTTGGAAGTGGACCTAGGCAGGTTGCTTGCGCTGCGCAGGCGGGCCGTGACCGCGCAAGAACCAGCCACGGGCAGTCCAGCCCGAGACCGCGTCGTGGTCGAGTTCCGTGATCCGGAGCAGCTCGCGGAGGAGCTTGCCTCCTACGGTCCCCGTGTCCTCGTCCAGGAACCGGCGGACTTGCGTGCCGCCGTCGTCCGCCGCCTCCAGGCCGCCTTGGACTTCCACACCAGCCCCGCCGTCGCACCCACGTTCCCCGACGCCGGCCGGGCACCGAGGGCCCGGAAGCGCACGTCCGAGGACCAGCTCGCCAGGATGTTGCAGCTGGTTCCGTTCCTGGTCCACCATCAGGGCCTGCACATCCAGGAGGTTGCCGACCGGTTCGGTATCAGCCGCAGGCAGCTCATCGACGACCTGAAAATCCTCATTTGTTCGGGGCTGCCGGGCGGTTACCCGGATGACCTGCTCGATATCCAGTGGGAAGACGACCACGTCTATATCTCCGAGCACCTGGACCTGAACAGGCCGGTCAAGTTCAGCGAGGACGAGGCTGCCGCGCTCCTCACGGGTTTGGCCATGCTGGGGGACTTGCCGCAGTTGGCCGGCATGCCCGAAGACCAACCGGGAAGTGCCTTGGAGTCCGTCACCATCAAGTTGACGGGCGCTGCGGGGACGGCCGGACGCCTCGCTGGTTCGGTCTCAGGGCAGTCGGTTGCCCCCGAACAATCGCAGTCCTTCGCCACTATTACCCAGGCCGTAAGGGACGGCCAGCAACTGCATCTCCGATATTTGTCACTCCAAAAGGACGAGATCACCGAGCGCGACGTCGATCCGCTTCGCCTGTATTCGCTGGACAACACCTGGTATTTCGAGGCCTATTGCCACAGCGCCGCCGGAATCCGGAACTTTCGGCTGGACCGGGTGGAAAGCCTCGCGGCCAATGGCCGGGCAGCTTCCCACACGGCGAGCACCGGGCAGGATTTTCCGGCGCGGCTGTTCACGCCAAGTGACGACGACGTGCTGGTGACACTCGAACTGACGCGGCAAGGTGCCGGGCTGGCCGATGACTATTACGCCGAACGCACCGCGCAGCGTCCCGACGGCGGACTGCTCGCCGAAGTCCGCTTCGGCAACGCCGGTTGGGTGCCGATGTTCATCTCCCAGCACGGCGGCGCGGCCAGGGTGCTGGCCCCGGAAGCAGTTCATACCGAGACCGGAACGTGGCTCAAAGCGTCCCTTGCCCAGTACGAGTCGGCCGCCGGCAGCGTGGCTGGCTAGACTACTCAGATGCCTTGGTGGTTCTGGATCCTGTTATGGATCGCGCTCATAGCCCTTTCCCTGCTCCTTCACGTGACGCTGGGATATCGCCTGTACCGGAAGATGATGTCTACCGTCCGGGAGTTGGGGGAGGCGGGCAAGAAGTTCAGTTCCTTGCCGGCCGCCCGCATCGACCCCGACATCGAGGCTCACGATGCGCCGAATGAGCGCCCCGAACAGGGCTCTGCGGTTTTTGCCTCCCCCGAGCAGATGCGTCATGATTACGTGACGGCCAAAGCCGCCCGCCAGGAAGTTCGACGCCGGAAGCGCATCCAGCGCAAGGCCGAGCGGGGTCAGCCACAATCCCTGCACGACATCGAATTCAGTTAGACGTAGGATGTACCCAAAAGGAAAGGACCTCCCCACATGAGGCTCGAAGGCTGGCATCTCATCATCATCATCGTTTTGGCGCTGTTGCTTTTCGCTGCGCCAAAATTGCCCTCCATGGCACGCAGCATCGGTCAGTCGATGCGTATCTTCAAATCCGAAGTCCGTGAAATGAAAAAGGACGGCTCCTCGGAGAAGAAGGACGCCCCGGAATCGACTGACGCCGTAGAAGGCACCGTCGTCGGCCACCCTGACGTCAAGACCAGCAGCAAGGGCGAGACCGACGTTCCGCCCGCCACCCGCGTCTAAAGAGAAGTGGTAGAAACGAAGGGGCGCAAGGCCAACCCCGAAGCCCGGATGGGCTTGCTTGACCACCTCAAGGAGCTCAGGAACCGGCTCTTCAAGGCTGCCATTGGCGTTGTCCTCGGGACCGTCGTGGGTTTCATTGTCTACCAGCCCTTGCTGACGGCGTTGATCAAACCGATCACGGACCTGAACCACAAAGAAGGGCGCGCGGCCACGCTGAACTTCGACGGCGTCGCTAGTTCGTTCGATCTCATGGTCCAGGTTTCGGTCTTCCTGGGGCTTATCCTTTCCAGTCCTGTCTGGATCTACCAACTCTGGGCCTTCATCGTGCCCGGGCTCCACAAGAAAGAGCGCCGCATGGCGCTGTCCTTTGTGGCGACAGCGGTGCCATTGTTCGTTGGCGGCGTGCTGTTGGCGTGGCTCGTGCTCCCGAACGCCGTCCGGGTACTGACCGACTTCACACCCGCCGGCGGATCGAACTTCATCAGCGCGGACGTTTACCTGTCCTTTGTCCTGAGGCTACTGCTGGCCTTTGGCATCGCTTTCCTCGTGCCGGTGGTTTTGGTGGGGCTCAACCTTGCCGGAATCATCAAGGGCAAGCAACTCGTGAAGAGTTGGCGTATCACCATCTTCCTGGTCTGTTTGTTCGCGGCCATGGCGGCTCCCGGAGCGGACGCCATGAGCATGTTTTACCTTGCTTCTCCCATGCTCGTGCTGTTTTTCGCTGCAGTTGGCGTGTGCCTGTGGAATGACCGGCGTCGTGAGCGTCGGATGATCAGGCGTGAGGCTGAGACCGAGGCCACGGCGGATATCGCAACGCCCGCTGCGGAACTGGAGAATCTCTAGACCTCCGGCCACTAGGCTGGATGTATGTCCTCTACTTTCGGGTCGTCATCTCCAGCAGACCGTTACCAGGCTGCAGCCACCAGGGCAGCTGAGGCCAAGACGTACTTAGGTGCATTTGCCCGGTCACTGGACTTCGCCCTCGACGACTTCCAACGTGAAGCCTGCCGCTCGTTGCAGGAAGGCCGGGGCGTCCTCGTTGCAGCTCCGACCGGCGCCGGAAAGACAATAGTTGGAGAGTTCGCCATTTTCCTCGCGCTCCAACGCGGGTTGAAAGCTTTCTACACCACCCCGATCAAAGCCTTGAGTAACCAGAAATTTGCCGAGTTGGCGGCAAAATACGGGCAAGCGAACGTAGGGTTGCTGACCGGTGATACCAGCATCAACGGTGATGCCCCGGTAGTCGTGATGACCACCGAGGTGCTTCGCAATATGTTGTATGCGGACTCCGAGACTCTCGGTGACCTCGGCTTTGTGGTCATGGACGAAGTCCATTACTTGGCCGATCGATTCCGTGGCGCCGTCTGGGAAGAAGTGATCATCCACCTGCCCAGCGAGGTCCAGGTTGCCTCCCTGAGTGCAACGGTGTCCAACGCAGAGGAATTCGGTGCTTGGCTGGACACCGTCCGTGGTGATACCGATGTGATCGTCTCCGAGCACCGCCCTGTGCCGCTCTGGCAACACGTCATGGTTGGTCGGGAGATCGTCGACCTTTTTGCCGGTGATGTCACCTTCGATGCCATCGCTCCTGGCAGCGTGGCCGTGTCCGCGGCTGGCGATGACGTTCCCGGTCTCTCGGAGAGCGATGAAATCGGCGAAGAACCGGTTGCGGCTCGCCGCAAGCATAAGACGTCGGCCAAGAGTGCCGCAGCTGCTTCCGTGCGCCAAGCAGTGACCGGGCCTGAGTTTGAGGTGAATCCGGACCTGCTTGCAATGGCGCGTTCGGAAAGCCGGATGAACATGGGCGCGCGCTACAGCCACGGGAGCCGTAGCAGGCGCCGCCAAGACCGCTACCGTGACGAGCGGCAGCAAACCGAACAGCGCAGCCTGGTCAGGAAGGCAAGCCGCCCCCAGGTCATCGAGAGCCTCCGCCGCCAGGACCTGTTGCCAGCGATCACCTTCATTTTTTCCCGGGCAGGCTGCGACGCCGCGGTGGCACAGTGTGCTGCTTCGGGCTTGTGGCTGACCACCGAGCAGGAGCAGCAGATCATTGCCCAGCGGGTAGATGAGGCAAGCCATGAAATTCCGGCGGACGACCTCGATGTCCTGGGCTTCTGGGGCTGGCGCGACGGCTTGCTCCGCGGCTTCGCTGCACACCATGCAGGCATGCTTCCCACCTTCAAAGAGGTGGTGGAAAAGCTCTTCGCGGATGGCCTGGTCAAGGCGGTCTTCGCAACGGAAACACTGGCCCTCGGCGTCAACATGCCCGCCCGCTGCGTGGTGTTGGAAAAGTTGGAAAAGTTCAACGGCGAAGCGCACGTTAACATCACCGCGGGGGAGTACACCCAGCTCACCGGACGCGCCGGCCGGCGCGGCATCGACGTCGAAGGCCACGCCGTGGTTCTGTGGCAACCGGGAACGGACCCGGCAGCAGTTGCGGGCCTAGCCTCAAGGCGCACCTACCCCCTCAATTCGAGTTTCCGGCCCACCTACAACATGAGCATCAACCTGATTGCCCAGTTCGGCAGGACTCGGGCGCGTGAGATCCTGGAATCCTCCTTTGCCCAGTTCCAAGCGGACCGCTCCGTGGTGGGCCTGGCCAGGCAGGTCCGTGGCCGCGAGGAGTCACTGGCCGGCTACGCAAAGTCGATGCAATGCCACCTGGGCGACTTCACGGAGTACGCCAAGCTTCGTCGCGAGCTCAGCGACGCCGAGAACTTTGCGGCCCGTGACCATCACCGGGCCCGCAAGTCCAGGGTGGCCGACTCCTTGACGCGGCTCATTCCGGGAGACGTGATCACGATCTACAGCGGGCGGTTGGCTGGCCACGCGGTGATCCTCGACGTCGATCCGAACGCCCGCGAGCCCCGGCCGTCGGTTCTGACCTCCGATAACCAGCTTCGCCGGATCGGTGTGCATGACCTTGACGGACCTGTCTCTCCCGTCACGAGGATCAGGATCCCCAAATCGTTCAACGCCAAGGTCCCCAAGTCGCGCCGGGACCTCGCAGCGGCGATGCGGCACGCCATCAGCGAGGACGCTCCGCAGAGTCCCCGGAACAGCAGGCATGAGGACTTTGGGTTGGGCGCAAGGCTTCCGGACCAGGAGCAGCACATCGCCGACCTCAGGCGCGCACTCAGGGCGCACCCATGCCATGGATGCAGTGAGCGCGAAGACCATGCACGGTGGTCCGAACGTTGGTGGAAACTCCGGAAAGAAACGGACGGCCTGGTTCGGCAGATCCAAGGCAGAACCAACACTATCGCCAAGACTTTCGACCGGGTCTGCGACGTCCTGTCTGCATACGGCTACTTGGAAACGAACGACGCCGGACGCGTCACCATCAGCGACCACGGCCAACGGCTTCGCCGCATCTACGGCGAAAAGGACCTTCTGATCTCACAGTCTGTCAGGCAAGGGGCACTCAACGATCTCGATGCTGCGGAGCTTGCCTCTTTTGCCACGACGTTGGTGTATCAGGCCAAGCGCGAAGACCGCGGACTCCGCCCCCGAATGCCTTCCGTGGCTTTGGAATCAGCGGTGGACATCGTGGTCCGGGAATGGTCACAGCTGGAGGACACTGAGGAACACTACCGGCTTCCCCTCACGGGTGAACCCGAACTCGGGCTGATGTGGCCCATGTACCGGTGGGCCAGGGGCCGGCATCTGCAGGATGTCCTCCACGGCACCGACCTTGCTGCCGGTGACTTTGTGCGCTGGGCCAAACAGGTGGTTGACCTGCTGGACCAGCTCGCCAAGATTCCCCAACTGGATCCTCGTGTGGCGCGGATATGCCGTGAATCCATTGACCTGGTGCGGAGGGGCGTCGTCGCCTACTCAACCGTGGCCTGAACCCCGCAGCCTGACGTCTTCCCTCCGCTCAAGTACTACGCTCAAGGAGCACAAAGCATGAACCAGCCAGGCGTGTCCACCGGCGCCCCCGAGGAATCCAACCGCCGTAAAGTCACCATGTACCGGAACGGTTCCATCTACACCGCTGCTGACCCTTTCGCGACAGCCATGGTGGTGGACGGCGATACGGTGGCGTGGGTGGGCTCCGAACAGGCTGCGACGTCCATCGCTGACTCCTCCATGGAGATTATCGACCTACGCGGTGCATTGCTGGCCCCGGGTTTCGTCGACTCGCACATGCACCTGACCGAAACGGGGCTCGCCGCCAGTGGGCTGGACGTCGCGGGGGTCCGTTCCAGCCAAGAGCTGCTCGACGCCGTCGCTGCCGCCCCAGGGACGGGCGCCATCCTGGGCCACGGTTGGGATGAAACGGCCTGGCACCAGTCCACGCTCCCTACCCTTGAGGAAGTGGACAGGGCGGCAGGGGGCAGGCCCGTCTATCTTTCCAGAATCGACGTCCATTCGGCACTCATCTCGTCGTCGTTGGCCGCAGCGGCGGACTTGAAAGGCATGGATGGCTTCGAGGCGGGGCCAGAGGCTTCGGGCTCCGGGGGTGGCGTCAGAACGGCGCAGGTGCGCCGCGCAGCACATAGCGCAGCCAGGCGCGCCGCGCGTGAGCTGCCCGAGTCGGAGCGGCGTGATTACCAGGAACGCGCGCTCCGGGAAGCCGCCGCCAACGGGTACGTGGCATTGGCCGAGATGTCAGCCCCACATATCTGTGGTCCGGATGACCTGCGGATGGCTATCTCATGGAACGACGCACCCGCCCACCCCCAGGTCCTGCCGTACTGGGGCGAGCTCGCCACCTCGGAAGAACACGCCGGTGCCATCGTGCAGCAGATGGGCGGCAACGTCCTTGGCCTCGCTGGAGACCTGAACATCGATGGTTCCCTCGGTTCACGCACGGCAGCTTTGAGCCACGGTTACTCTGACGCCCCGGAAGAACGGGGCAGCCTGTACCTGACCGTTGACCAGGCAGCCGCGCATCTTGCCGTCACCTCTGCCTTGGGTGTGCAAGCCGGTTTCCATGTGATCGGTGATGCCGGGTTGGGCGCGGTGCTCGATGCCTTGGATATGGCAGCCGGCGAAGTAGGGGAGCAGCGTATCCGAGCTGCGGGGCATCGTCTGGAACACGTCGAGCTCGCAGACGCGGAGGCGATCGACAGGCTGGCCAAATACTCGGTGACGGTGAGCGTGCAGCCCGGGTTCGACGCCGCGTGGGGAGGCCCCGGTGGTCTCTACGAACAACGCCTCGGTGACCGCAGCAAGGCGATGAGTCCGTTCGCTTCGTTCTACGCCAAGGGTGTCCCCGTTACCTTCGGCAGTGACAGTCCCGTGACACCGCTGCGGCCGTGGTCGAGCGTCCGGGCGTGCTTGGAGCACAGCAATCCGGAGCAACGGATTTCCGCCAGGGCCGCGTTTTTGGGGCATACCCGCGCCGGTTGGCGGGCGAGCAAGCACCGTAATCCGCTGATGGGCCAACTCGTTCCCGGAGCTCCGGCGAGCTTCGCGGTGTGGGAAGTGGAGGAGCTCATGGTCCAGGTTGCAGACAGCCGCGTTCAGTCGTGGAGCACCGATCCCCGAGCCAGGACCCCGCTCCTGCCAGCCCTTGACACAGGCAAGGACCCAGTCTGCCTGCAGACCGTCAGGGAAGGCCATGAACTGTTCGCGGCGGCTTCCCTTCGCGAATAGTCTCCGATGTGGCCCGGGCCACACCCGCAGTGGCGCGGCCCGGCGTCGTCCTATAATGGGGAGTTGCGCCAGGACGCCAGCTGTAAAGTTGCTCCGGCACTACGACCGCTCCATCAAGGAAAGGCCTCTTCTTGCGTGTCCTGACGATCATTCCCACCTACAACGAGCTCGAATCGCTTCCCAAGACTTTGGGTCGGCTGCGTGCAGCAGTACCGCATTCGGACGTCCTGGTGGTCGACGACAACAGCCCTGACGGCACCGGACAGCTGGCTGACGAGGCCGCTGCAGCTGATGGCCAGGTCCATGTTCTGCACCGAAAGGGCAAAGAGGGCTTGGGAGCGGCGTACATTGCCGGGTTCAAGTGGGGGTTGGCTGCAGGATATGACGTCCTGGTTGAGATGGACGCCGACGGATCCCACAAGCCGGAGCAGTTGCCCCTCCTCCTGGATGCTGTGGAGAACGGGGCGGACCTCGCGATGGGTTCGCGGTGGGTCCAAGGTGGAAGCGTGGTCAACTGGCCCCTGTACCGGCAGGCCATCTCCCGGATCGGCAGCACATATGCGCGCATCATGCTGGGTGTCAAAATCAAAGACGTGACAGGCGGCTATCGCGCTTTCCGCCGCAGCACCCTCGAGGCACTGAAACTCGATGAAGTGGACTCTGTTGGCTACGGTTTCCAAGTGGATCTGGCCTGGCGTGTGGCCAAGCTCGGGCTGCGCATCGAGGAAAGGCCCATCACGTTTGTGGAACGCGAACTTGGAGCATCCAAGATGAGCGGCAACATCGTGGTCGAAGCCATGATCAACGTGACCAAGTGGGGCATCGCCGCCCGCTGGGCGAAGCTAACAAGCAAGACGCCGGCACGGGCTAAATAGCGCGAAGACTGCACAAAAAACGGCCGGGCTTGGTTCGAGAAGAACCAGCCCGGCCGTTCCGTTTCCGTACTATGTGGATTTCCGTACTATGCGGATTTCCGTACTATGTGCATTTCCGCACTATGCGGACCGGCGCTCACCGCGGCGTTCGCGCAGGATATTCAGTCGGTCCTCAAGGATCTGCTCCAGCTCGGGAAGGCTGCGGCGCTCCAGGAGCATGTCCCAGTGGGTGCGAACGGCTTTTTCGTTGGCGTCCACGGGGCGCTCACCGTCTACCAGAAGGGCTTCCTTGCCGGTCTTGGAAACCCACACCGGGGGAATTTCAGCTTCCGAGGAGAAGGTTACGAAGACCTGCTCGCCATCCTCGCAGCGGTACTCGACCCGCTGGCGCGGTGCCGGTTCGACGCCGGATTCGGTTTCCATGCTTTGGGCGCCAAGACGCATACCCCGCAGGCTGCGATCACTCATGATTACTCCCTCTGTCTGATCACGGAGCACTAACTCCGCGTTTACCGTAAACCGCCATGACGATCTTGGCGGACATTACGGACTACTTCTTCACACCGTGCATCACTCAATGCAACGCCTGGCCAAGCTTTATTGTTCCGTCCGTACTGAATGAGCCGGACAAATAACCTATTATACGCCGAGCAGGTGCAACTACTCAAAGCGGTGAAAGTCAGGGACGGCCAGCCGATGTGACTGACCGTCCCTCGCTTCCGTTCCTTGTAGGCCTATCCGGCAGTCCGGGACTGCTCCGTGGTCGCTTCACGCTTGGCGTTCCCTGCGTCCGCGCCATCGGTGAACAGACTGGCCGCTGGAGAATCCTCCAGGCTCCCGCCCAGCGCACCGCCAATACCTTTAAGGGCCTCGCCCACTTCGCTGGGGATGATCCACAGCTTGTTGGAACTGCCTTCGGCAATCTTGGGCAGGGTTTGCAAGTACTGGTAGGCAAGGAGCTTTTGGTCGGGATTGCCTTTGTGAATGGCGTCGAAGACTTTCTGGATCGCTTGCGCCTCACCATCGGCACGCAAGATAGCGGCTTTTGCATCACCTTCAGCTGCAAGGATGGCTGCTTGGCGCTGGCCTTCGGCGGTGAGGATCTGAGACTGCTTGGTACCTTCGGCCGTGAGGATGGCTGCTCGCCGATCACGTTCGGCTCGCATCTGCTTCTCCATAGAGTCTTGGATGGAGTGCGGCGGGTCGATCGCCTTGAGTTCAACACGTGACACACGAATACCCCAACGGCCCGTCGCTTCATCAAGGACGCCGCGCAGTTGGCCGTTGATTTGGTCACGGGATGTCAGGGCCTCTTCGAGGTTCAGCCCGCCCACGACGTTACGGAGGGTAGTAGTGGTCAACTGCTCCACTGCCTGGATGTAGTTGGCGATTTCATACGTCGCCGCCCGAGGGTCGGTGACCTGGAAGTAGACCACGGTGTCAATTGACACCACCAGGTTGTCTTCGGTGATGACCGGTTGCGGTGGGAAGGACACCACCTGTTCACGGAGATCAAGCAGCGGCAAGAGCCGGTCCACGAACGGGATCAGGATGGTCAGCCCAGGGTTGAGCGTGCGCTGATACTTGCCGAGCCGTTCAACCACGCCGGCACGCGCCTGCGGAATGATCCTCACGGACCGGACCAGCACAATAATGACAAAAATGACGAGAACAACCAGCACAATCGCTGCGGCTGTTCCTCCTAAGCCGTCCATACGTCTCCTTCGTTCCCCAATTGAGTGGTTCATACGGCTTCGCGGGCGGACTTGCCGGCCCACCATCCGAAAAACTCCAGATGCCGGCTGTTAGCCGCCGGCTAGCTCGGGCTGTTGTCGGCAGATGAGGTGACCACCGCCGTCGCACCTTCAATTTTTGTCACATGGACAGTTGCGCCGGCGTCGAGAATCCCAGCGGTGCTGCGGGCGCTCCAGACGTCGCCGCCGATCTTGACCAGTCCGCTGGTGCCGCTGACGGATTCGAGTACCAGGGCGGACTGCCCAATCAGGCGGTCGATATTGGTGCGCTGCTCTTCAGGACCTTTGTGGAGGTGCTTCAGCGCGATGGGCCGGACGAAAGCAATCATCAAAAGCGAGACGACGGAGAAGATGACGATTTGCAGCCAGAACGGGGCACCCGCAAAGTCAGCGGCCAAGCCTGCCAGGGCACCCCCTGCCAGCATGATGAAGAAGAGGCTGAGCGTCAGCATTTCCACCACTGCGAACGCAAGAAAAACCGTGAGCCAGAGGGCCCACCAGTTCTCGCCGAGCCATTCAAACATTACGTCCCCCTTGGTCCTGGACCCCGTAAACAGGATCGCAGTCTCGATCCCTTCATCCTAGTCCGAGACCGGGGTCAGCGTCAGTGGTCCGGGGCAATGCGACTAGCCGCTAGGAGAGCCGGGGACCACCGGTAAACGCGCTGAGCTGGAACTTTGCCGTGGTGGCCAGGGTTGCCCGGCCGTGTAACAGCGCGTCGATCTCCTCGCGGCGCAAGTGGTGCCCAGCCGGCCCCATATAGGCAAGGTCTGTAATCTCAGATCCGCTGAGGACGAGGGGGACGTCCAAGGTGTGCTCCACCGCCTCAGTGAAATATCCGCTCATCGTGGCAGCAAGGCGTTCGGCTTTCCCTTCCTCGATCTTGAGCATGCCCCCGAGGGAAGCCAGGTCTGCGAGATGACCAGGCTGCGGCGTCACGACGATCAGCGTTCCGCCAGGACGCAACACCCGGGCAAACTCAGCGGGGTTTCGTGGCGCAAACACCACCATGACGACGTCCACCGCGTCATCTGCCACAGGCAGGGGACGCCAGAGGTCCCAGACCAGGTTGGCGGCCTCAGGGTTAAGCCGGGCCGCACGCCGCAGGGCAAACTTGGAAATATCCAACCCAATGGCCGCCGCCTTTGGCGACGCGTCCAGTACTGTCCGCAGGTAATGGCCGGTACCGGTGCCGGCGTCGAGTACCAGCGAGCCGGGCCGGTCAAGGAAATCTGACGCCAACCCCGCAACAGCTTCCTCAAGGGGGGCATAATGCCCGGCGTCCAGGAATCTTTGGCGCGCCGCCACCATCTGCGCGGAATCGGACTCGAAGACCGTTCCCTTACCCGTCAGCAGGTTGAAATATCCCTGCTTCGCAGCATCGAATGCGTGCCCCGTCGGACACTTGAGCGTCAGCTGTGCTTGGTGGTCAAGAACGAAAGTGCCCGAGCAAACAGGACAGCGGAGGGCGGCAACGGCGTCGGGCAACATGGCTTTAATCCTACGGGGGACCGCCGATAGCCCGGCTCAGTCGGTCAGGAAGCCCAAGCTGCGTTTCGCGTCGTCAATCCCCGGCGCAGACCATCGCATCGAGTGCTCAGAATTGCTGGAGAGGGACCGGAGCTCGGCGCGATCCAGGTAGAGGACGCCGTGAAGGTGGTCGGTTTCGTGCTGGACAATGCGGGCTTGCCAGCCCGAGAACCATTCTTCCGCTGCCACGCCTTCCGGCGTCAGGTAGCTGAGCTCCACGTTGCGGTGCCTGGACACCACCGCCTGGTAGCCGGCGACGGATAGGCAGCCCTCATAAAACGCGGCCGTTTCTCCACCGAGGGGACGGTATTGAGGGTTGATGATGGCGAAAAACGGCAAGTGTTCCCGGTGCCTCGCCGCTGCCGACGCCGGATCCACCTCGAACTGGTCCTCAAGCACCGCGAGTTGGAGGGGGATGCCCAACTGGGGTGCGGCCAGTCCAACGCCCGGGGCAGCATGCATGACCTGGCGCATACGCTCCACCAGCGCGGAGAGCTCGGCGTCGTCCAACTGCCCGTCATATGGCGCAGAAAACTGGCGCAACACGGGGTGCCCGGCCTGGACAATCGCCGGAAGCTGCTCCTCATCAAGCAGTCGCCGGACGGCGTCCCGGATTTGGCTGGCGCTGAAATTGGTGGCGGGGCCAACGGCCCCACCAAGGAGGTGGGTCATGCTTCGAGCCTATCGCCACGGCCGCCCAGCTCAGTACCTGGACCTGGCCCGCTGACCCATGCACGACGACGGCGGGACTAACGCATGGTGAAACGCCGCTCTACCAAAGTCGCGACGGGCGGAACGGCGAGGGCGGCAGCAAACAGCGCGTTCCTGGCGTTCATGGCTTTAGCGGGCAACGGCCTGCCCAAAGCCATGTTGATTCCTGCCTGCCTCGACGCCCGCAATGCCGCACGGCGTCGACGCTTCTCGAATTCATCGAGTCGGGCTTGGACGGTGTCTCCCGTGAGGAGAGCTCCCATGAGGGGTGCCAGTGCGGCTGCGTCCAACCATCCAAGATTCATTCCCTGACCACCGATAGGGCTGATCTCATGCGCGGCGTCGCCGAGCAGGACCATCCGGCCGTGCACCATCCTCTTAGCCAATCGAGCCTGCACATCAAAGGCACTGAGCATCGTGTTGCTGGCCGGATCCACGTGCTCGCCTGTCCTGTCCGCTATCAAGTCCGCCAGCTGTGCCGCCGTCGAGCCCGGATCCGGCGCGCCCAACCTCACCACCCAGCGGCGCACACCGTGGGGCAGCGGAAAGGACTCCACGATACCCGGTGGCTCCAGATACAACACCGCGGAGCTCCCGTGCCCCGTGTGGTCAGAATAATCGCCCATGATGTAGCTGTCCGGATAGGTTCGCGCAGGCAGGTCCGGTAGCAACGATTGCCTCAGCCGGGAGTGCGCGCCGTCGGCAGCGATGACCACATGGGCCAAAAGGTCGAGCTCTCCCGATTCTGTCGCGGCGAGAACGCGAACCGGGCCAGCGTCGCCGTCGTCGATCTCTTTCACGTCGGCGCCGCGGATGATCGCCGACGGGTCCAAGCGCAGGACCGCACGCTCCAGGGTGTCCTCCGTGACGGGCTGCGGCACGGCCAGGATGAACGGGAAGTTCGCGTCCCCTGAGAACGACAACCGGGCAACATCGCGACGTTGGCTATACGCGATTCCCTCGCGGATGCGGACACCGGCGTCGATCAACTCGTCCGCGACTCCAGCCCGGGCCAAGTGCGCCAAGGCCGGCGGGTGAACGCCTATGGCTCGCGATCGGGTGCTTCGCGTTCGCCGCCGTTCCAGGATCCGGACGTGGTGGCCACGCTGCAGGAGAAGGAGCCCCACAAAGAGGCCGACCGGTCCGGCGCCGACAATGACGACCTCAGGCATGGTCCTCCCCGCGTAGCATTCCCGGCGCATGGTCTTGGCCGGCACGGGGGTGAAAGGTCAACAGATGGTGCCACGGGCCGTTTCTTTCCACCCGCCACTGTGCCGGAACCACGGCCGCCAGTTCCGATGGTGTGTAGCTCCGCTTGATCGACACGAGCCCGTCACCACAAATGTAGGAACCAACTCCGAGGGGCCAAAATCCTGCCATAAAGAGAACATAGGAAGCATTGCTGCGCCGGAGGTCGTTATGCAGCACAAGGCTCCGCGAGAGCACTTCAGAGTCGTGCAGGACTCCGGCCAGCTGCGGTGGGTCGAGGTGGTGAAGGATGTGGTTGGAGATGACGACGTCGAAAGTTAAGTTTTCGGCGACGAGTTCGGAACTGTGCGCTTGGCGGTATTCGACGCCTCGCACCGGCCGGGTTTGGG
Source organism: Arthrobacter sp. SIMBA_036 (assembly GCF_046535135.1). Classification (NCBI taxonomy): domain Bacteria; kingdom Bacillati; phylum Actinomycetota; class Actinomycetes; order Micrococcales; family Micrococcaceae; genus Arthrobacter; species Arthrobacter sp. SIMBA_036. The sequence continues at coordinate 352,590 of NZ_JAWRXG010000003.1, forward strand.
ATGCGAAGGAAAAAGCCCGGGCATCCGGGTCGATCGCGGTGACCGTGAGGCTGTAACCGTCGCTGCTGGCCCAGCGCGCCAGGCTCCGCGCCACATCCCCGCTGCCGCAACCAATATCGAGCAGGGACGCTTTGCCGTCCCGTTCGAGCAGCGGCTTGATACGGCGTCGATAGGTTCCATGCCATCCGGAAAGGAGGCGGTTCACCACCGGAAAGCGCGCGTACGTCTTCTCCAGCCGCTTGGGATCGCAATCAGGTCGATCCATGTCCTCGACGGCCACCTCATCACGCTGACGCAGCGATCCCCAAGGGCTCACAGGCTGGGGGACACCAGCGTGAAGAGGCCCGTCTCTACTGTCAGGCCGGGGCCGAACGCCATGGAACATATACGTTCTTCCCTGTCCTCGGCAGGTTGGCCCAGCATGTACTTCAAGACAAAGAGAACTGTCGCGCTGCTCATATTGCCGTACTCCCGCAACGTCTCCCGGGCGGGGACCAATTGCGCCTCGGTGAGCTCCAATTTGGACTCGACCTTGTCCAGGATGCTTCTTCCGCCAGGGTGAATGGCCCAGTGTTTGATATCGCGGTAGGGGAGCGCTGCCAGTTCCGGTTCCTTCGCAAGGAGCGGTTCCAAAGCCCCAGTGATGTGCTCTTCGATGATGTGCGGCACATAGGAGCCGAGCACCATTTCAAATCCCTCGTCACCGATGTTCCACGCCATGGCTTCTTCGCCTACCGGCGTTAGGACCGTTTCGAAGTGGTCCAAGCGGACCACCGGGTCCGGCCCCTGGGGTTCCCGGGCTGTGACGACGGCGGCCGCCGCACCGTCGCCAAAAATAGCCGACCCCATGATGGTGTCCGGATCATTCGATGTCCGCACATGCAAGGAGCAAAGCTCAACACAAATGACGAGGACCACCGCTTCCGGATCGGCGAGGCAGAATTGCTTGGCCGCTTTCAGCGCCGGAAAAGCCGCGTAACATCCCATAAATCCGAGGTGATAGCGCTGCACGGCCGGGTTGAGCCCCAAAGCACGGACCACCTTGTAATCCGGGCCAGGGTTGAAAAACCCGGTGCAGGAGACCGTGATGACGTGGGTGATGTCATCAAGGTCGATTCCCGATGCTTGGGCTACAGCAGACTTGCCCGCCTCTACGAAGAGCTTGGTGGCCTCCGTGGCGAATATTTCGTTACGGACCTTTGTACTGGGACTAAGAACCCTGTTGGTTTCGGGGTCGAAGAAGCGCGGATTTTCCGGATGCGCGTCCAAGCTCAATTCGGCAACTGCCGTGTAGCGCGTGTCAATGGCCGCGGAGTCAAAGCAGGTGGAGACCAGACGCGTTCCGAGCCGCGTCAAACCTGGCTGCGAGGCAAAAACTTCACGTGCTTGATGCTGAATCAGGATGGTGGGCGGAACTGCGGTTTCGAGGGACCTCATGTATACCGGCATGCTTCATTCTTAGTGAGTAAACCGTGGAAGACAATGGCAGAATCGAAGCAACTGATCGAGACTGGTCACGATGACCAGTAATGGCCTCGGTGATTGCTGCGGCCTGCCACCACGCGGGGCACCAGCCGGATGGAGAAAAGATGACCATTGCTACGAGTCCGAACACCCGGCAACCTGCACAGCACGTCGCGGACACCCACGATTTGATCCGCGTCCAAGGCGCGCGGGAAAACAACCTGAAGGACATCAGCATTGAGATCCCCAAACGAAGGTTGACGGTTTTCACCGGAGTTTCGGGCTCGGGTAAGAGTTCATTGGTCTTTGCGACCATCGCCGCGGAGTCGCAGCGAATGATTAATGAGACCTACAGTTCATTCGTCCAGGGATTCATGCCTTCTTTGGCCCGCCCGGACGTTGACCTCCTCGAAGGGTTGACCACGGCGATCATCGTGGACCAGGAACGAATGGGTTCCAACCCCCGGTCCACGGTTGGCACGGCAACGGACGCCAACGCTATGTTGCGTATCCTCTTCAGCCGTTTGGCCCAGCCACATATCGGTTCGCCGAATGCATATTCGTTCAATGTCCCCACGGTAAAGGCCAGCGGCGCCATCACGGTGGAGCGCGGCGAAGGAAAAACCAAAACCGAAAAGGCATCTTTCAATCGGCTTGGTGGTATGTGCTCCCGCTGTGAAGGCATGGGCTCTGTCAACGACTTCGACCTCACAGCCCTTTATGACGACAGCAAATCCCTGAAAGAAGGTGCTCTCACCATTCCCGGATACTCCATGGATGGATGGTACGGGCGCATTTTCAGCGGGTCAGGGTATTTCGACATGGACAAGCCGTTGGCCAAGTTCAGTAAAAGGGAACTTCAGGACCTCCTTTACCGGGAGCCCACCAAAATCAAGGTGGAGGGAATCAACCTGACGTATGAGGGCCTGATCCCCAAGATTCAGAAATCGATGCTGTCCAAAGACGTTGATGCACTCCAGCCGCACATCCGGGCGTTCGTTGAGCGCGCCATCACCTTCACCACGTGCCCCGAATGCGAGGGAACCAGGCTCAGCCCTGAGGCGCGCTCGTCCAAAATCAAGGGGATCAGCATTGCGGACGCCTGCAAAATGCAAATCACCGACCTTGCTGCTTGGATCCGGCAGTTGGACGAACCCACCGTGGCGCCACTCCTGAAAGGCTTGCAGCATTTGCTGGATTCCTTTGCGGAGATCGGCCTCGGCTACCTGTCCCTGGACCGCCCGGCCGGTACTTTGTCCGGGGGAGAGGCACAGAGGACCAAGATGATCCGGCACCTGGGTTCCTCGCTGACCGATATCACGTACGTTTTCGACGAACCCACCATTGGGCTTCACCCGCACGACATCGAACGGATGAACCAGCTCTTGCTGCAACTCCGGGACAAAGGCAACACCGTGCTGGTGGTTGAGCACAAACCCGAAGCCATTGCGATCGCGGACCACGTCGTCGACCTTGGTCCTGGCGCGGGAACAGCCGGCGGAACGGTCTGCTTCGAAGGTGGCGTTAATGAACTACGGGGGAGTGACACCATCACCGGGCGGCATTTGGATGACCGTGCCGCCATCAAGGAGACTGTCCGTCCGACGTCGGGCTTCCTTGCAGTCCGTGGAGCGTCGACAAACAACCTGAAGAACGTCGACGTCGACATTCCGTTGGGTGTCCTGTGTGTACTGACCGGTGTTGCGGGTTCTGGAAAAAGCTCCCTGATTCATGGTTCCGTGGCGCCGCGTGATGGCGTGGTGGTTATCGATCAAGGTGCAATCCGGGGCTCGCGGCGCAGCAACCCTGCAACGTATACCGGGCTGCTGGAGCCGATTCGCAAAGCCTTCGCCAAAGTCAATGGCGTGAAACCTGCACTGTTCAGCTCCAATTCGGAGGGCGCGTGCCCGACCTGCAATGGCGCTGGCGTCATTTACACCGATCTGGGCGTGATGGCTACGGTGGAGTCCACCTGCGAGGAATGCAACGGGAAACGGTTCCAGGCTTCGGTCCTTGAGTACCGACTGGGCGGCCGCAATATTGCAGAAGTGCTTGCAATGTCTGTCAACGAGGCAGAAGTGTTCTTCAATGAAGGTGAGGCTCGTACCCCGGCCGCCCACAAAATCCTGGACCGCCTGAGCGACGTCGGACTTGGGTACCTGACGCTGGGTCAGCCGCTGACAACGTTGTCCGGTGGTGAACGCCAGCGGCTGAAGCTTGCCACCCAGATGTCTGAAAAGGGTGACATCTACATCCTCGACGAACCGACAACCGGGCTGCATCTGGCAGATGTCCAGAACTTGCTCGGAATGCTGGACCGCTTGGTCGAGTCTGGGAAGTCGGTGATTGTCATCGAGCATCATCAGGCAGTCATGGCGCACGCTGACTGGATCATCGACCTTGGGCCCGGTGCCGGACACGACGGCGGCAACATTGTCTTCACCGGCACCCCGGCGGAACTTGTAGCTCACGGATCGACGCTGACAGGTAAGCACTTGGCGTTGTACGTGGGTGGTTAGGAAACGACGTGGATGGCATCCGCTTCCAGGAATCTAGGAAAACTGGCATGCACGGGTATTCATGGGACGGGAGTAGCGGACCGCTCTGGAGCGCGCCCGCTGCTTTCGTGTGCTGGAGCTGCATGGAGACATCGTGGTTTATTGCACCTGCTCTTCGTCAGGTTGATGATCCTGTGCTCGCTTCGAGCGCCGAGAGTGGGGGTGCAGATACTTCATGACCTATTGGCCGTTGATTCCGACCATTGCTGGCCTTGTGCTCCTCGGGGGCTGCATGCTCTACGCGCGGTCCAAGCGCTCAGGCGATGGCCAACCTTTTCGTGGGCGAGGAGTGGTGGCGTTTCTTACGCTCATTTCCATTGGCTTGTTCATCTTTGCCTTGTTTGGCGCCCTTTCGACGCCTTCAACCTAGGGGCGTCCCACGGCGGCACCTGCTCTTCTGTTCACCTCTGGCGTGTGCCAGCTACTGCCGAGACATACTGAGCGTAGGCGGCTGCTGAACTGGTGGCGTGGCGTTCAATAGTCGTGGGGGAGTAGCCAAGGGTCTCGGCGATGATGGCGACGGGGGCGAGTTTGGTGAGTTCGTGGAGTGTTCCGAGCCGCGCGGCGGGTGCTGAAGATCCGGGTCAGGCGTTGGGTTAGGTGGCCTGGGTTTATGTGTTTCCCCGGCGATCGTCCTGGGAAGACCCAGTTGCTGTTGGGGTGCGCGGCCGTAAGGCCATGCGCTGGGTTCTCAGCCAGTTCCCGCCAGGGCTCATCCAATGGGTTTGGCAGTGCGATGTTTATTGATCCGAGCTGGACGGTGACGAGTTCTTCGGTGACCGTCACGTCTTCCCACGTCAGCTGGGCAATGCGTTCGGCCTGTTGCCCGAAGACAAGGACGAGGATCGCGGCGGCCTGATCGCGTGCCTCGATTTGTCCGCCAGCGTGGAGCACGCGGTTCAATGCTTCATCCTGCCCTGCCTTGTCGAGTTTGGCGCTCGTTCCACGACGATGAGAGAGGATGGTCAGCCCTGCAGAGACGGCCTTGGCCTTGATGGCCCATTTCAGGAAGTGTTCAGCGATCCGTCTGGTGGTGGGCCCTTCTGCCTGCCATAGGTCGAGATGAGCCTGGGTCAGCCCGTCGAGGCTGGTGCCGTAGTCGGCGAGCCAGTTAAGCAGGTCGATGGCGACGGTCACTTGCTGCTTGGCTCGCAGGAAGGTGCCGCGGCTGACTTCGTCCATCTGGTTCATCCGGCGGAGGTGGTGCCAGCGGATGTAGCGACGGATAATGTCGCGGTCCTCATGGTTGTTAACCCGATCGAGGGCTTGTGCAGACCAGCTCTCGTAGCGTGTATGAAGTTCGTCCCGGCGGGGGAGAACGCCGTGCTCGATGAGGAGGCCGCGGACGTATTCGCGGGTCCGCGAATCGGGCAGTTCGTCGAAGACTTGATGGGTGATTGTTGGTGCGACGGCGAGGTTTCGGAGGAAGGCGGTGACGTGCTTCTGCTGGATCCAGGTGATGCCGCTGTTGGCGCGTTTCATCGACTTCAACGCCGTGGCGAGCGGAATCAGGTTCGTGGCCATTGATCCTGTTGAGGGGTTTGTGAGTACCTCATCGACAACTGTTGCGAGCACGCATTTCCAGCAGCGTCCGCCGCTGTGGAGTTCGTCTTCTGCTCCGCAGGCCTCGCAGTCGACGTTGAGCCGAACTCCCGAGCATTGACGGCAAGCGGGCTGTTCATCGATGAGCCCTGGAAGGACGCCTTCATGTCCGCAGGCGCAGGTGCCTTTGGTGCGTTTTGCCTGTTGGTAGCAGTAGCCGCAGATTCCGCCGTCGGGCCACCTTGCAACGGTTTTGTGGTGCTGGCGGCAGCGGGCGCAGGGGATTGGCCAGCGGAGGGGATCCTCTGGCTTGCGTGGCCTAGTCACCGTTCTCGGGACTGACGAGTCGGATCCGTTTAGCGATAGGGTTTCCGGGCTGGATTCCGAGGTCTTCGCTGCGTTGCGGTGCGTTGGCTGTGGACGCGGCGCGCATCTCCACGAACGGTTCGAACAGGTCGTTCGGGGTGCAGTCCAGGATGTCGCAGAGCGCTGCGAAGGTCCTGGCCGGGATGCGTTCCGGCGCTGCGGTGACTAGGCGGTAAACCTGGCTTTCAGAGAGGTTGATGCCGCGGGATCGCAGTAGGGGCATCAGTTCGGTGGTCTTCCAGAGGTTGCGCTTAGCCATGAGGGCCCTCAGGTTCCATCGGTAGCCGATCCGGCGCTGTTCAGGCATCTGGGTCCTCCAAGTTGGTGATGCGGCGTGCGATCATCTGCTGCACGGTTTTCTGCTTGAAGTCCGACGATACCGAGGTGTAGAGGCCGGTGGTGGAAGCGTACGAGTGGCCGACCTGGGTCTGCACGAACGCCGGGTCGTAGCCGGCTTCGATCAAATGGGTCACGTAGGAATGCCTGAGGCAGTGCAGCCCCAGTTCCTTGGGCAATCCAACGGCGTCCCGTGCAGCTGCGAAGGCATCCCCGAAGTAACCGAGCGACATCCGGGCGCCACGCTCGCTCGGCCAAAGCGCTGATGACCTGTCGGCGGTGGGGAACCGCTCCCGCATCCCGTTGGACGTCCAGGTCCTCAGCTGGTCCACGACCCAGTCGAATTCGGGGACGGTCAGGACTGTCCGTCGCCTTGGCCCGGATCCTGCCGTGCCTTTGGCGAAACGGACTTGAAGGGCGCCGAAGCGTCCGTAGTCGTTGACGTGGGGATTGGGGCCGAAGTCTTCGATATCCAGCATGGTCATCTCACGCCGGCGAAGACCGTAGGCATAGCAAACCTTGAAGGCCACCGAGTCCCGGAACAGAGGCAGCCACCGCTTGCTGCCGGCCGCGTATTCCCGGTCGACGAGATCGTCGAGATAGTCGAAGAGCCGTTGCAGTTCTGCCTTGGTGAACGAGCGCTTCTTCGCCGGGACGGCCTCGTCGGTGGTGTGCCTGGGCATGTTCCACTCGAAGCAGATCTGGCTGGGTATATCGCCGAAAGTGCGTTCGCAGAACTCGCCCCATCCATAGCCGGGATGCGTGAGGTAGGCGCAGAACATCGCCACAGCGTTGCTGTACGAACGCAGCGTTTTCAGGCTGATCGGCTTCTCGCCGGACCGCAGCTCAGCCAGGAAATCCTCAATATCCGCAGGACCCCATTGCCACGGAAACTCGCCCGTGAACTTCTGGAACCGTTCCAGCAGCTGGCAGCGCTGTTTGATGGTCTGGGTCGTCAGCCCACGGGCCAGCATCTGCGCGCGCCAACCATCAAGCATCGCGGTGAAAGCCCGCTCATCAGCCCGGAACAGACCGATGTCCGGATCCACCAGCATCCGCGGGACGAAACCCGGGACGGAACCACTCACTGCAACCCCTAAACCATGGAAACATGCATTAGATGCAGGAAACCTATAGCTTCAGCGTTCTACGCAGCAAATCCGGAGAACTTGGCCCTGATACTGCTGGAAGAACAAACCCCATCTGACATGCGGAAACGTCAGATACGTCAACTGCCGGGAGTTCTCGCAGCTACTTCTACTCCCGTGCTTTGACTGGCAGCGGGACGTGTTGAAGTGGGACGAGTTGTTGGTGCCCCTCGTTGGCTGCGGCGTTCTTATAGCTCCGTT
>NZ_JAWRXG010000077.1:0-352 GCF_046535135.1 Arthrobacter sp. SIMBA_036
GTTGGAGTAGACCAGATGCAGGCCGTCGCGCGTCAAGTCTGTACCGGAGACCGTGGTTGAGCTATTCCCTGAACTGTACTGCCCGTTTTGATAGTTAACGTACGAATTCGAGAAATCTGGATTTGCTGCGGTAAAATAATTGGTGAAGCTGGGTGCGCTATCTGAGATCGAGAATGATAATTGATCTGTCACCAGGAAGTCAGACGCCGGATACACCACGTCCCGAAGGCCATCATCTGTCGTGGAGGGAATATTGAAACTATTCCAGCTGGCATTGATCGCCTGACATGCAGGCGATTCAGCAAGCGCCTGCGTTGGCGCAACAGACAGGAACGCCAGCAGAAGCGCTGGG
>NZ_JAWRXG010000037.1:0-1067 GCF_046535135.1 Arthrobacter sp. SIMBA_036
CTTTGTTCTGTCCATTGTAGCACGTGTGTAGCCCAGGTCATAAGGGGCATGATGATTTGACGTCATCCCCACCTTCCTCCGGTTTGTCACCGGCAGTCACCTTAGAGTGCCCAACTGAATGCTGGCAACTAAGATCAAGGGTTGCGCTCGTTGCGGGACTTAACCCAACATCTCACGACACGAGCTGACGACAACCATGCACCACCTGTCACTCTGCCCCCGAAGGGGACGTCCTATCTCTAGGATTGTCAGAGGATGTCAAGACCTGGTAAGGTTCTTCGCGTTGCTTCGAATTAAACCACATGCTCCACCGCTTGTGCGGGCCCCCGTCAATTCCTTTGAGTTTCAGTCTTGCGACCGTACTCCCCAGGCGGAGTGCTTAATGCGTTAGCTGCAGCACTAAGGGGCGGAAACCCCCTAACACTTAGCACTCATCGTTTACGGCGTGGACTACCAGGGTATCTAATCCTGTTCGCTCCCCACGCTTTCGCTCCTCAGCGTCAGTTACAGACCAGAGAGTCGCCTTCGCCACTGGTGTTCCTCCACATCTCTACGCATTTCACCGCTACACGTGGAATTCCACTCTCCTCTTCTGCACTCAAGTTCCCCAGTTTCCAATGACCCTCCCCGGTTGAGCCGGGGGCTTTCACATCAGACTTAAGAAACCGCCTGCGAGCCCTTTACGCCCAATAATTCCGGACAACGCTTGCCACCTACGTATTACCGCGGCTGCTGGCACGTAGTTAGCCGTGGCTTTCTGGTTAGGTACCGTCAAGGTGCCGCCCTATTTGAACGGCACTTGTTCTTCCCTAACAACAGAGCTTTACGATCCGAAAACCTTCATCACTCACGCGGCGTTGCTCCGTCAGACTTTCGTCCATTGCGGAAGATTCCCTACTGCTGCCTCCCGTAGGAGTCTGGGCCGTGTCTCAGTCCCAGTGTGGCCGATCACCCTCTCAGGTCGGCTACGCATCGTTGCCTTGGTGAGCCGTTACCTCACCAACTAGCTAATGCGCCGCGGGTCCATCTGTAAGTGGTAGCCGAAGCCACCTTTTATGTTTGAACCA
>NZ_JAWRXG010000038.1:0-972 GCF_046535135.1 Arthrobacter sp. SIMBA_036
GGCATGATGAACATCCTTCCACCCGCAAGGATCAAATCCTCACAGGCAAAGTGTCAATCAAACCTTCAGCAGTCCCAGGGGCTGTGGCGGATGACCCGGCCGGCAACATCCCACTTCCGGCTGAGTGTGTGCGTGACGGCTTGCAGAAGAGTTTGCATTGCATGGGGCCCGCTGCTGGGATCGGAAAGGTCCCGGATGGACAGGGCATCATTGAGTTCGGTGGTGCTGAGGTAACTAGGCATGGTGGTCCTTGGGCTCGGATGCAGGAGGGGTGAAGTTCTCCCCCGACTCGAATCCGGCGCCAGGACCTAGGCGCGCGCCAGTAAGCCCTCGCGACCGGAAACCGGTCGGGGGCAAGTAAATCGGCGCATAGACAACATGAGGGCAACTATACGCCTGCAGTTCCGATGACCACCTTGGCAAGATGCTGAGAACAGGCTGCCTACACAACTCAGCCTTAATGCTGGTCGTGTTCGAGGATCTGCTTGAGAGCTCTCAGGTCCTTGTTGTTGGCCCGCCGCATTGCCAAGCGAATGAACGGCGCCAGCAGCCTGGGGAACCCGCTAGGGGTACCCCGGTTGCGGAGTGTCACTTGGGTCCCGCCCCCGCCTACGGAGTCGTAGCGGTAGCTGGTCTCCATGGGGAAGGGGCCTTCCGCCGTACGCATCACCAATGACCTTGAGGTATGTTCGACAATCTCATAGGTGTAGCGAAGCTCCCGGCCAAGGAAATGGGCAACGAACGCGACTTTCGTACCAACGCCCAGAGGGGGTGGCGTCTCCCACTCAACTTGGGAGATATTCGCGTACCACTCGGGAGCGCGGGACGGGTCCGCCATATGAACACTCGGGCAGAGGTCCAGGTCTCGACGGCGAGGCCGCCTCGATCATTGGATGGTGGTGTTGTTGGGTGGATTTGCGTTGGTGTGGTGGGGCGTGTATTGTTTTCTGAGTCGCCGGGTGCGAAACGGAA
>NZ_JAWRXG010000039.1:0-945 GCF_046535135.1 Arthrobacter sp. SIMBA_036
GAAAAAGAAGTTGACATCTCTAAAATCAAAAAAGTTTGGCGTGTTGGTAAAATGATCTCTTTCGCCTACGACGAAGGTGGTGGTAAAACCGGTCGTGGTGCGGTTTCTGAAAAAGACGCGCCGAAAGAACTGCTGCAGATGCTGGAAAAACAGAAAAAATGACTCGAGCACCACCACCACCACCACTGAGATCCGGCTGCTAACAAAGCCCGAAAGGAAGCTGAGTTGGCTGCTGCCACCGCTGAGCAATAACTAGCATAACCCCTTGGGGCCTCTAAACGGGTCTTGAGGGGTTTTTTGCTGAAAGGAGGAACTATATCCGGATTGGCGAATGGGACGCGCCCTGTAGCGGCGCATTAAGCGCGGCGGGTGTGGTGGTTACGCGCAGCGTGACCGCTACACTTGCCAGCGCCCTAGCGCCCGCTCCTTTCGCTTTCTTCCCTTCCTTTCTCGCCACGTTCGCCGGCTTTCCCCGTCAAGCTCTAAATCGGGGGCTCCCTTTAGGGTTCCGATTTAGTGCTTTACGGCACCTCGACCCCAAAAAACTTGATTAGGGTGATGGTTCACGTAGTGGGCCATCGCCCTGATAGACGGTTTTTCGCCCTTTGACGTTGGAGTCCACGTTCTTTAATAGTGGACTCTTGTTCCAAACTGGAACAACACTCAACCCTATCTCGGTCTATTCTTTTGATTTATAAGGGATTTTGCCGATTTCGGCCTATTGGTTAAAAAATGAGCTGATTTAACAAAAATTTAACGCGAATTTTAACAAAATATTAACGCTTACAATTTAGGTGGCACTTTTCGGGGAAATGTGCGCGGAACCCCTATTTGTTTATTTTTCTAAATACATTCAAATATGTATCCGCTCATGAATTAATTCTTAGAAAAACTCATCGAGCATCAAATGAAACTGCAATTTATTCATATCAGGATTATCAATAC
>NZ_JAWRXG010000078.1:0-345 GCF_046535135.1 Arthrobacter sp. SIMBA_036
GATCTCATCAGCGTATAAACCCAAATATACAGTCTGCCCTCCCCCAGCAAAGGATAGGCTGGTATTCGACATTGTATTGTAAAGTCCATTTATAGCAGCGGTTGCTGTTCCTTCTGAAAGAAAAATTGTCTCACTTGCTATCTGGTTGGAAGGCGGGCCAACCTCCACAAATTTTTTACACCCCCCCATTAATAAAATGGATGTGAGTAATGCAATATGTAAAATTTTCAGTTTCATGGTTAATATGAAATTTGTAACCCAACTGTATATGCCTGAAGTATCGGCATTAATGCTGGGTTTTGGGTTTCCGGATCGTACCCTTTGGTACGGTTAATAGTCAATAAG
>NZ_JAWRXG010000079.1:0-344 GCF_046535135.1 Arthrobacter sp. SIMBA_036
GTGAGAAAGAGAGGTCGGTGTCGTCGCGTCTACGCAACGGTGTTGAACGGCGCGGCCATCTCCGTCAGCGATGCGGTTCAAGGCAGCGAGAATTTGTGGCTGGCAGCGAGACCCTGCAAACCCTACATTGACGAGGCACCTGGCCTACACCATCTGTGCGTCATGCCCAAGCAAGATAAGAATGACGTAGAACTAATCAAGGGATGGACGCTCCCTACATCGGCGACCCTCGGGTCGGCAGTGCGCGCGAAGGGTATCCTGCAAGAGATACAGGCCCGTCTCCCCACGGCGTTAAAGAAGTCAGTCACGTTGGACGGCGTCGAGCTGACATTGGCGATGTCGGC
>NZ_JAWRXG010000080.1:0-342 GCF_046535135.1 Arthrobacter sp. SIMBA_036
GGGGCCTTCGGGACTGTGCTGTGCAGGGTCAGGTTTCGTTGGTTCATGGGCTCTTATCCTTTGCGCGAGCGCGAAGCGCCGCCTGTGACTGTGACTTCCGAATTCCGGATAGCAGCGCCGCGAAGGGCTGCCGTCATGCGGTTCAAACGGATTGCGATTGGCATTCTGAGATGAGCGATGGCCAGCGGATCGCGCCAGGCGGCACGAAGCGCCCGGGAGAGGGAGCGCTGCTTGATGCCATCCACGAGTTCAAGAAAGGCATGCGCCTGCCGGAGGCTGCGGGTGCGAAACGTCTGGGCGGCCGTGGCTGCAGCGTCGAGGTTGTGGCGCGATAGAAACCGG
>NZ_JAWRXG010000081.1:0-339 GCF_046535135.1 Arthrobacter sp. SIMBA_036
TAACTGGAACAACCGGCTTGACTGGTGCAACAGGGGCGACTGGAGTAACAGGCCCAACTGGTGTAACTGGTTCAACCGGAGAAACCGGTGCAACGGGATCGACAGGCACAATCGGTTTAACCGGAGTAACGGGTCCAACTGGTGTAACGGGTCCAATCGGAATAACAGGAGTTACTGGCCCGACTGGTGTAACGGGATCAACTGGAGTAACAGGATCAACCGGCCCAACTGGCTCGGCAGGAGTTACCGGGCCCACGGGAGAGATCGGCCCAACCGGAGTAACGGGTCCAACGGGTGTAACCGGTTCAACCGGAATAACAGGAGTTACCGGCCCGACTG
>NZ_JAWRXG010000040.1:0-641 GCF_046535135.1 Arthrobacter sp. SIMBA_036
TCAATTATGGAACTAATCCATTGCCTATCATGAAATTCCTGGGAGATCTTCAATATGAATACAGACCCAACGGATTAGATATTGATTTTGGAGATCTGAAACCAGATCGAGTTTCACATACTCCACGAATTACTTATGGAAATGATATTGTTCTGTATCGTGAAACCTGGAACATTTTTGCTGAAAAAGTTTCTAAGAATCCTAAGCCACAAATAGCTGAGCTGAAACAATATATTGAAGAAACAAACATTCCTCAGTATGTTATATTAGTGAGCCATAATGAAGACAGAATGATATTAGATACTACCAATATTTTCTGCTTACAGCTTATTCTTAATGAAATTATTAAAAATAAGAAAGTACAATTAAGAGAGTTTATTGGTGATATCAATGAAGATGCTTTCTTCAACGAGGTTCTATTTTCCGTAGAAAACACTGAAAGAGAAAAAAGTGTTGTTTTTTATCCGCCTTTGGAAAAAGTATTATATAAAGAAACAGAAAAAGATGTTAAAAGAACCTTTACATTAGGGGATGAATGGATTTTTGCGAAAATATATACAAGTGTCTATGCATCAGATAAATTGATAAAAGAAATTTTTCCTAAAATCGCAGATCAGGAATATATCAGCAAATGGTTCTAC
>NZ_JAWRXG010000082.1:0-337 GCF_046535135.1 Arthrobacter sp. SIMBA_036
GGCGTTCAAAAATATATATACGAACCTCATGAATTTAACTGGAAAGGATCCATAATTAAAGGAGGTGGACTGAGAATCAAAGAAGTGCAAATGATGGACCCAATAACCAATAAAACCTTAACAACAAAATACAGTTACGGAAGTGGTCAGGCCTCTTCCCTTCCAATGGTAACTTCGGACGAAGACATCGCATTAAGCGCACCAAATCAAGTTAAATCAAGCATTTCACGCTCATACAGCACATTTGTAAACAAATCTCATGGCAGCTATGTAGTTTACCCGGAATCAAGAAAGATCGATCCAGATGGAGGATATACAGACTTTAAATTCAGCAGTT
>NZ_JAWRXG010000083.1:0-337 GCF_046535135.1 Arthrobacter sp. SIMBA_036
GCTGATCGACCGGTCGCCGGGATGACAGCCGCTTATTGCGGAGCGCTTTCGACGAAGCAGGAAAGCAGTGAAATCGCAGCCAGCGCGACGCGCCTTCCCGACAAAAACAGGTCCATCGGAGAGCAATTCCCTTTGCCGCGTTTCGTCTTGCCAGAAGCGGCAAAAAGGCCCAATTCCAAAGGACTTATCTCATGATGACATGACAATGCGATGGCGGCTTCTGTGCGAAAACGCGACACCGCATAAGTTGTGTTGACAACGCCATCGGGGCAGCCAAGAGTGCGGCCCGATCAGCGCAGCCGCCCGGGGGGACTTGATGTCTGTACGCTCTTAATTC